>MGQS01000139.1:14288-14609 GCA_001797905.1 Deltaproteobacteria bacterium RBG_16_54_11 | reverse complement strand
TGCTTCTGTCAAACTCAAGGAGCTCGAGACCGGGTATCGCCTTCAGTATCTGCCTCGGCGGATCAAAGATCTGATTCTGTTTTCCCAGGAAGCAGGGATCGTGGTAGGCGACCTTCTTCTTCACCTCATGGGAAAACTTGATCTTTCCTTCCTTTAAAAGATCGGCAAGAAGCTGTGAATAGTGGAGGACCTTGAATCCCTCGAGCTTGTACTCGGTTTCGAAGGTATTGTAACAATGAGGAGAGGTGGTGATGATGGCCTGTGCCCCGGACGCGCGAAAATTTTTGATGTTCCCTTCCCTCAATTCCTCAAAGAGTCCCG
>MGQS01000139.1:11631-14276 GCA_001797905.1 Deltaproteobacteria bacterium RBG_16_54_11 | reverse complement strand
TCCTGATTTCGTTGCCGCAGCAGCTTTCCTTCGTCCCGAGGATGCCGAAGCTGACGCCTGCCGTCTCGAGGACGCGGCAGAGGATGCGGGGGATTCTCTGCAGTCTGGGGTCATAGCAGGATTCGCACCCGATGTAATAGAGCCATTCGGCCTTCCCTTCTTCGGGAAGGACCTTGACTGCCAGGTCTCCCTTCCATTCCATCCTCTTCTGCCTCGGCTTTCCCCAGGGGTTGCCGTGTTTAAAGGTGCCTTCCAGGGCGTCGATGACCGTCTTCGGAACGTTGCCGCCCTCCACCAGCTCGCCCCTCAGGCCCACAATGACCTCCGAGGGCTTCAATCCCCGGGGGCACCGCAGGGTACAGGTCGCGCATGTCGTACAGTCCCACAGCCCGGGACACTCAAGCGCTACGTCCGGCTTGCCTGCCATCAAGACTTGGCGCATGAGAGACCGAATGTTGAGAGGGGCCTTCATAGAAACTGGGCACCCGCCGGTACACTTGCCGCACTGAAGACATGCATACAGCTCATGTTTTTCCAAGAAGTCCATCGTTTAATACCTTCCTCATATTTTTCTGGTGAAAAGAATCTTTTCCCTTCTCCTGTGACTCAATTCTTTTTCAGCACCCCCCGAAGAAATACGTCGCTGAATATACTCCCCAGTTCCTCCAGCCCCATCTTTCCGCGGGGATCATACCAGTTATAGGTCCAGAGGACCATGCCGAAGAACATGAGGGTAAGGATCGAGGGGTCTATGGGTTTGAGCAGGCCTTTTTCGGCGAGATCGCCGAACAGTTTTTTTAGGGCATCTACGTAGACCCGCTGCTTATCGAAAAACTCCTGTCTGTGCTCGCGAGAAAGGTACTTCCACTCGGATACCAGGATGGTCAACAGATCCTGATTCCCTGCATAGTGGTCAATGTAGAATTTACAGAACCCCTCTACCCTTTCGACGGGGCCCAAGGCGTCGTTATTGAGCTCCTTGAGCTTTTTGTACCCCTCATCCATAAATCCGATCATGATCTCGTTGAGGATATCCTCCTTCGAGGGGAAATAGTGAAACATCCCGGGGACGCTGAGGTCGACCTTCTCCGCGATCTTACGCACGGGAGCCCTCTCAAACCCCTGGGCTGCAAACATCTTGGTTGCAGCCTTTAAGATCGCTTCTTTCTTGGACATAATGAACCTCAACTTCCTTCAATCTTCTTAATCTAAAATGTTCTACCGATCGGTCGGTAGCATTTATACTAAATTTAACACCTATAAAAAATAAGTCAAGCGCTTTTTTCGTCAACAAAAATAGCTGTTACTGACCTTTTTGCTATGGACGTCATTGCTAAGCAATCCATTATGATGGAACGTCACCCTCACCTCCCACCTCGGCGGGAAAAATCAGCAATCCCCCCCTCACCCCCCTGACCAAAGGGTCACTGGCCAAAGGGCCACCTTCGGCTTCGGTTTTCTAAAGGGGGGGGTTGGGGGGGGGATTAGGAACCTATTTTATGATTGCTAAGCAGTGACTGATTCCGCCCCAGGTGCGGTTTAGAGATAGCGGCCGTACTTGAGGGTATTTTTATTGATACCGATTCCCGTATCCTCCTGGATCATATCGAGTCCTGTAGCCCTGAAAGGAAGGTAGAGCAAGTGGGATTTGGAGATGGCAAAGTCGCATTGGGGAAGCAGGGGGAAAAATTCCCTCTTGTCCATCACCGCGCCGGCCAGGGTGATCTTCAAGCCCTGAGCGGCCTCATCCTTTGGCAGCGTAACCGGGTAGAGATTTTTTTGGGGGATCTGCTCCTCCATCGCGAATGCTTGTTGGAGGATGGTCATCTGGCTCGCTAAGCGCAAGAAGATCTTGGGCCGAATCTTAAAGGCCGGTATCCAGAAAGATAGCTCTTTGTCTTCCCAGCCTCTCTGCCTTGTGACGACAGGGCGTTTTGTGATCCTGATAAAATCGGCATAGGTGTTGATGCCGAGCCCTTCCTCCCGCACGGTTATCTTCCAGAAAGGCAGATAAAGCAGATCTTTCCCCTTGCCTGGCACGAAACTGCGGTCTACCGGGATGAGCTTGCCCTCCGCAGCCTCCCAGGCGGTGTCACAGTTGCCGCAGTTGAGGACCACGCTATCCCGTTCGCCCTCCAGATCACCGCCGCAGTGCGGGCATATGGTGGCCATAAAGGTGATCCGCCACGCGGGCTTGTCGTCGCTTCCCGACGGCGGGAATACGGCGCCATCGGGAAGCTGAGCGATGGGCCTGTTGATCACCGCATCAAAGACACTGCCTCCACGCACAAAGAGGGGGAGGAAGATGAGACTGAAGGCCTCCCCAATATAGGCCCGGTGGAAAAGCGTTCCAGGGGCAAGCGCGGAAGTGCGCTTACCCACGTTGGCCAGCACATCGAGCGGTCTCAGAGAGCACTTGAGAAAGGAACCGTGTGCATCCGGCGTGACGAATCGCATCTTCATGGCCTGGGGCCTGAGCCCCAGCGAAATAGGTAGTTGCTTACACGAAGAACCTTGATAGGTGAGATCCACGATGCTATGGTCGATCGTTGCGCCTTCGCAGAGAAATGCCTCACCCTTAAAGCGCATATACGGCGCATAGAGGATATCGTGGTTGGCTGCCTTGTGGGGCAAGACAAAACGGA
>MGQS01000139.1:6558-11615 GCA_001797905.1 Deltaproteobacteria bacterium RBG_16_54_11 | reverse complement strand
GAGGTAGTTCTTGATATTGCAATAGGGGCAGATGATCAGATGATCGGTTTCTTCCAGATCGATGGGCGCACCGCACTGCGGACACTCTTGCTCTACGGTGAAGCCCATCTATCCTAGCTTTTCCCCGCACTGATTGCAGAAGGTAGCGCCGGGCAGGTTTTCAGCCTTACAGTGCGGGCAGGTCGCAGACTTCGGCTTCTTATCCGCCGGATGCCCGCACCGGGGGCAGAATTGGGCATTGGGCGTCATGTTCTTGCCGCAATTTGAACATTGATGGAAGACCAGTTGTTGGTGACCACAATGTGGGCAGAAGGCGGCGTCAGTCGGGACAGGATTTTTGCAGTCCGGGCAGCTCGTCGCTTGTTGAGGCGCAGGTCCCTTGTTACTCGGTCTCAATGCCTCGGCGAACATCGCCGGCATCATGATACCCATGCCCATGCCTATACCCGAGCCGGCTGCGGCGGTGGACTCGGCGGCCTTTTCCATGGCCATAGCGGCCTTCATCTTGAGCAAGCCGTCCAGATCCTGCAGGATGCTGAGACGGCCCTTATCATCGATGGCCTTTTCGACGTCGGGGGGCGGGGTAATAGAGGTGATGTAGAGATGTTCCAAGCCGATGCCGAAGCGGCTGAAATCATGTTGCAGGCGTTTTTGCAGACCGGCCGAGATTTCTTCGTATTGGCCCGGGAGGTTAAAGAGCGTGTCCAGGTGCTCGCCCAGGTGGTCGTTAAAGCGCGAGACAATGACCCGTTTAAGATATTCCTCGATCTCCTCCGCCGTGAATATCCCCATGGTACCCACGAGGGTGTTGATAAAGAGGACCGGCTGGAGCACCTGAATATTAAATATACCATGGGCCCGCAGGCGGATGAGGCCGAGGTCAGCATCCTTAAAGGCCACCGGATCCCTGGTGCCCCATTTGAGGTTGGGGAAGACCTTCATATTGACGATATATACCTCGGCGCGCAGGGGACTGGTCATGGCCCAGGGGATGGCCAGAATTTTAGTCAGGACCGGGATGTTCGCCGTCGTCAGGGTGTGGCGGCCGGGCGCAAAGGCAGCGCCGGCCTTGCCCTTATAAAATAAGACAGCGGCCTGACTCTCCCGGACGATGAGCTGCGCCCCTAACTTGATCTCCCCTGATCCCTGTTCCGGTATCCGGTGCACCAGTTCCCGGCCGGTTTCATCAAGCCATTCTATGACCTCCAAAAAAACGACGTTATCTTTGCCCATGGATACCTCCTTTCACCCACTAGGGTATTGGCCGAAGCGATCGATCAGTAACCGTGCCGGCATCCTTCATAGCTTTCTTATTGTTAAGTCTTGCAAAGTCTATCGCAATTACCCCCTTCAGTCAACTAGGATAAGTGGCTATTATTGCTCGGAAAATAAGTTTTCAAATCCTCCCAACCCCCCTTTTTCTAAAGGGGGGCAAAGGGGGGATTTATATGGGGCCGGAGATGGGGTATGGCAGGTCTACATCGTTCCAAGGGTGATATGCCGGTACCATGCCTTACTTTTTGATGATAATCTGCATTTTCTCGATCGTGCTAACCCTCTTCAGTGAGGAGACCATGCCCATTATGGTGTTGCGGATGATCCGGGTGACGAAGGGATTAAGGGGGAGGTCCGCGTTGTTGAGAACTATGGATACCCGATCCCCCTCGATAGAAAGATCGATGCTCTTTATCTCGCCCGTGCCCCTGAGCGAAGCCAGGATGCCGTCCACCACGTGGTCGATATACTCCCGGACGAAGTTGTTGAGCGCTATGGGCGCGTCGTTGACTGAGAGGCTCACCTGTCTGGATGGCATGTTGCCTCCTTTTTCCTTCCTTATTAAAAGATCGTGTTTCGATGCAGGAGAAGATGTTGCCTTGGCACAACCCACGATAAACCCTCTTGAGCGGCATTGTCAATGGATGAAGGGACAGAAACTGACGGGGTGCCCCGTGATTCATCGCTTTCATTTTGACATATTCGTTGTGATCTGGTAGACAAAGGCTGTCTATAACGTGATGGTCGTGAGCTCTGGAGACGGTGGAACGCGGCGGTATACAGATAGTCGGGGCGAGGGAGATAACCGTGGAACGGCGCGGGGTCAAGCGCGCCCGCATCACGGTGGATGAGAATATGCGGGTATGCGTGGTGCTTCCCCTCGCTTTCTCGCAGAAGGAGATCGACGACCTGCTCGAACGAAAGGCGACATGGATTCAGAAACAGTTGGCCTTTTCCCGTGACGGGCGCGATGCCTGCATTCCAGTGCGCCGCGATGCGATCCTGTACTTAGGGGAGGTCTATACCTTTCGGCTGCTGCCGGGGCTGCGCAAGAACTTTGCGATCAACGCGACGGGGAAGACCATCTTTTCAGGGATAAATTTGTTGGAGGATGGGGTCCTTGACCGATGGTATCGGAAGGAGGCAAAGCGGGTAATCATGGAGCGGTTGGCGCATATCGCCGACCAGTATAACCTCACCTACAACAGGGTGTTTATCCGGGATCAAAAGACCCTGTGGGGGAGTTGCTCGAGCGAGCGGAATCTCTCCTTTAACTGGCGGCTCATTCAAGCCCCGCTCGATATCATTGATTACATTATAGCGCACGAATTGGCCCATACCGAGATCTTGAGGCATACAGAGGCATTCTGGGCGAAGGTCGGGTCCCTCTACCCCCAGCACCGGCAGGCCCGGGCGTGGCTCAGGAACTTCCAGCCGGACCAATAAAACAGCCTCGCAAAGGGAAATCGGGTGAAGCGATCTTCAAAGAGGATTTGGTGAGAACAGAAAACCTTGGCGATTTTTTCTCCCGCCGGCAGGCCGGAAAGTTCCGGCCCCATACGGACGCGGCGGGGACGCAATGCAGGTGATATGGTGGTGAGGGGGTTGCTCAGCAATACCGTCCCGCAGGGAGGGCGCCGGTGAAGGTTCCGCGTTATCCGTGGACGCTGATGGTCAAAACGTATGGGGTGGTGCTTCCCCGTGTCCATCGCTATTTGAGCGAATGGAAGGACCGGGCACGCGGCATCCCTGATCCTGAGTTGCGCAAGCAGGCCCTCATGAGCATCGATACGAAGACCTTCCATTGCGAGGGCGGCTCCCTTTACGGCCTGCTGGCGGGCGCGATGAAGGATGACGCCATTCGGTTCATCGTCGCCTACCAGACCGTCAGCGATTATCTCGACAATCTCTGTGACCGCAGCACATCCCAGGACCCGGAGGACTTTCGCGTGCTGCACGAATCCATGTTCCATGCCCTCAAACCGGGCGAGAAGCATCGAAACTACTACCGGCTTCGCCGGGAACAGGACGATGGCGGCTATCTCGTCGCCCTCGTTAAGACGTGTCAGGAGGTTTTAGCGAAGGTTCCGGCCTATAAGCACATCGCCCCTGCCCTCTTCGAGTTGGCAGGGTATTACCGTGACCTCCAGGTGCTGAAGCACATCAGGGTCGAAGAGCGCATTCCGCGCCTGGAGGCGTGGTTTGAGCGCTATAAGAAGCAGCTGCCGGAGATGAGGTGGTATGAGTTTTGCGCCTGTGCCGGCTCCACCCTCGGCATCTTCTGCCTCGTCTCCTCTGGCTTCGACGACGGCTTTTCCCGTGATCGGGCAGCTCAGGTAAAGGAGGGCTATTTTCCCTGGGTGCAGGGATTGCATATCCTGCTCGATTACTTTATCGACCAGGAAGAGGACCGGCTCGGGGGGGATTTAAATTTCTGCTTTTACTATGATAACGACGATACGCTGGTCGAGCGGTTCGTGCGCTTTGTCAAAGAGGCGGATAGTAGCGTTTCCCAATTGCCGCAGGCGCGGTTCCATCGCATGATCAATCGGGGGTTGCTGGGCCTCTACCTGGCGGATAACAAGGTGAAGAGCCAAAAGCGGATGCGGGAGATGGCACGGAAGATCGGGCGCCAGGGTGGCATGCTATCCTTTTTTGTCTATCTCAATTGCTGGCTGTACCGGTGGATGCGGGGATAAGCGGAATAGGGGCGACGATAATTTTCCGAGAGGTGAGAAGATGCGCAGAGAAGAGGGAGATCGATACGTTCAAATCGGAGAGCAGAAGAGGATGGAGAGTCACTTTGCCGAGGCCTTGGAGGCCTATCATAATGCCCTGAGCCGCTATCCGGAAGATGATATTCCGCAGCGCCTGCTCTGTCACCAGAAGATAGGGGACTGCCTGCGGATGAGGGGGGACTTCGCTGCTGCCAAGGAGAGCTTTCGCGGCGCCCTCACCCTGGCCGAGAAGGCGGGGGATGAGGTGGCGGTGGCCGATGCCCGGGTGGGGTTGGGGCTCAGCCTGCGGGGGCTGGGCGAGGTGGAGGAGGCCCACAAACACCTGGAACAGGCCCGGGGCATTTACGAGGAATGGGAAGACCCCGAGGGTGAGGCCTACGCCCTGTGGGCCATAGGGGGGCTCTGGCGGATCGCCGGGGAGCTCCGCAGGGCCAAGCTCGCCTTTGAAGAGGCCCTCTCCCTCTCCGAGGGGATGGGCGATTCAACCGGGATGGGTTATGCCTTGTGCGGCCTGGGCGGGGTGACCCGTGTCATGGGCCATTATCGGGACTCCCTTTCCTATTATACCCGGGCCCACACTACCTTGAAGGAGATCAAGGATGTCTTCGGCACCGCCTATTCTTTCTGCGGGATAGCTAACGCCCACCGTATGGGCGATGACTTTGAGCGGGCCTTGAGCTACTTCGCCCGCGCCACCTCCCTCTACCGGGAGATCGGGGACCGCATCAGCTATGCCTATACCCGGTGGGGAGAGGGGACAACCTTTAAGATGGTGGGAAAGGAAGAAGAGGCGTTGGAGGCCTTTCAGGCCGCTGAGGCCATCTTCCAGGCAACAGCGGACCAGCGGGGCAGGATCTACACCCTTCTGGGCAGGGGGGAAATAGCCCTCTTGCAGGGGAAGATTGCTGAGGCCGGGGAGATCTTGAAGGAGGCCGTGGGGATCGCCGAGGCCCACCCTTTCCGGCTGGAGCTATGCCACTGCCACCTCCTGCAGCTCCTCTTTCGGCGGGAAGATGGTGAAATGGTCTCCCTGGATCAGGTGCG
>MGQS01000139.1:5243-6540 GCA_001797905.1 Deltaproteobacteria bacterium RBG_16_54_11 | reverse complement strand
CGGCGGGTGGGGAGCGATTTCCCCCCGGGGGAGGTCTCGCTCCCCCTGAACCTCCCGTGAGGGACATGAGGGGATGGCTAGCCGTCAATGGCCGGCAGGCAGCGTTCAGCATAAAGTCCCGTCGGCGGATTTTTGCCTCGTTCTCACGATTGAAGGGTCAGAGGGAGGCAATAAATAATAAAAATCAAGGCACTGCTAGAGGGCGTAAGGAATTCGTGATAGCTCATAGCTGCGTGCCGATGGCCCCAGGCAAAAATTAAGGCTTGCAAAAAAACTGTTTTTCAGGTAAATAATTTCACAATGTCCTTATGAAAGCCAAGAAAAAAGGATATTTTACGGTCCAATATAGGGCAATAAACTGGAAGGGGAGCAGGGCATGATCGATATCAATAGCAGCCTGTTTATTCAGGTTGCTCTCTTCATCTTCCTGATGATCGTCTTGAACAAGATCTTCTTTAAACCCTTTCTCAGATTCCTCGAAGAGCGCCAGGAAAAGATCGAGGGGGACGCGAGAGAAGCTGCCAGACTCCAGGAAGAGGCTGAGAGGCGCCGCCTCCAGGTTGAGGAGGGGTTGAACAAGGGTCAGCTCCAGGCCCTGGGTGAGAAGGGGCGTATCCAGGATGCAGGGGCGCAGGAGGGCAAAGCGCTTGTCGATACGGTCCAAAAGGAGGTTGACGCGGAGCTCCCCACGATAAAGGCCCAGATCGCCCAGGAGAGCCGGCAGGTCTCGGTTGATTTGGAGCGCAGACAGGGGGCAATGGCGAAGGAGATCGCCGAGAAGATCCTGGGCAGAAGCCTCCAGTAGAAGGGAGCGGATCAGTCGGTATGTGGTGGGACCTGGCATTTAAGATATTCAATTTTGCGGTACTGGCTACCGGACTCTATATCTTTGTCAAAAAGCCCCTGGGCGCATTTCTGAAAAAGAGGCAAGAATCGATCAAGCAGGCCATCGAGGAGGCCGAGAGGGCTAAACAAGAGGGGGAAAAGGCATTGCATGAGTATGAGGCGAGGTTAAAGAAATTAGATCAGGAGATCGAAGGGATTCGCCGGACATTGATAAGGGAAGGGGAGAGGGAGAAGGAGCGGATCATCAAAGAGGCGCAACAGATGGCCGAGAAGATCAAAAAACAGGCAACCTTGAGCGCCCAACAGGAGCTCAAGATGGTCAAGCTGCGATTGCAGGAGGAGATGGCCGCCATGACGGTGCAGCTGGCCGAGGACCTGCTGAAGAAGCACCTCAAACCGAAAGACCATGAGCGGCTGGTGGATGAATACATCGAGCGGGTGAGGAGCTTGC
>MGQS01000139.1:3042-5220 GCA_001797905.1 Deltaproteobacteria bacterium RBG_16_54_11 | reverse complement strand
CCTGATGAATATCGGGCAGGAGGACGGCAACTATGATAGGTATTGGGAGGAGCTCGATGCCTTCACCTCCATCTTCCAGCAGGAGGAGCAGCTGAGGGAGGTCTTGCGCAATCCCACCTTTAATATCCCCCGGCGCCAGGCCATCATCAAGGAGATAGGTGCGCGCTTGCGCCTGAGTCCCGTCACCATCAATTTTCTCCAACTCCTGGTGGACAAGGATCGGATGATGTACCTGCCGGACATCACCTCTCTGTACCGGGAGCTCGTCGATGAGGCCGCCGGGCGGGCGCGGGCACACCTGGTCACTGCGCATGATCTTTCCAAGAAAAAAATAGAGGAGCTGACGCAAGGGTTGCAGGGTTTGGTGGGGAAACAGGTGATTATGGAGGTCGAAACAGACCCCTCGCTCATCGGCGGGGTGGTGGCGCGGATTGGGGACACGGTATATGACGGCAGTGTCAAGACGCAGTTGGAGCGCTTGAAGGAAATCTTAGCAAAGGGGTGATAACAGATGCAGATAAGGTCGGAAGAGATAAGCGGGATTATTGAGAAGCAGATCAAGGACTACGACAAGAAGGTCGAGGTGAACGAGACCGGGGTTGTCCTCTCGGTGGGAGACGGTATCGCCAGACTCTACGGTCTCGAAAAGGCCATGGCAGGAGAACTCCTCGAGTTCTCCCACGGGGTCATGGGCATGGTCCTCAACCTGGAGGAAGATAACGTGGGGGCGGCGCTGCTGGGAGAAGACCGCCATGTGAAAGAGGGGGACATCGTGAAGAGGACCGGCCGGATCGTCCAGGTCCCCGTGGGTGAACCCCTGATCGGGAGGGTAGTGGACCCCCTCGGGCAACCCCTCGACGGCAAAGGGCCCATCGATGCTAAGGAATATCGCAACATCGAGGAGAAGGCCCCGGGGGTGGTATGGCGCCTTCCGGTGAAGGAACCCCTCCAGACGGGTGTCAAGGCCATCGACTCCATGATTCCCATCGGCAGGGGGCAGCGGGAGCTTATCATCGGCGACCGTCAGACAGGCAAGACCGCCCTGGCCATTGATACCATCGTCAACCAGGCGGGAAAGGATGTCTACTGCTTCTATGTGGCCATCGGGCAGAAGCAGTCCACGGTGGCCCAGGTGGTTGACAAGTTGCGGCAGTATGGGGCCATGGAGTACACCACCGTGGTTTCGGCCACTGCCAGCGAGCCCGCCCCGTTGCAGTACATCGCCCCCTATGCCGGCTGCACCATGGGTGAGTACTTTCGCGATACCAAGAGACATGCCCTCTGCATCTATGACGACCTCTCCAAGCACGCTGTAGCCTATCGTCAGATGTCGTTGCTGTTGCGCCGACCCCCTGGCCGCGAGGCCTATCCGGGTGATATCTTCTACCTGCACTCGCGTCTGCTGGAGCGGGCAGCCAAGCTCAACGAGAAATTAGGGGAAGGTTCCCTCACGGCCCTGCCCATCATCGAGACCCAGGCCGGGGACGTATCCGCCTATATACCCACCAACGTCATCTCCATCACCGACGGCCAGATCTACCTGGAGACCGACCTCTTCTATTCCGGGATCAGGCCGGCCGTCAACGTGGGTTTATCCGTCTCCCGCGTCGGCGGCAACGCCCAGATCAAGGCGATGAAGCAGGTGGCAGGCTCTCTGCGTCTGGACCTGGCCCAATATCGGGAGATGGCCGCCTTTGCCCAGTTCGGCAGCGACCTCGATAAAGCGACCCAGGCCCAGCTGGCCAAGGGTGAGCGCCTGGTGGAGATCTTGAAGCAGGGGCAGTATCAACCCCTGACGGTGGCCAAACAGATCTTGGTCATCTATGCCGGGGTCAATGGCCTTGTGGACAGCTACCCCGTGTCTGTGCTGCAACGGTATGAGCAGGAGTTGTACAAGTTCATTGAGGACAAACACCCCGATATCCTCGCGGAGATCGAGAAAAAGAAGGCGCTGGATGAGGCGCTCGATCAAAAGATCATGAAGGTCCTGGAAGGGTTCAAGCAGGTATTCGTCCCATAAGAGGAGTGAGCCAAGATGATCGGCCTTAAGGCCCTGCGCCGCAGGATTGGCAGTATCAAGAGCACCCAGCAGATTACCCGGGCCATGAAGATGGTGGCTGCCGCCCGGTTGCGGCGAGCCCATGAGCGGATCGTTGAGGCGCGTCCGTATGCCGATAA
>MGQS01000139.1:349-2935 GCA_001797905.1 Deltaproteobacteria bacterium RBG_16_54_11 | reverse complement strand
GGCTGTGCGGGAGCTTCAACCAGAATGTCTTCCGGATGGTGGAGCGGTTTATGCGGGAACATCGCACGGCATATGCGGAGATCGCACTCACTATCGTCGGGAGAAAGGGGCTGGACTACTTCCGCAGGAGGAACGTTTCTATCATAAGGGACTATGCCGGCAGATTTCGGGAGATCGACTATCAGGCGGCGGCCGTCATCGGCAAGGATCTGGTAGAGGATTATACGGGAGAGGCCATTGATGGGGTCTTTCTGGTCTACAACGAGTTTCGCTCACCCCTGGTCCAGCGGGTGATGGTCAAGGATCTCCTCCCCATAGAGCCCCTGGAGGCGGAATCCGATTACTACCCGGTGGAATACATCTATGAGCCATCGGCCGACGCCATCCTCTCCGAGCTTCTCCCTCGATATGTGGAGGTCCAGATATACCGGGCCCTGCTGGAGTCGCTGGCAGGGGAGCATGGGGCGAGGATGACGGCTATGGGTGCTGCCACGGAGAACGCCCAGGAGATGATGGAGAAGCTCGCCCTCGTGTATAACAAGGCGCGCCAGAGTGCTATTACCAAGGAGATGATGGAGATCGTCGGCGGTGTAGAGGCTCTGAGATAGTATCAAGGAAAAGGAGGAAGGTTGGGAAGATGAAGAAAGGCGAGTCGGCAGAAGGAAAGATTATACAGGTAATCGGACCGGTCATCGACGTCGAGTTCGGGGAAGGGAAACTCCCCTCCATCTATAACGCCATCAGGCTCACCAATCCTCGAATAAACGATAAGGAAGAGAACTTGGTGGCGGAGGTGGCCCAGCACATCGGGGAGAACACGGTCAGGTGTGTGGCCATGGACACCACCGACGGCCTGGTCAGGGGGATGAAGGCCGTTGATACCGGCGACCCGATCTCCATACCCGTGGGCAGGGAGGTCCTCGGCCGGATCCTCAACGTCATCGGCGAACCCGTGGATGAGGGAGGACCGGTCGTTACCAAGAAGAGATACGCCATTCACCGTCCCGCCCCCTCCTTTGTGGACCAGAACGTCACTGTGGAGCTCCTGGAAACGGGCGTTAAGGTGATCGACCTCTTGGAGCCCTACCCCAGGGGCGGCAAGGTCGGTCTCTTCGGCGGCGCCGGGGTGGGCAAGACGGTGATCATCATGGAGCTCATCCACAACATCGCCACCCAGCATGGCGGGTTTTCCGTCTTCGGAGGCGTGGGAGAGCGCACAAGGGAAGGGAACGACCTCTGGCTGGAGATGAAGGGATCAGGGGTACTGGACAAGACGGCTCTCGTATTCGGACAGATGACCGAGACCCCCGGCGCCCGTGCCCGGGTGGGGCTCTCGGCCCTGACTGCCGCCGAGTATTTCCGCGATGAGGAGGGGCAGGATGTCCTCTTATTCATCGACAACATCTTCCGCTTCACCCAGGCCAACTCCGAGGTCTCGGCCCTGCTGGGCAGGATGCCCTCGGCAGTAGGGTATCAACCTACCCTGGCTACGGACCTCGGGGAATTGGAAGAGCGCATCACCTCCACCACCAAGGGCTCCATCACCTCG
Source organism: Deltaproteobacteria bacterium RBG_16_54_11 (assembly GCA_001797905.1). Classification (GTDB taxonomy): domain Bacteria; phylum Desulfobacterota; class B13-G15; order B13-G15; family RBG-16-54-18; genus RBG-16-54-11. Next base: position 1,386 of record MGQS01000139.1, on the reverse strand, counting down.
GTCCAGGCCATCTATGTGCCGGCGGACGATCTAACCGATCCCGCCCCGGCTACCACCTTCGCCCACCTCGATGCTACCACCGTTCTCTCCCGGCAGATCGTCGAGCTGGGGATCTATCCGGCAGTTGACCCCCTCGACTCTACCTCCAAGATCCTCAACCCTTTGGTAGTGGGCGAAGAGCACTATGGGGTGGCCCGTGAGGTCCAGCGCATCTTACAGAAGTACAAGGACCTGCAGGACATCATCGCCATCCTCGGCATGGACGAGCTCTCCGAAGACGACAAGCTGACTGTGTCCCGGGCCAGAAAGATCCAGCGATTCTTCTCCCAGCCCTTCTTCGTGGCTGAGGAGTTCACCGGCACAAAAGGAAGATATGTGAAGCTGGAGGAGACTGTTAAGGGGTTTAAGGAGTTGGTGGAAGGCAAACACGATGATATCCCCGAGCAGGCCTTTTACATGGTGGGGACCATCGAAGAGGCCAAGGAGAAGGCCGCGAAGCTGAGGGCCGTTGAGTAGGAGAGGGAGCTATGGCGGGTAATTTCCTACTGGAGGTGGTAACCCCTTATGGCCTGGTCCTGAGCCAGGAGGTGGAGGAGATGACAGCCCCGGGGGCAGAGGGGGAGTTTGGGGTCTTGCCCGGACACACACCCTTCTTTACCACCCTGAAGATCGGTGAAATCATGTACCGCGCCGGGAAGGAGCCGCGACATATGGCTGTGGCCTGGGGGTTCGTGGAGGTCCTGCACGATAGGGTCACCATCTTAGCCGAGGCTGCGGAGCTGCCCACGGCTATAGATGTGGAGCGGGCCAAGCGGGCCAAGGAGCGGGCCGAGCGGGGTTTGAAGCAACTGAGCTCCGAGGATAAGGCATACTACACCTCCGTGGCGGCATTGGAACGGGCCATGAACAGAATATCAGTAGCAAGCCGGAGGCGGTAAAAAAGAGGGTTCGAGGGGCCAAGTCCCGCTCTGTCGCTTTTCGACATCCCATCATTTATATTTTGATACAAAGTGGGGGGGACTTAATTTAAATTTTAT
>MGQS01000139.1:0-160 GCA_001797905.1 Deltaproteobacteria bacterium RBG_16_54_11 | reverse complement strand
GAACAATATAAAGGATGGGATGCCACAAAGTGGCAGGGGAGAGGATGGAGTCCCGTTCCGCTGTGTATACATCAGAAAAGACGGGATACCGCAAGGCGGTAGTGAGGGGGAGGATATTCTTCCCCCTTTTTTATTGACAAATCCTGCCTTTTGACCTAAG
>MGQS01000138.1:24185-24835 GCA_001797905.1 Deltaproteobacteria bacterium RBG_16_54_11 | reverse complement strand
TCTCGGCTTCCTTGCCATACTCAAAGATTATCAGCTCGTCCTATCTATGTCAATAAACAAGTCTGACCCCTAATTTCCCCTAAAAATGACATTTATATAATATCGGTAAGTTTTTGAAGTCTATAGAGCCAAATCGGTTTTTTTTTGAATTAAAAAAACCTCGAAGAGATTTTATGCGCATCCTGAATAAAATTGCTGGCGCCCCCGGCGTGATTCGAACACGCGGCACCAGGATTAGGAATCCTGTGCTCTATCCACCTGAGCTACGAGGGCGCACGATACTCAATCTTTACCACCATCAAGACCCGGTGTCAAGGAGAGAGGGTTCTAGTCCCACTCTGTCGCCCTGCGACATCTCCCGTTTTACGGGACCCCGTTGTCCGCAAAAATCATATTGAGGTGCGGGGCCGACATTCAGATTTTGCCGCCTTGCGGCATGATGACCTTAAAAGATTTAAAGGAGCATCATTATACAAAGTAGAGTGGGACTTAATTTAGATTTTATGGAAAGTGGCCGAAGGTGGCCCTTTGGCCAGATCTGCCGCTCTGCGGTATCCCATCCATAAGAATATCCGAATGGGAGGGGACCCCAAAGGGGGGAGGGTCGAGGGGTTGGGGTTCAAGTCCCGCTCTCTTTTAACATAAAATAT
>MGQS01000138.1:8517-24163 GCA_001797905.1 Deltaproteobacteria bacterium RBG_16_54_11 | reverse complement strand
ACGACACAGATTTCAAAGAACACTTTTCGCAGCGTTTTAACCAGCCTGTGAACAGATATGTGAAATTGAGTTTCAGGGTATTACATCCTCCAGCAGTATCAGATCCCGCTGCTCCATCACCTTGCGCAGGCGCTTGAGGGCCTTGACCTCGATCTGCCTAATACGTTCCCTCGTTACCCCGAACATCTCACCGATGGCCTCCAGGGTCTTGGGCTCCCCATCGCGGAGCCCGAAACGGAGTTTGATTACCGCTTTTTCCGGAGGAGAGAGAAGCTCCAACCAGGAGGTGACGAGCTTAACGAGCTCCATATGCTCGGTGACGGAAAAGGGGCCGGGCTGTTCTTCCTCCGTGAGGATATCCGCCAGATGATAGCGCTCGTCTTCATCCAAGGGGGATTCAATGGAGGTGGCCTTACGCACAGCCATCATCAAACGAGTCATGTAGTCCGCTTCCACCCCCATCTCCTTTGTCAGCTCCTCGAGCAGGGGTTCTCTCCCCAACCGCTGCGTTAACGTGCGCGTGACCCGAATCATTCTTCTCAGATCTCCGACCACGTGGGCGGGAAGCCGCACGGTCCTGCTCTGGCTTGCCAGACCTCGCTCGATGGACTGTCTGATCCAGAGAACGGCATAGGTGGAAAAACGACACCCCTTCTCCGGCTTAAATCTCTCCACCGCCTTGATGAGCCCGATGTTACCCTCTTCGATCAAATCCAAGAGGGGAAGGCCTTGCCCCATATACCGTTTGGCCACCTTGACCACCAACCGCAGATTGGACACGATCATCCTCTTTCGGGCCGCGTCATCCCCCTGCGCTGTGCGTCGGGCCAGCTCCTGTTCCTCCTCCGCGGTGAGGAGCTTGGCTGACCTTATATCCTGGAAGTACAAGCTCAAGGAATCGAAGGAGACATCCGCAGGGGAGACCTGTTCTTCTTCTTTCCCGAAAACGTCGTCTTTTTCCTGCATGATTCCCTTTTTTAAGGTAGAAACCGCATGGGATCCAGGGGGTTGCTCCCCTTGCGGATCTCAAAATGGAGGTGCGGGCCTGTGGCGCTTCCCGTCTTGCCGATTCGGGCGATGGCATCACCCCGCTTGACAAGCACCTCTTCCTTCACCAGATTCTCCTCGTTGTGGGCATAGATGGTAAAGAAATGATCCTGGTGCTCGATGATGATGAGGTTTCCATATCCCCTCATCTTATTGTCGCTGTAAACCACCTTGCCGCTATCCGCCGCTCGCACCGTGGTGCCTGCCAGCGCAGAGATATCAATGCCATCGTGACGCCTTTTTTCAGCCGTCGCATTCGCACTGAACGTGGCCGTCACCTGCCCTTCAGCCGGCCAGATGAACCTCCCCTTTTCGTATCGTACGGCTGTTGCTTTCTCTCCCGCGGTGACATCTTCTACATAGATATCAACCTTCAATACCCTTCTGACGCCGGGGATGAAGATACGCTGCCCCACCTCGATCTTGGTCTTGTCCTTGATCCCGTTTATCCTGGCCACCTCGTTCATATCCACGCCGTAGGTCTTGCAGATCCGCCAGAAGGTCTGGTGGCGTTTCACGGTATGATAGACGCCACGCTGGCCGCGGCCGACATCCCTGGCCAAAGGGCCACCTCCGGTCGGGTGCCGGCACCCAAAGGAAGCAGCCAAAAGGACAACCAAAAGGAGCGCCGCAAGCCTCACCGCGTTTCCGCGCAAGGCATCCCGACATATGCTCGGAAACTGCATCACCGAAACATATCTAAAAGCATCGTGACTGATGTGCGCCCCCCTTCCGCCATGGGGACCCTCTTCTCCAGCTTCCAGGTCTTAATCCCCACATGGTGACCCCTATCTGTCCTTTTACCAGTCTGCCTTCCACCCATGGTCTCCTATCAATTTCACGAACCGCACGCCGCCCAGATCTTTCTTTGCATATCCCTTCTCCTGTTTTACCACCTTGAGCAGGGTCTGGGAATATTCATTCCCAACCGGTATCACGAGCCTGCCCCTCTCCTGCAGCTGTTCAACAAGGGTTGGCGGGATATCCGGCGCCCCGGCAGTCACGATGATCCCGGAAAAGGGGGCTTCTTCGCGCCATCCAACAGTGCCATCCGACACCCGGATGAGGACATCGGCATAGCCCAACTCATCCAATATCTTTCTGGCCTTGGATGCCATGGAGCTGATCCGCTCAATGGAAAAGATCTGGTTGGTCAGCTCCGCCAGGATTGCAGCCTGGTATCCAGAGCCGGTCCCGATCTCCAGGACCTTGTCATCGCCTGTCAACTGCAAGGCCTCGGTCATCAAGGCGACAATATAGGGCTGCGAGATGGTCTGCCCCTGGCCAATGGGCAGCGGGAAATCGCCGTAGGCCTGATGCCATAGCCCCTCCTCCACAAAGAGGTGCCGAGGCACCTTCATCATAGCGTCAAGGACTCGCTTATCTTTTATACCCCTGGCCACCAGCTGCTCTTGCACCATCTTTTTTCTGGCCAGGGCAAAATCAGGCCTTTTTTTCAATCCCCTTCTTCCATCATCTTTTTCCAGTGATAGAGGAGCTGAACAGCCTCCAGAGGCGTCAGGCGATTAGGATCAACCTTTTGGAGTTCCCGATATATACGATCGTCCCGCTGCGCAAAGAGGTCCAATTGATCAACCCCTTGTCCCTTCTCTCCCCCCTTGACAGAGGCCAGTCTCGGCATGCCCTTTTCGTCCAACTCCCCTTTCTCCAGATTAGCGAGGACCTCCCTGGCCCGAGCCACAACCTCCTCGGGGAGACCGGCCAATCTGGCCACCTGGATGCCGTAGCTGCGGCTCGTCCCACCCTCCACGATCCTGCGGAGAAAAATGATCTCGCCGTTCCATTCACTGATTGCCACATTGTAGTTCTTCACCCGCGGTTTGGTCATGGCCAGCTCAGTGAGCTCATGGTAGTGGGTGGCAAAGAGGGTTTTGGGACCCTTCTTATCGTGCAGGTATTCCGCCACTGCCCAGGCTATGCTGAGGCCGTCAAAGGTGCTGGTGCCCCTGCCTATCTCGTCCAAGATCACCAAGCTCCGGGGGGTGGCTTCCTTCAGGATATCAGCCGTCTCCCTCATCTCGACCATGAAGGTGCTCTCCCCCCTGGCCAGATTGTCCGAGGCCCCTACCCGGGTAAAGATCCTGTCAACCAGGCCGATGGTCGCCTCCTGAGCAGGCACGAACCCGCCCATCTGGGCCATCAGGCAGATCAGGGCCACCTGGCGGATATAGGTGGATTTGCCCGCCATGTTGGGGCCGGTGATGATGATCAGCTGGTTATCGCTGCCGTCCAAGCGGGCGTCGTTCGGGACAAAGGGCTCGAGATGACCCATCCGCTCGACAACCGGATGCCGCCCGCTCGTGATGACGATCTCATCCTTGTCCGTGATCCGGGGCCTGTTATATCGATATTTGTCCGCCACCTCGGCCAGGGAGAGCAGGGCATCGAGGGAGCCGATGGCAGAGGCGGTGCCCTGAATTCTGCGGTTCTCCCCTGCCAGCCGCTCCCGCAGCTGCCGAAAAAGCTCGTGCTCCAAGGTCTTGATCCTTTCCTCGGCCCCCAGGACCTTATCCTCGTACTCCTTGAGCTGCGGCGTGATGAACCGCTCGGCATTGGTCAGGGTCTGCTTGCGGACGTAGTCCTCAGGAACCAGATCCAGGTTGGGCCTGGTGACCTCGATGTAGTAGCCGAAGACCTGATTGTATCGCACCTTTAATGAGGAGATGCCGGTGCGCTGGCGCTCCTGCACCTCCAAGCGGGCGATCCACCCCTTCCCCGCCCGGCTCATCCCCCTCAGCTCATCAAGCTCCTGGCTATATCCGTCCTTGATGATCCCCCCCTCGGTCATGGTAATGGGTGGGCTGGCGACAAGGGCATCGTCTATCCATGCAGCCACTTCATCGAGCTCATCCAACCCCGCCCTGATCTCTTGCAGCAAAGGAGCTGCCATATCCGCCAGCCCCTTCTTCACCGCAGGGATCGCCTTCAGGGTGGTCTTTAACGCCACCAGATCCCGCGGGTTCGCCTTCCCCATGATCACCCTGGCGTTGAGCCTCTCCAGATCATAGACCTCCTCCATGAGCTCCCTGAGATCGGCCCGCACAAGGGGCGTCTCCTTGAGCTCCGCGACGGCCTCCAGCCGACCTTCGATCTCTCTGCAATCGACGAGCGGATAGGAGAGCCAAGCCCTGATCCTCCTCCCTCCCATGGCGGTGATCGTCTCGTCCACGATATCGAGCACGGTGCCCTTCTTGCCCCTGCCCCCCTGCGAGGCAAACAGCTCGAGGTTCCTCTGCGTCGTCTCGTCCAAGATCAGGTAGTCCTCCAGCCGATAGCAGAAAAGAGGCTTGATGTGCCCGACATCGGCCTGCTGGGTCTCTTGGCAATAGCGAAAGGCGGCGAGGGCGGCGCGACGGGTTTCTGCACCTGCCGATGAAGGGATCAAATCTTTTATAAGCTCTTCTCGAGGGCCGGCATCGGCCTCGGGCCGAAAAGAGGGATCAGGCAGGGTGTTTACCAGCATGGAGGGGAACTCCCTGGTGAGATCCGCCAGAAGCCCTTCTTCACCCTGCAATCCTTCGGGGATCAGGGCCTCGCGGGGCCTGTTCTTCACCACCTCGCCCATCAGGAGATCCTTGTCAGCTATCCGACACCCCTTGAACTCCCCTGTGGAGAGGTCCAAAAAGACAAGCCCATACCCGCCTTCGCCTCGGTACAGGCTCATCAGAAAGTTGTTCTCCTTCTCCTGGAGATTGGCCCCCTCCACCACCATCCCCGGCGTGATCACCTGGGTGACCTCGCGCTCCACCAACCCCTGAGACGCCCTGGCATCGCCCACCTGTTCGCAGATGGCCACCTTATAACCCTTGTCGATGAGCTTGGTGATGTACGGCGCTGCAGCATGGCAGGGGACCCCGCACAAAGGGATCCGCTCCTTTCCCCCTTTTTCTCTGGAGGTAAGGGCAATCTCCAAGATCTTGGAGGCGACCTTGGCGTCATCGAAGAACATCTCGTAAAAATCCCCCATACGAAAAAAGAGGATACAATCTCTATAATCCCCTTTAATCCGCAGGTACTGCCTTATAACGGGTGTGTGATCCTGCATTCCGGAGGCCTCTGCGCGTCAAAAATGGTAACAAAACGATGGGGTAATGTAAAGGTCACCTCGCCCGCAGGAGGTGTTGCGCCAGTTCCAAATCGACGGGGCCGGTGATCTTTATATTACGCGGATCTCCCACGAGTACTTTCACCCGATGGCCCGCCCTGAGCACGAGGCCGGGGTCATCGCTGGTATCCGTGATCCCGGCCTCCAAGGCCTGGCCGTGGGCATCCCATAAGGTTTGAAACGGAAACGCTTGGGGGGTCTGGATCTGATACAGCTCCTCCCGCGGCAGGACCCTCGTGATCTCTCCATCCAGACACTCGACGATGGTGTCCACAGCCTGCAGGCCAAAGGTCATCCCCTCATTGCCTTCCCGAACAGCGGCATCGATCAGCTCTTGGCTTACCAGGGGGCGTACGGCGTCATGGACGACCACGATATGCGGGGGATCCGCCTTAAGGAAGTGCAATGCCTGTTGGCAGGAGAGCTGTCTGGTCTCCCCTCCGGCGATTACTCCCTGTATCTTATCGAATGCATAAGGTTTAAGCTCGGCCTCGCACCGTTTTTCCCACCCTGCCGGCACCACCACCACAATGGCATCTATAGAAAGGGAGCGCTGAAAGGCCTCCACGGTGTGGACGATGACGGGCCTCTCCCCCAAGGGGAGGAACTGTTTGGGGATCCCCCCCATAAACCTCTTACCGAGGCCTCCTCCCACTATGATGGCCGTATTTTTCATGACGCTAATCGGACTGGTTCAAGATCGCCCACGAGAGATTTCGCAGAAACTCGCTTCGTTTCCTCTTATAAGAGAAAAATATTGATGAGTCAAGGAGGAAGTGAGGCATCAGAGGGGGTATTGCTCCAAGAGCTTTTGAAAATCCTTCGCCTCTCCTTCTTTTCCCCTCTTGAGATAGCCGCTGATGAGAACGCGCACTTTTCTGTGGAGTTCCTGGATGGTGAGCTCACGCAGCTCAGGGGTCAACACCCCTATTTTGAGGATTTTGGCCAGCGCCATCACCCGGTACCTATCATTCCCCCATTGTTGCCGGGAGAGTTGATCCCGGTGCCCTCCCCTTTTGATGATCAGCCTCTGGGGGATGAAGAGGATCGGGAAGCGGGCTGCGGCACGCAGCCATAGGTCGTAGTCCTCGCAGACAGGGAGTTCGGGATCAAAGACCCCGACCTGCTCGAAGAGATCTCGACGCATGAGGGCCGAGGATGGACTGACGATACAGAGGGGGAGACAGTGAGGATAGATCCGCCCCGAATATTTGGCGTGTCTCTTTTTGGGGTTGACCCGCACCCCGCGCCTGATCCAGATTTCATCGGTATAGCAGATCTGCGCCTCCGGGTGTTGATCCATAAAGGCGACCTGCACCTGTAGCTTCTTCGGCAGCCAGAGGTCATCGGAATCGAGGAAGGCGATGAACTCCCCGTGGGCGAGTGCGAGGCCGCAATTGCGGGCCACGCTCACCCCGTGGTTCTCTTGATAGTGATACCGCAGGCGCTCTCCATACTGCTTGAGGACCTCCCCGGTGCCGTCTGCAGAGCCATCGTCCACCACGATCAGCTCATAATCCCCATAGGTCTGCGCAAAAACAGATTCCACCGCCTCCAGCACGAATGCCTTCCTGTCATGAGTAGGGATGATGATCGATACCCGGGGCATCTGTCTCTTCTCTTGCGCTTCGCTCCCCGAATCAAGTTTGCCGGGAGCCATGGGCATAGTGGATGATGCATCGTAGCATTCACGGGTAATGAATACAACGGCGGCCTCTTACACTGGCCAAACCGCCGGCAGGAAAATCGAACCCTTGAATAATGGAGAGAGAATGGATATACTCAAGAGCACAAATATCCGGCGAAGGAGCTCCATAATGAAGCAAGAAAACGACCTGAGAAGATTTGCCGGCGCTTCGCAATATGTACTGGATGATGAGCTGGCTGAGATCGTCAACATCTCCATAGCCCTCGAGATGCCCCTCTTGCTCAAGGGCGAGCCCGGCACGGGCAAGACCATGCTGGCGCATGCCATCACCGAGGCCCTCACTATGAGGCTCATTGTCCTCAATGTTAAATCAAGCATGAAGCTTATCGATGCCCTCTATCAATATGATACCTTGACCCGATTGAACGACAGTCGATTTGGGGATTCCAAGAGGGATATCAGCAACATCGAGGAGTACATCAGGATGGGCAAGATCGGACAGGCCTTTGTCTCGGATGAACGGGTCGTGCTCCTCATAGACGAGATCGACAAGGCCGACACCGATTTTCAGGACGACATGCTCGACATCCTTGACCAGATGCAATTCGACATTATCGAGATCGACAAGACCATCACGGCAAAACACCGGCCCATCGTGGTCATCACCTCGAATGCCAAGAAGGACCTCTCCGATCCCTTCCTGGGGCGCTGCAACTTCCACCACATCGCCTTTCCCGAGCCTGATATGATGAAGAACATCGTTCAGGTGCATTTCCCGGATATAGACAAGGAACTTCTCAACAGCGCCGTACAGGCCTTCTACCGCCTTCGCGAGATCAAAGATATCGAGAAGAAACCCGCCACCAGGGAGCTCATCAACTGGATCAGGGCCCTGCGGGCTGATCCCGACTTTCGGGTCAAGGACCTCATGAAAGGGAATATCCCGTATTTGGGGGTCCTGTTCAAGAAGAGCCCCGATTATTTCACGGCCCAAAAGACGGTGGCCACCATCAAGATCTAGAGGTAGGCGACAAGGATGTTCGTCGATTTCTTCTATACCCTACGCACCGTCGGGATACCGGTCACCCCGACCGCCTTCCTGCGGCTGCACAAGGCCTTGAACATGGGGCTTATCAATTCCGTCGATGATCTCTACACCGCGGCCCGCTGCATCCTGGTGAAGAGCGAGAAGTATTTCGACCTCTACGACCAGGTCTTTGCCCACCGGTTTCAGGGCGTTGAGCTCAAAGATCCGGATGAGTATGAGCTGACTGAGATAGCCAGGGCCCTGCTGGAAGAGTGGTTAAAAGACCCACAACTCCTGGCCCAGGCGCTCGGCGTCGATGAAGCCGAGCTGAAAAAATTGAGCCCGGAGGAGCTTATCGAATACTTTCTTGCGCGGCTCAAGGAACAAACAGAGGCCCACCATGGGGGGAATAAATGGATCGGCACCGGCGGGACCTCACCGGTCGGGCACTCGGGATACCACCCGGGCGGTATGAGGGTCGGGGGAATATCCAGGAACAAGTCCGCCGTCAAGGTGGCCATGGACAGGCGATACCGGGACTACTCCCAGGAGGTCCCTTTGACCCAGTCCCAGATCGGTGAGGCCTTGAAGCGGCTGAGACATATGGTGCCGGTCGGCCCCAAGGACAAGGTCAACATAGATAAGACCATCTACCAGACCGTCAAGAATGCCGGCGAGATAGAAATCGTCTTTAGTCAAAGCCTCAAAGACCGCCTTAAGGTTATCCTGACTATCGACAACGGCGGGTGGTCCATGGATCCCTACGTCCACGTGGTGCAAACCCTCTTCAATTACGCCCGATCGCAATTCAAGGATCTCAAGAACTTTTACTTTCATAACACGATCTATAACTGTCTCTGGGAAGATCCGAGCCGCCGCTACAAACGTTTTCATGTCGGCGAGTTGGTACGGCTGGATCCGGAAACACGGTTTATCATCGTCGGCGATGCCAGCATGGCTCCCTATGAACTCATGAGCGAGAATGGTTCTATCTATGTTGGTGAGCAATCAGGAAAACCGAGTTTCGAAAGTCTGCGGTTCATAGCCAAGACTTTTCGCCACGCCATTTGGTTAAACCCCGTCCCCGCTTGCGAGTGGAGACAGACTCACACCATCGGTGTGATCCGGCAGATCTTCCCCATGTTTGAGCTGACCCTTGATGGGTTGGAAAAGGCAGTCGCACATATGAGGCGCAAGAATTGACAGCAGCGGCGCTCGCCGCATCAATTCATATTACAATCGATCATGACGGAGCGTCACCCACGAACCATGGGAATCGGCAATCCCTTCCCATCCCCAATTTTCTAAAGGGGGGATGGGGGATTTCAACCATTTTTTCTAAGTAATCCTTCATGACGGATACGTCACCCGCGAACTATGAAAATGCCTTTTACCCCCTCCCCTTCATCCCCTCCCGCCAGGGGAGGGGAGTTCTTTGGAGGTACTTTCTGAGCAATCCATCATGACGGAGCGTCACCCACGAACAATAAAAATCCCCCTCGATCCCCCTTTACTATAAAGGGGGAAAAGCTCCTCTGGCTAAACCGCCGCCGAAGCCGAAGGTGACCCTTTGGTCAGTGGCCCTTTGGCCAGTGACCCTTTTGGCTAAAGAGCCACCTTCGGGGTCAGAGCCACCTCCGGCCTTTTGTAAACCGGAGGTGACCCTTTGGTCAGGGAGGTGGGGAGAGATTGGGTTGGTTTATGTTCTGAGCAAACAGTGTGGAGTCTTATTCTCTGTCTTCGTGGACCAAGGTGATGACAGTCACCTCCGGGGGCGCAAGAAAGCGGATGGGTGGCCCCCATGTCCCGCTGCCCCTGCTCACGTAGAGAAAGGTATGTCGGGGCAGAGGCACCAGTCCGGCGTCGTGGGGGAAAAAGGCCTTGGACAGGTAGTTGAAGGGGAAGATCTGACCTTTATGGGTGTGCCCTGAAAGCTGCAAATCAACGAGACCCATTGCTTTATCATCTATTACCGGTATGTGCTTCAGGAGCAGGGTAAAGCGTTCACGAGGCACGTTGGCAAGGAGGGAGCGCTCCGAAGGTCCGCGCACGAGGCCAAAGTACTTCGCCGTCGGATCATCGACACCTGCAATCGTCATAAAACCAGCCGCATCCTTGGCCTCTCCCCTCAGCACCGTAAAACCCGCCTTCTCTATAAAATGCAACGCCTGCTCCAAACCGGCATAAAATTCATGATTTCCCGTCACGGCGAATTTACCATAGGGGGGATGGATATCACGCAAGAGCTCGGCAAGTCCCTGGAGGTCGGCGATCTGCCCGTCCACCAGGTCGCCGGTGGAGACGAGGATGTCTGGTTGCGCCCCCGTGACCTCTCTCAATATCTTCTTCAACCTCCCCTCTCGAACAATCAGACCCAGGTGGACGTCGGAGATCTGCACGATGGTGAAAGTGCCAATTCCCCTCGGGACCTTAGGGCTCGTAATGACCACCCGTTCGCTGTGAATAGAGAGGGCCTCAAAATAGCCGTATGTTGCGATTGCCGCGGTAACGAGGAAGGGGATGAAAAAGGCAAAGCGCGGTGCAGGGGAGAGCGAAGAAAGGTTCGTCCGCAGTATGAGTCCGACCACAAAGACACAAAAACGATACAGATCGATGCAGAGCGAAGAGGTTAAAAACAGAAAGGTCAATCCCATCCAGGTATACCCGACATACGAGAGGAGGCGGGCGAGAAACTCTAGCCCCTGTCTTTCGGATACGCGCACCAGAACCGGCGCACTGACCATGACTGCCATAAAAAGTATGAGGGCAATGAAGGCCCCCGTCCCCAGCGTGAAGGCGCCCTTGATCTTGAGGAATATGTACAGATGTACCGAACTATAGAGAAAGAAAAAGGTGAGCAAAAAGAGCGTCATCGCCACCCTTTTGCCTTGCCCGGCTTCTGCCCGTTCTGATCCGTTCGGCACACTGTGACCGGAGCTGTCCTCCCTGCTGCGGCGTTCAAACCCTTGTCAGCCTTTCTATCTTGCTGCCCCTGACGAAAAAACCACGAAGATCGCCAGGAGCATAGTAGCTGTCCAACATCCTCTTCACGAATAGGCAGCTGGCTAGCTCGATTTTCCCCCTGTATATTTTTTCTTGAGAAATTCCATTCCGGTCTGGGGGTAGAGGGCGTAGATCAGGATCTCCCCGGCGGTTCGGGCAATCCCCTTGGTCTCCTCCCGGGCCTTCGCCATCTCGTCCTCCAGGGTATCGGCGGCACGACAATCGATCGGCGTTTCGCCGCGGGGATAACCGGCGAGGGCAAGCCTTTGTATCTCGGGGTTTACCGGCGCTGGAGATCTGCCGTAGAGGCCGTAAAAGTAGTCCTTCACCTGCTGGGTGATCACCTTGTATCGACCAAAGAGGACGTTGAGGACCGCCTGTACGCCCACGATCTGGCTGGTGGGTGTGACCAGCGGGGGATACCCCATATCCTTACGGGTGCGGGGTATCTCCTCATAGACCTCGGGCAGCCGATCCAGGGCCTTTGCTTCTTTGAGTTGTTGCACGAGATTGGAGATCATTCCTCCCGGAATCTGGTGCATGAGGACTTGCGTGTCGAAGACTGCCATGCGGGTGTTCTCTATCAGATCATGGTATTTCCCCACTATATCCTCGACTTGCTCACTTAAACGGAAGATAAGATTTAGATCCAGACCGGGATCTCGCGCAGTGCCCGCAAGACCCACCAAAAGGGGCTCACAAGGCGGCTGAGAAGAGCGCATAGCTAAAGGAGCCAGGGCGGTATCTACTACGTCAACGCCCGCCTCGGCGGCCTTTAAATAGGACATGGAGGCCAGTCCGCTCGTGTAATGCGTGTGGAGTTGAACCGGAATATCCAATGCCTTCTTCAGGGCACTGATCAGCTCAAAGGCATCGGGGGGCGCGATCAAGCCGGCCATGTCTTTGATGCAGAGAGAATCGGCGCCCATCAACTGCAGGATCTTGGCCTTGTTGATATAATAGTCCAGGGTAAAGATATCTCCACCCATTCGATGTTCCGTCAAGGAAAAACAGAGGCAGGCCTGGGCATGTTTTCCGCACTCGTTAACGGTCTTAATAGAGACCTCCAAATTCCTCTCGTCGTTCAAGGCATCAAAGATTCTGAAAATGTCGATACCGCACCCCGCGGCCTCCCGGATAAACTCCCTGACCACATCGTCGGGATAGTTTCTGTATCCGACTAAGTTCTGACCGCGAAGGAGCATCTGTAAGGGGGTATTGGGCAACAGCTTCTTCAAGGTTTGGAGTCTCTCCCAGGGGTCTTCGTTGAGGAAACGAATGCAAACGTCATAGGTTGCACCACCCCATACCTCCAAGGAGTGAAAGCCTACCTTATCCATCTCCGGCGCAAGGGGCACCATATCCTCGATACGTAGCCTCGTGGCAAGGATGGACTGATGGCCATCCCTCAGTGTCGTATCGGTGATGCGCAGAGGGTCGGAAGTCATCGTTGTTGCTCCTCTCTCAGGAATTATTCACGATGGTTCGATGTAGCAAAATTTTAAGTTTAACAACCGATAAGATTCCTGTCAATCCTTTACAGGCTCCAAGAATAGCCATTTGTTTAGTGGATGATCAGCAATAACTAAGGATATGGACCAGGTTATTCAATCTTCTTACAAGATGGCCGGAAGGGCCCGCCAGGCAATAATGTTGAAAAATTGTTCATAACAGGAAAACCTCGGCTCGATTTTACAATTATTGTGCTCATAAACTCAAAATTTATGTAACTCACTGTCTTTATTGAACTTTTATAATGCCTACTTATTAGGCAATCGATTGATTTCCTTATGATATTGGGCTATTAGGCATTTTCCCAATGACTTTTCCACAAGTTTTAAAGAAATATCGTTGAAAGATCTATGGCCTAAACCCTTATCTTCCCACTCCCCACAACCCTATCCCCCTCGTAAAAAACCGCTATCTGGCCGGGGGCGGGCGCAAACTGCGGCTCCTCAAATATCACCAAAGCCTCCCTGCCTTTCACCTCTACAGTGGCAGGGGCTGGGTCATGTCGATATCTTATCTTTGCAGAAAGGAGAAAGCGTCCATCCCCTTTTCTCCAGAGGACCAGAGTTACCCCGATGCTCTTGGCATAGGCTTCGCACTTCGGGCCGATGATCACCACATTCTTAATGGGGTCAATCCCTATAACATAGTGAGGAAAAGAAGCGCGTATACCAATCCTCTTTCTTTGCCCCATGGTGTAATAAAAGAAACCTTTATGCAATCCCACGAGCTCCCCTCTGCTATTAACCAATGTGCCGGTTCGGCTATCAACTTTCACGTGTCTCTTAATAAAGCTGACGTAATTATCATCCGGGGAGACAAAACATACCTCTTGGCTCTCCTTCTTGGGCCTCAAAGGAAGCCCTACCTCCTGGGAGATCTTTTTTATCGCCTCCTTGGTATAACTCCCTAAAGGGAAGATAACTTTTCTTAAGACCTCCTCGGGGAGAAAAGCGAGAAAATATTCTTGGGATTTTCTTTTGTCCTTTGCTTGAGCGAGATAGACACCTCCATTCTCTTCTGCGAGCCTCGAGTAATGTCCCGTAGCCATACGGGAGGCTCCTATGGCCGACACCTTTTGCAAAAGGAGACCAAACTTTATCTTCTGATTGCAGATGACACAGGGATTGGGCGTCCTTCCCGCCATATATTCAGAGATAAAGTAATCTACAACCTCTCTTTTGAAGTCCTGCGTGAAGTCGAAAACGTAATGGGGGATATCGAGGAAGTGGGCGACCCTACGGGCGTCTTCGATGTCCTCCAGGCGACAACAGCGGGAAACCTCGGGGTAGAGCTTCAGGGTAACCCCCACCACATCAAACCCTTGTTCCTTGAGCATATAGGCCGCAACGGAGGAATCTACCCCCCCGCTCATAGCCACCACTATCCTCTGAGCCACCGCTCTTCCTTTTCCAGCGCTTGTCGATGTCTAAGACATACTATATAAGGCTCATCCCTTTGAGAGCGAAGGAGTTCCTCTTGCCAGTGGGCATGATAGAGGGAACAAAAGGGGTCCGGGCAGAAAGGATCGCCGCTCTGGTAATAGAAGAATGCCTGCAAGAGGATGCCGGCGAGGACCCTGGGGAGTCGGGGGTCGTTGACGGTGAGATACCGATCCCGCAAGCTATCCGGCATCATTGCATCAGGGATACCTTGACTCCGGAGGAGGTAATATTCCCGCGGCCTTGCCGGCGCCTCGATGATTCCAGGAAGAGAAATGAGCACAGGAAATGAGAAGACCCCATACCGGAGATGCCAGCGGAGGTCATCCCTGTCAAAGGTGGCAATATAATCGCGGGTGATAAAGAGCGGCTTGTCCCCCCACAGAACCCTCCTGGCTGACAATCCCTTGCTGAGCAACGCGGCGAGATGAATGCCGGCATACACGGCACCTTTGCCGCATTGACAATCCTCTCTCCGGCGCCTCTCAAATGCTATCTCTATGGGGAACGGGTTCTCATTTAAAGCAGGGCTGTCGAGATTAATAACTCGCAGGCCGGCGAGATCCTCCGCCGCACCGGGCGTTGCGCGATAGAGGCACTCCCCCTCTCGCATTTCCTCTCCCGTCCAAGAGGTAAATATACTAACGGCTTCCCTGATCACCTCCTGGGAGGGCCGGAGGTGGCCCTTTTGGCTAAAGAGCCACCTTCGGGGCCAGAGGCAGGGGAAGAGCATCATAGCTTTTTTAAGACTTCTTCCGCCGCCCTTCTGCCGGACAGAAGCATGGCGCCGAACGTAGGGCCCATGCGGGGCAGCCCAAAGGTGGTGGCGGTTGCCATGCCGCAAACCACCAGACCGGGGTGAACCTCTCCTGTATATTCCACGACCAAATCCTCTGACCTCTCCACCCACATCCCGCCGAACCCCTTGGTCTTGAGTACCCCCCTCTCCTCCATTTTTCGCACCACTGAGGCATCGTGTCCAGTAGCGTCGACCACCATCGTGGCCTCGAGGGCGATGGGGTCCACGCAGGTAATCTGACGGGGAAGGGCTTCCACCGGCGTCCAGTTTACCACCGCGCCCCCTACTCGATTGTTCTCTCGCAAGACCACATCTTCAAAGACAGTCATGTTGAGAATCTTTACTCCGGCGTCGCAGGCAGACGCGATAAGTCGGGCACAGGCATGGGGACCATCGGCGACAAAGAGCCCTTCGCGCGCCTGCTCAAAGGGGATCCCCAGCTCCTTCAATACCTCCTCGCCGGGGTGCCTCACCGTTATCTTGTTCATGAGGAAGCCGCCTATCCAAAAACCACCTCCCAAATAATTGTTCCGTTCGACGATGAGGGTCCTTTTCCCTTTCGTAGCCAGCTCTCTGCCCGCCATGAGCCCTGCCGGACCACCTCCGACGATGATCACATCGCTCTCCACGAATTTTTCGAACTCTCGAATGAATCCTCCTACGATCGCTCGCGTTATATCCTTTTCGCTTACTTTGGCGAAGATCTCTCCCATGTTCTTGTCTCCTTAACTGTTTGTCTCATTTACAAAAAACATGTTTCACTGCTTCTCTTTTTACCTATCTTGTCCCTCACGACCTATCCGCCGGATAACACCCTTATTATCCTGATTTCCATCTCCTCCTCCAACCTCTCATCAGAGGTGATGCGCCTTGCCTTCTTTTTGTCGAGCGCTACTACCTCCTCTTCTTTAAATGAGAAGTGATTGAGGAGTTGGCGCACGGTCTTTACCCCCGCAACCTCTCTCACCTCATTCTCAAAGGGCAACCATACCTTCATCCATTGACCTCATCATTGAGCTTGCCCTGGCGATACCCCTCCGAATCC
>MGQS01000138.1:7589-8413 GCA_001797905.1 Deltaproteobacteria bacterium RBG_16_54_11 | reverse complement strand
ATCCCCTCCTGCATCCAGACGGCTTTGGCCCCTCTTCCCATCGCTTCTTCTACGATGGGCGGCACCTCTTCCGATCGGCGAAAGATGAGGACGAGATCAATACCTCCCGTCACTTCTCGCACGCTCGGGTAACAGCGCTGCTTGAGGATCTCCTTTACCCCAGGCCGTATCGGTATGACCTCATACCCCTTCTCCAGCAGAAATCGCATGATGCGATGGCTGGGGCGATCGGCCTTGGGGGACGCACCGAAGAGGACGATCCTCCTGCAGTTCGCCAAGATCCACTCTATATCATCATCTGCCGCGCCGGAGCCGGAGGTTGGGTTTGTCTCTATCGTTATTTCATCCCCCGCCGTGATCTCCCCTCCTTCAAGCACCTTCGCAAAGACCCCCTTCTCCTGCATAATGCAGTTGCCTAATTTATAATAGATAGAGCATCGCGAGGGGCAAATCTTACCATGTTGGGTGATCTGTATCCGGACGCCGGCGCCAATGCTTAATACCGTTCCTTTCGGAAGATCGAGGATATCAATGCCGGCGGTATCGATATTTTCGCCATAGCCGCCGTAAGGAACCCCTCCCAACGCCTCGCAAGGCAGGAGGGTCACATCCCGGTCAGGGGTGCCGGCATGAACGTCCCCCACGATGCCCCAGCCGGGCTTGAGCGATACCCTCCCCTGCACCGGCGTCTTGCTTTCTCCCTTGGCGTCACTGATGTTTACGGATACTATCTGCCCCTTCACCAATCGTGTTCCTTGCCTTTCGCGTATCGGCGAAATATCCCCTATTCCTCCGGCAACAGGGAAAGATATCGCTCGCCGGTA
>MGQS01000138.1:7299-7575 GCA_001797905.1 Deltaproteobacteria bacterium RBG_16_54_11 | reverse complement strand
GACAATCGTTTTGCCTTCCACCTCTTTATCTACCTGGTATGCAGCCTTCATGGCCGCCCCCGAGGAGATCCCCACAAAGATCCCCTCCTCCCGCGCCAATCTCCTAGCCATCTCCTTGGCCTCTTCGGTCTTCACCCGGATGATGCGATCGATGAGCCCTTGATCTAAAACTGCGGGGATGAATCCTGCCCCTATCCCCTGAATGCCATGAGACGCCGGGGAACCTCCGGAAAGCACCGCGCTCTCCGCAGGCTCGACAGCGATGATCGCGGCCCC
>MGQS01000138.1:1676-7285 GCA_001797905.1 Deltaproteobacteria bacterium RBG_16_54_11 | reverse complement strand
TCAAAACCCCCGCCACGCCGGTAATGGTGCCACCGGTGCCGACCCCGGCCACGAAGATATCCACCTGTCCGTCCGTGTCCTGCCAGATCTCCTCTGCGGTGCAGCGACGGTGGATGGCGGGGTTGGCCGGATTCTCAAACTGCTGCGGCATAAAGGCCTTGAGCTCTTTGGTCATCTCCTCTGCCTTCTGTATCGCCCCCCTCATGCCATCTGCCGCCGGTGTCAGAACTATCTCGGCCCCGAGTATGCGGAGGATCTTTCTCCTCTCGATGCTCATGCTATCGGGCATCGTGAGGATCAGCCGATAGCCACGAGCCGCGCAGACAAAGGCGAGGGCGATGCCGGTGTTGCCGCTGGTGGGCTCAACAATAACATCACCCGCCTTGATGATCCCTCTTTGTTCGGCATCCTCGATCATCGATAGCCCGATCCTGTCCTTCACCGAGGAAAGAGGATTGAACATCTCCAATTTGGCGAGCACGAGGTTGTTGCGTCCCACGAGACGGTTGATCCTGACCAATGGTGTTGTACCGATCAGGTTGGTTATGTCAGAAGCATATCTCATATATTCCCTCCACCGCATACCCTACAGGCCTTATTCTTCTGCAGGGGCGCTTGCGTGCATTCCATCCTTTCTCCGTTGATGTAGAGCATCTTTCCAGTCAGAAGCTCACCAAAGCCTGCGAGGAGCTTGATCGCCTCCATAACCTGAAGGGAGGCGATGAGGGCAGGGGTACATCCAAAAACGGGGAACGGTTTCTTTCCTTCGACATCCCGAGGAAATATGCACGCAAAGCAGGGGGTCTGACCCGGTATGATGGTGGTTATCTCGCCTATCATGCCGGCGATGCCTCCATGGATGAGCGCAATGCCCGCTTGGACGCACCCTTCGTTCAGGATAAACCGCGTCTTCATGTTATCCAGGCAATCTACGACGAGGTTGATCCCGCGCAATAACCCCGGGATGCTCTCCGGTGTTATCCGCACAGCGAGGGGGTTTATCTCAACTGTCGAGTTTAGTTTTTTGAGCTTTCGCGCAGCTGACATAACCTTCTGCTCTCCGATATCCTCCTCCCCGTGTAATATCTGGCGATTAAGGTTGGAAAGCTCAACGGCATCTGAATCCACCAACGTCAGTTTCCCTATCCCCGCACAGGCTAGGTAGATCGAGACAGGCGATCCCAGCCCGCCGACGCCGGCGATCAGCACATGGGCCTGTCTGAGTTTCCGCTGACCTTCCTCGCCGAAAGCGGGAAAAAGGATCTGGCGGCTGTACCTGACGAGATCCTCTTCAGTGAGGGGTGACGTCGAGAAATCCTTTCCGCTCCCTGCCATCCGTGCATCCCGTCTCTTCCCAAGCTTGTATGAATATCGACATCGCTCATCCTTACAACCTACAGCCTTACCTCCATGGCGGCATAGGGACACGCCTTGACACAGAGCTCGCACGCAACGCACTTGTCGGCTACAAATTCCACCTGCCAGGTGGCTTGGTTCAAGACGAGGGCATCCGAAGGACAGAGAGCCACACAGACCCCGCAATGGACGCAGAGATCATCCTTCCTCGTAACGTCTCTGCTCAAGCTTTCGATCTTTATCTTTAATTCCTTGAGATAATCGAGGGCCTCCTGCACATCCTTTTTCCCGCCCAGCAGTTCTAACACGAGCAGCCCGCCTTCCGGGGGGGCTATGGAGGCCTTCAAGATATTAAACTCCAGGTTGTATCGTTTGACGGTGTTGGAGATGATGGGTTGACCCACCAACTCCGATGGAAAATGCAAAACCACTCTTCGCGAGATCATCGCTCCCTCCTCATCTCTCTATCGGCCTTTCTTGAAAGGCCTTGAAGGTTATCCCCGACTCTTTGCCCGGAAGTCGCTCAACAGCCTCGGTCAGGACAAACTCCCCCTTCTCGATCCGGCCCTTTAAGAGCTGGGCGATCTCCCGAGCCTTGGTGAGGCTGGAGAGGGGACCAGTCGGGACCTCCTTGTTACCTATGGTTATCTTGCCGCTTCTCAGATCCTTATAACTGACCTCGCCGAGGACATCGGACTTTAGCTCAGGATAGCCCTTGCTGTAATCCACGATGGGGGCCAGGATGTCTTCGTCAGCGACCGAGGTAAAGAAGGCCATCTCCTCATCCAGTATGGGGATAGGTATTCCGATCCCAACGCCGAGACTCGTCCCATAGCCGTACATGCTGACCCCCCGCAGGTAGCGGGCATCCATCCCCTTGAGGTCCCCGATCACACAGAGGGTCCCTGCCGGCCTCCTGGGCACCTCGCGCTCTGTGCGGGGTACCGAGGGGTTGTGCTGCGTCCCCTGCCACGACACGAACCCTTCACCCCCTCCCAAAAATAGGCGTGTCCCTATCCCGATGGTCCGGTAGAGGGGATCATTCAAAAGCGGTGAGAGGACCCCGGCGCTGCAGTAATTGGCGTTTCCCAGCCTCGGCTTCAATATCCCCATATAGGTGAAGATGGCCTTGTCCGAGAGGTTCACCGCCACATTATAGTTCTGATAGGCATTTCGTATATTAAAGAGCACCGCCTCATTGACATCCTTTATATTCAGCCAGCTCCTGAGCTCCCGGCGGGGGTAACAATCCGTCCCGTAGGTAGAGGCCTCCAGCTCGATGTCCTTGCCCGCAACGAATTCCTCGATCACGTGCCCCCCGCCATACCGGAACCCGCCGGGGTGGATCTTGTTGCGCGGATCATCGTCGGGGAGCTGGGCAGCTCCGAGAAAGAGATCGACAGCTGCAAGCCCGCAGTAGGCAGGCACCCCATTGAGCTTACAGGTGCCACCCCCCAGCTTTATCCTGGGCTTGGTATGCCCGATATTGAGATACATCCCACTCGAACACATGGGGCCAAAGGTCCCGGTCGTCACCACATCCACCTCTTGAAAGGCCTTTCCCACCCCCTTTTTCTTTACGATTCCGGTTATCTCCTCGGCAGTCACCACCACGGCCTTGCCCGCCTTGATCTTTTCGTTTATCTCTTGAATGGTCCTTGGCATCCTCATGATCTCCTTTCTACCTCACCGGCACCCAGTAAGCTTACCCTCTCTCTACTGATGCATTGCCTCAATCTGCGCTTTTGTGCTTTGTTTTTGCCCCCTCTTTGCCCCAGAGGGGGGACATGCCCCTCAATCGCTCCGTTATCGTGGGGAGGACCTCCAGAACCTTATCCACGTCTTCCTCCGTGTTGAATTTATTGAGGCTCAGGCGCAAACTCCCATGGACAACCTCGTGGGGAAGGTCGATGGCCAGCAGGACATGTGAGGGATCAAGGGAACCAGAGGTGCACGCGGACCCCGAGGAGGCACAGATCCCCTCGAAATCGAGGTTAAGAAGGATGCTCTCCCCCTCGATGCCCTTGAGACAGCAATTGAGGGTATTGAAGAGTCTTTTTTCAGGATGCCCATTGACATACACCTCGGGTATTCGCTCCAGAATCCCCTTCTCCAGCATATCTCTGAGGGCGCGGATCCGCTTCTCGTTTTGAGATAGTTCCGCCCGCGCCACCGAAGCTGCCTTGCCCAGCCCTATGATCCCCGGGACATTTTCCGTCCCGGCGCGACGATTCCGCTCGTGGTGTCCGCCATGCAAGAGGGGATCAAGCTTCACCCCCTTGCGCACATACAGCGCGCCGATGCCCTTGGGACCATGGATCTTATGCCCGGAGAGGGAGAGGAGGTCTATGCCCAGTCCTTTGACGTCTATCGATAGTTTCCCCACCGTCTGCACCGCATCGGTATGAACAGAGATCCCGTGCTCGTGGGCAATCTGCACGATTGCCTCGATGGGCTCGATGGTGCCTATCTCATTATTGGCGTGCATAATAGTAATGAGAACGGTATCCCTTCTGATGGCCTTCTTGAGGGCCTCGAGGTCTACGATCCCGTATTTGTCTACGGGGAGCAGGGTATTTTCAAAGCCGAATCCTTCCAAATACTGACACGCGCTGAGTACGGCATGGTGTTCTATTTGCGAGGTTATGAGGTGTCTCCCTTTATCACGGAGGGCAAAGGCCACCCCCTTCACCGCCGTGTTGTCCGCCTCGGTCCCCCCTGAGGTAAAGATGACCTCTTCAGGATCGGCGTTTATAAGCTGAGCGACATTTTCCCTGGCTGCTTCTACCTCCCCCCTGACCCCTTGGGCGAACTTATAGATAGCTGAGGGATTGGCAAACCTCTCGGCAAGATAGGGCGCCATCGCCTCCCTGACCTGCGGATCAAGGGGTGTCGTCGCATTGCTGTCTAGATAATATATTCTGTCCATCCATGCACTCCTGCATCCTTCTTGTTCCCTTTATCAACGAGCTCTTTTAGGGTCATGTCTTGTAGGGTGTGCTTGAGTTTGTCGCTCAGATCCTTCCAGAGATATCTCGTCGTGCAATCAGGACTCCTGGGACAGGCAGTGGCGCTCTTAATACAATCCAGCAAAGAGAAATCCTCATCAAAGGCCTGGATGATCTCAAAGATGGTTATCTCCCCGGGCCTCGCCTTGAGCGTATACCCCCCCCTGGCCCCTCTGAAGCCCTGTATGATCCCTGCCCTTTCCAGCAAAGGGGCCAATTGACGCAGATAGAGGGGAGAAACCCCCATCTCCTTGGCAAGCCCTGTTGTGCTCATAACCTCACCTTTTTGCGCCAGAGTCACCACCATCCTCACACCATAACGGAGCATCGTCGGTATCTTCATCCGTGGATCCTACACTGTTTTATTGTTATTATTTCACTCACATTTGTCAAGAAAAACCGTTCTCTCTGTTACCGCTGCGATCATCAAAAGTTAAGCAATAGCATTATGGTAGCGTTTGCTCCCTCACGCTATCAGCCTCCGCTCTACAGTTGTCATCGTCACAGCCCATCCCCATCATGATTGGAGTCTTCTCTCACCAGCATACACGTTCATCCTTTTCCCACGGGCAAACCCGATCAGCGTTATCCTCAAGTCTTGGGCAACGATTACGCCAAGGTCCGTGGGGGCGGATTTGGATATGATCACCGGGATGTTCCTCTTTGCTACCTTGAAGAGTATCTCCGATGAAATCCGTCCGCTCGTGATGACAATCCGATCGGCGGTGGGTATATCCTCAAGAAGGCATTTACCGAAGATCTTGTCCACGGCATTATGTCTTCCGATATCCTCTTCAAAAATCAAGATATGTTCCGTATCGCACAGAGCGGCGCTGTGTACCCCGCCGGTAGCACGATATACCTCTGATCGAAGCTGAAACTCCTTTGTCAGGTGAAAGACGTCCAGAGGCGAAAGCTGCAAATCAGAGTCAACCTCTTTTACCCCATCTATATCGGCAGGGTTGTAAAAGGCTATCGCCCTTCCACATCCCGTTGTTATCACCCGCTTGAGGAAAGATTCTTGGGCGAGTTTCTTCTCGTCGCGTACCTCTACGCTCACCACTCCCCTGTCTTGATCAAGGGTCATCCCTGTAATCTCTTCCTTCGTCTCAATAAACCCTTCGGAGAACAGGAAACCCGCGGCAAGATACTTCAGATCCTTTGGCGAGCAGAGTAGTGTCGCCAATTCCTGGCTGTTGAGCATAATAGTGAGGGGAAACTCTTTGGCAACCCAGTCTTCACGAG
>MGQS01000138.1:0-1604 GCA_001797905.1 Deltaproteobacteria bacterium RBG_16_54_11 | reverse complement strand
TACCCATTATCCCCGCTTCCACCATCATCCGGTGGCATCCTC
This sequence comes from Deltaproteobacteria bacterium RBG_16_54_11, assembly GCA_001797905.1. Classification (GTDB taxonomy): domain Bacteria; phylum Desulfobacterota; class B13-G15; order B13-G15; family RBG-16-54-18; genus RBG-16-54-11. Next base: position 1,562 of record MGQS01000138.1, on the reverse strand, counting down.
GGTATATCCATCCGCGGCACCTTAGAACTCGGTTTATTGTGACTAGTTTGCTCACATTTGTCAAGAAGGCCCTTCCTGGGAAAGCGCCTGTTGAAAAAAAGTTCGAGTACGCCAGATACCCTGGAAGACCAGTCATAGGAAAAACAGACAATTAATGCCACATAATATTGAGATTTCCGATTTGACATATTTAATAAATTTATATAAAAAAAGTAGGAGTAGTGAATAAAAATCGATAAAAAGGAGGAACCGAGGGCTATGTTACGAAAATTCTTTGCATCGCGTTGGGGGATCATCGGCACCGGGGCCTTTATCGGTGTCTTTGCCCCCCTCCTACAGAAGTGGGGCAACCCCGGCAACATGGGTATCTGCGTGGCCTGTTTCGAGCGGGACATCGCCGGCGCCCTGGGGCTCCATCGTGCGGACGTGGTCCAGTACATGCGCCCGGAGATTATCGGATTCGTCCTGGGTGCATTTATCGCCGCCTACCTCTTTAAAGAATTCCGCTCCCGGGCAGGCTCCGCCCCCATTGTAAGATTTGTCTTGGGCGCCTTTGCCATGATCGGGGCCCTGGTCTTTCTGGGGTGTCCGTGGCGCGCCATGCTGCGCCTGGCAGGGGGGGATGGCAATGCCGTCTTCGGCATCCTCGGGCTTGTCGGCGGCATCTGGGTCGGCACCTGGTTTCTCAAAGGCGATTATAACCTAGGGCGTTCCCAGGAGACCCACACCGCAGTGGGATGGGTATTGCCGATCATTATGTTGGGTTTCCTTGCTTTGATATTCCTTAACCCCCAGGTCGAGGGACAGGACAAAAGCGGGGTCCTCTTCTACAGCATCAAGGGCCCGGGCTCCCTGCATGCCCCGCTCTTTATCGCACTGGGTGTGGGCCTTGCCGTAGGTATCTTGGCCCAGAGGAGCCGCTTTTGCACCATGGGGGCCTTTCGGGATCTGATTTTGTTCCGGCAGACCCATCTCTTCTTAGGAATCGTTGCCCTGGTTGTTGTCGCCTTTATCACTAATCTCATCCTCAAGCAGTTTCACCCGGGCTTTATCAACCAGCCGATAGCGCATACCATGAGCCTCTGGAACTTCGGGGGGATGGTGCTGGCCGGCCTGGCCTTTGCCCTGGCCGGCGGCTGTCCCGGGCGTCAACTCTTCCTGGCCGGCGAGGGGGACGGTGATGCAGCGGTTTTTGTCCTCGGTATGATTGTCGGCGCCGGCTTTGCCCATAACTTCGGTCTCGCCAGTTCTCCGCAGGGTGTGGGGCCTCACGGCATCGCCGCTGTGATCATTGGGCTCGTTGTCTGTCTGTTAATCGGCTTCACCATGAGAAAGAAGATTGCCTAAGGAGGGATAACCATGAGTAATACCGTAGATGCACGGGGGCTTTCTTGTCCCCAGCCGGTTCTGCTGACCATGGAACGTATCCAAAAAATTAAAAAAGGTGAGATTGCAATCCTTGTCGATACCGATACCTCCAAGGAAAACGTATCGCGGGCCGCAACGAGCCAGGGGTGGAAAGTTAAGGGCATCAAGTCCGAGGGAACAGGGTACCGAATTAT
>MGQS01000137.1:11598-11844 GCA_001797905.1 Deltaproteobacteria bacterium RBG_16_54_11 | reverse complement strand
TCCCTATCAGTTCAGCGGAGGCATGCAGCAGCGGATCATGATTGCCATGGCCCTGAGTTGCAATCCGGCATTGCTCATAGCTGATGAACCCACCACCTCTGTTGACGTGACCGTTCAGGCCCAGCTCCTGGAAATCATCGACGACCTGAGGTCCCGGTTCGGCACCGCAGTCATAATTATCACCCACAACCTGGGAGTGGTTGCGCGCTATGTGGACCGTGTGAATGTCATGTACGCGGGCCGGCT
>MGQS01000137.1:10262-11476 GCA_001797905.1 Deltaproteobacteria bacterium RBG_16_54_11 | reverse complement strand
GGCCTGCCACCCAACCTGGCCCGTGTTCCCAGCGGTTGCGCATTCCATCCCCGCTGTGAATTTGTCATGGATAGGTGCCGCAAAGAGCGGCCGCCGTTCGAAGAGGTGGAGGAAAATCACTTTTCTGCCTGTTTTAGAAGCAGAGAGATCAATGAGATCAAGAGACCGGAACCGGAATCAGAATAATGGCGTATAGGGGGTTCCAATGGCCGAACCGAAAGATGAACACCTGCTTGATGTGGTCAATTTAGTCAAGTATTTCCCGGTTACTGCCGGGGTGATGCGGAGAAAGGTGGCCGATGTGAAGGCGGTGGATGGGGTAAGCTTCTTCATAAGGAAAGGGGAGACCCTGGGCCTTGTGGGTGAAAGCGGCTGCGGGAAAACCACCACAGGACGCTGTATCCTCCAGCTTCACGAAATCACCGGGGGCAAGGTCTACTTCCAGGGGACCGACCTCACCCGGATTAAGGGCAAAGGGCTGAAAGGCATGCGTCGAAATATGCAGTGTATATTCCAGGACCCCTATGCCTCCTTGAATCCCCGCATGACCGCGGGAGACATCATCGGCGAGCCCATGGTAGTTCACAACCTGTATAAGGGTCAGGAGTACAAGGATCAGGTGGCGGCGTGCCTGAGGATGGTTGAACTTGAACCCTACATGGCGAGCCGCTATCCCCATGAATTCAGCGGCGGCCAGCGGCAGCGCATCGGGATAGCCAGGGCCCTGGCGGCCAGGCCCAGCTTTATTGTCTGTGATGAGCCTGTCTCAGCGCTGGATGTCTCTATTCAATCACAGATCATCACCTTGCTCATGAGACTCAGGAAGGAGCTTAGCCTGACCTATCTCTTCATCGCCCATGACCTCTCTGTGGTCCGCCATATCAGTGACAGGGTGGCGGTCATGTATCTAGGCAAGATTGCGGAGATCAGCCGTAGCGACGAGCTTTACGATAATCCGCTTCACCCCTATACACAGGCACTGCTGTCCGCAGTTCCGATACCTGACCCGAAGGTGGATCGCCAGCGTAAGCGAATCCTGCTTACCGGCGATGTGCCCAGCCCGGTAAACCCTCCGAGCGGCTGCCATTTCCACCCCAGGTGCCATGTCGCTATGGAAGAGTGCTGGAAACGCGAACCGGACTTACTTGACAGGGGAGGGGCGCACTGGGAAGCCTGCCACCGGGGCTAATTTTAGGGTAAACAAGACGCCGGCC
>MGQS01000137.1:10089-10239 GCA_001797905.1 Deltaproteobacteria bacterium RBG_16_54_11 | reverse complement strand
GAAAATAGGACCCGCAGGATGGTTATTTCCCCAATTTTTTTCTTTACGCCCTGATCGATCCAGGCACTTCCCCATATACAGGAGTTTCCGAAATAAATTGCGCCGGAGATCGCGAACCCGCGTCAGACGCGGTTTTAGCGCACAGCTTGT
>MGQS01000137.1:9158-10081 GCA_001797905.1 Deltaproteobacteria bacterium RBG_16_54_11 | reverse complement strand
TTCGTACACGAGGATGGCAACTGTGCGGGGAAAACAGATGGAGGGATGGTTTATCTTCCACCTCGGCGACGAGTCTACGTTTAAGGCGCAGCGCCACAAGCCCCAGTAAGATTCTAACCACCGGCTCGAAGTGACCCCGGCAAAAGGCGAGGTGGCACTTCAGCCCGTACGTTAAATGCCAGAATGAATAGAAGGCGAAATTGAGACTGACAAGAAAAAAGGCAGGATTGGTTGAGGCGGTGATTCGACAATGGATAGCCGATAAGACCGTAACTCAAGAAGAAGGCAAAAAGCTTCTTGGGAGTTATGAAATTGCCGGGTTTGACTGGAAACGCCTGGCCAAATATTCTTTCTGGATTTCATTGATCTGCATTGTCATTGCTGTCGGATCAATACTCGCCGACAAGGCATTGATGGCCTTACTTGCCAAGATATTCCGTGCCCCCGACATTCTTAAGTGCTTGTTTCTTGCCGGTACAGCTGTCGTTTTTTATTACAACTTTGCTTGGTCCGACCACGAAAGCCCGAAAGTTAAAGAGAAACGTTGCGTTGAAAAATAGTACGGGCGGCATCCAATGTCAAATCAATTTGTCATTCTTCCATCATCCGGTCGATCTCCTTTTTGAGCCGGGCCAGGTGGTTCGAATAGGTCGTGTTCTGATAGCGCAGAATTTCCTGTGATGCATTGGTGTCGTACCAGTCGCACCAGCCGGGACTCTCCTGAAAACACGCTTCTTCCAGAGGAACGCCCAAAAGATCATAGTAGTCTCTGACATAAACCTGGCCAGTGGTGCGCCAGGTGACGCCGCCGGCTATATTGAATATTTGTCCTTGGGCTCTTTCCTCATTAACCCCGGCGCAAAGGGCAGCTACGACATCGTCCCGGTGGATGAACTCGATCCGCTGATCTGCCATGAATGGCC
>MGQS01000137.1:8124-9148 GCA_001797905.1 Deltaproteobacteria bacterium RBG_16_54_11 | reverse complement strand
GATAGGCGTTGAAATTCCTGATATGCGCATGATAATTGCTTCCGGGTAAATCTGCCGCAATGATTTTTCTGCAGCGATCTTGCTATCTGCGTATATATCGATGGCCTGCTGTGGCTGGTCTATGGTTATGGGAGTTCCTTTGCTTGTAGTGTCACCGTAGGTGGCGACGGATGAGCTGAACACAAACCGCGCTTCCGGATTCAGGCGCTTTAGGGTTTCCGCCAACCGGCCTGTCCCTTCAACGTTAACGGCAAAGGTCGTTGCCCGGTTTTTCTCGCTTCCAGGCTTCATGAGGGCGGCCAGATGAATCAGCGCGACGACGTCTTTAAGCACCTGCTCGATATCGTCGGCGTTGGTTAAGTCGCCCCTTATTATCTCTACCCCCCCTTCATGCTCAAGGCCGGAGAAATTCATATGGGGCAGATCGAACACCCGAACGGCTCTTCCCTGAGCGCACAGTTGCTGTGCAACGCACTTGCCTACGCTTCCGGCGCCGCCCGTAATAAGTATAGTCCCTTTCATGTGAGCGCAACCCCTTCCATTTTCGCCTGGCTCAGCAGTTTTTCTAAACTTGCCTGCAATCGCGCAAGGACGTCAGGCAGTTTCGACAGGTCGCCGGCGGATACCAAGGACCTAACCTCTGTTGCATCTTTTAGGCAGGCCTTGGTGCCGGGTACGGCGAGGTTGGTTTTGATGAAAAACTGGGTCTTCAGCGTCTCAATGGCACTGACGACCTTTTCCAGCGTCTCTTTCCATTCAGGCTTTTCCTTATCTCCCAACTCACTCAGTATTTGATTGCACGTTTCAATGATGGCGTCCGAATTTTCAATAGCCTTGGCCATGATAAAATCTCCTTTACTTCTTCGGTCTTTCGAGCTTCTGCGTTTTGTCGTAGTAGGTGTTCACATATTCCAGGTCCACTTCAGCCTCTCGCAAATAGCCCTTCCCGCCGTGGCGCTCTTTCGGGAAGATCGGCATCTTGGCCAACTTTTCGCGCATTCTTACGCCGATAGGTCTTGGGTCA
>MGQS01000137.1:7722-8035 GCA_001797905.1 Deltaproteobacteria bacterium RBG_16_54_11 | reverse complement strand
CGATAATTTCTCCAGTGTTGACCTGTATATCCTCACGGAGACCGGAGAGCAGGGGCGCACATATTTCAAACTTGTTTATCCCTGCATCCAGCGCATCCATTTCGTCGGCAACGGAGCCGGGTATGCCGGGGGTGTCTTTCGCCATATCCAGGCATGCCTTATCGAGGGCTACGGGGTCATAACCGGCGAAGACTCCCAGGTTCGGAAGGATAGGCGTGTCTGCAAAACCGACGCAGTCACATCGGGGACTAACGTCCAGCGCCAGGTTGATAAAACCCACTTTCTCCCTGCCCACGGTCTTTACCGTAGCGAG
>MGQS01000137.1:6310-7632 GCA_001797905.1 Deltaproteobacteria bacterium RBG_16_54_11 | reverse complement strand
GCATTCGCAACAATTTTCCTTGTCCCATTCGATTGATTTAGCGGTGACGTGGATCAGGCCGTAAGGGCAAATATCCTCCAGCAGTTGCCAACCCGTTTGACCCTCGCGACCTTTGCAGTTCTCTGGGTGAAATTTGGTGCTACCGATCAGGCCGTATCGTGGATGGCCGCTCATGTGGACATTGAGCTTGCCGCGCTTCGACTGCGCGCCGATGCCCAGGTTTTTGATGGCGCCGCCGAAGACCCCTGAGGCGTGACCCTTGAAATGGCTGAGAGTAATAAGAACGTCCGCCGCTGCAATAGCCTGGGCGACATAAGCCTCTTTAAGCAAGTAGCCTTCGGACACCGGTACGAGAACGTCGTCGATTCCCATGAACCCGTCGGCGCAAATAAAAGGACAGCCGAGAGCGGCGGACGTGTAGCCGTTTCGCTCCGCTGTCTCCAGCAAGTCCAGCCCCAAGCTCCGGCTGCAATATGGGCCGTACGTCAGCGTTGTCGTATCACATACGAAAGGTCTCCCGCCTAAGGACTTGATCCTGTCGGCCAGGGCGCGGGCGTAAACGGGACGCAAGTAGGCGGTGTTGTTCCACTCCCCACAATGAAGCTTGATCGCGACCTTGTCGCCTTTCTTGATAAGACCGTCAAACCCTGCGGCTTCGAACACGGTTAGCATCTTGGCGACCATGCTTGTCTGCGTCGAATAACTGCGTCCGTCCATGAAGTATACTTTAGATGCCATTTCCATTCCTCCCTTTTTTTCGCGGAATTTAAACTTCTGCTTGCTTTTTTCTTTTTCAATACATTCATTAGCCACTTAAGAAGAACATATTGAAATTTCTCCAGCTAATATCAGGCTGTAACATGATTGTCAAGGAAAAAATATTCGGCCGGGAGTGAGAGGTTATCCTGCAGACGGTGCAGTTGATGGCAGGAAGGACGGGCCAGGAATACAACCAGAGGAAGAATGGGACGGGGGCCTTTTGGGAAGATCGCTATCACGCAACCGCTGTGGAGGCGGATCACCATTTGATTCAGTGCATGGTTTACATGGATTTGAACATGGTACGGGCAGGGGTGGTCAGTCACCCTTCGGAATGGCCATTCAGCGGATACAACGAAATCCAAGACCCCCGGCAGAGATATTCGTTGATTGATCATGGAAGGCTGATGGATTTACTGGATATCAAGAGCTTGGAGGAACTTAAAAGAAGTTACAGAGAGTGGGTGGAAGAATCGCTTGCCAGACAGGGCGGCAAAAGTGAATCGAGATGGACGGAAAGTATTGCCGTTGGGAGCAAGGCATTTCTGGAGAAAACAAAAGCA
>MGQS01000137.1:5772-6179 GCA_001797905.1 Deltaproteobacteria bacterium RBG_16_54_11 | reverse complement strand
AAAACACCTATTTTTGGAACATATCTGTTTAAATTTCAACAACTTTGCTTGGTCCGACCCCGAAAAACACCCGAAAAACGACCGAAAAACGCCGCTTTCCCTCGTCCTCATGCCGGAAAGTCAAGGCAGGGGTCCGTCTTTATCCCGGCGCGGGCCTGTCCCAAAATATCACTTTTGGGGCCGCTTCCGGTATCGCCTACACTTTAATTTCTCCCCTTCCAGAGGCCTTTTTCCTTGAGGTATTTTTCAGCTCCCGGATGAAAAGGAATGTATTGGGTGGTATAATCGGCTCCTCTAAAGACATTGTCCAGGTTCCATTGCTTCGCCTGGGGATGAATGGCATCCTTTTCTTTCGGGTGCTCGAAAAGAGCCTTTATCAATTTATACGCAAGGTCTTCGCTCAAATC
>MGQS01000137.1:3184-5718 GCA_001797905.1 Deltaproteobacteria bacterium RBG_16_54_11 | reverse complement strand
CCTTTGGGAATGATTACCTTTACGTAGTATGGATGCCTTTTTATCAGAGCCTTCATCTCCTCTTCGCTATAAGGGATCAGGCGGAGGGGAATTTGACGGGCCAAATCCAAAATACTGGCAACAGGGTACCCGGCGGAGACACATCCCACATCGACCGTCCCATCTTTAAGCGCTGTGATGCTCTCGCTGAAGGATAGATAGGCTTGCTTGAAATCATCAAAAGTGAGCCCGCATGCGGCAAGTTCAGTTCGGGAGGCAACCAACGCCCCACTTCCTGGATTTCCCACGGCAACTCTACGGCCCCTGAAATCGGAAACGCTTTTCACCGGCGATTCCTTCCTCACGATCCAGTGCCGGTCGCTGGTGTGACCCAGGCAAATCAGGCGCATCATGCCTAAATCCATCTTTTTCTCAACGGCAGAATCAACAACGTTGAGGGCCACCATCCCTAGGTCCATCTTTTTTCTCAAAATGAGGTGAAAATTCTCCTCGGAGGCTGCGGTAGATTCGGCAATGACCCGGACTTCCGGTACGTATTTATTCATGACGCTGGCAAACCCGGCCCCGAGGAAGTAAAAGGTTCCCCCCGGGTTCCCTGTGCCCAAGGAGAGATATCGCTTTGCCGCTGCCGATGCTTCCACCGTCATCCCCAGGGCAAGGCCCAGGATGACTAAAACTGTCGCCCATTTCCTAAAGTGCTTTCGGCTCATATTGCCCTCCTTTCATTAAGATTGAAGATTGAAGCGTCTTCGCCCGGGTTTTGCCGAAGGTTCTGCTGTTTCCCCTTCCAGAGGCCTTTTCCTTGAGATATTTAACTGCTCCCGGATGAAAAAGAATGTATTTTACAATGTAATCGGCCCCCCGAAAGACGTTATTGAGGTTCCACTGCTTTGCTTGGGGATGAATCATGTCCTTTTCCTCCGGATGCTCAAAAAGGGCTTTCATCGTTTTGTACACCAGCTCTTCATTCAAATCCTGGCGACAAAACAAACATATAACACTTCCCCGGGTCAAAGTATCTGTGTCAATGCCCTGATAGGTTCCTCTGGGGATTACAACTTTCATCAAGTCCGGATTCTTGGCGATGAGCGCATTCATTTCCTCATCGCTGTAAGGGATCAAACGGAAGTGGATTTGCCTGGCCAAATTTAAAAGACTGGGCACGGGATGGCCTACGGAGACCATTCCCACATCGATCGTCCCATCTTTCAAGGCGTTGGTGCTCTCGGTGAAGGAGAGATGGGCAGATTTGAAGGCATCAAAGGGGATCCCGCAGACGTCGGTTAATATAACCCTGGAGGCCATCAGTGTCCCGCTGCCCGGGGATCCAACCGTAACTTTGCGGCCTCTCAAATCCGGCATATTCTTTACCGGAGATTCCCTCCGGACGAACCAGCGTCGGTCGCTGGTATGACCCAGTGAAATTAATCGGATCCCCGCAATACTCCGATTTCGTTAAAAAGAGCTTCGTAGAAACCTCTGGACCCAGTACCTGCTCCTGTATGGAGGACCGCAGCCCTTGTTCCCACCGCGGCTTTACCGACCTTAAGAGTAACAATCGGCTTCCCCCGCTCCGTGGCTTCCCGGGCGACGTGGCGCAATTTCTCAACATTTCGGAACCCTTCGATATATCCCACGGCTCCCTCGGGAAGTTTGACTACGCCCTGGCATTTGGAACCACAGAGAGCAATACCCGACCTCTGGGCAAAATCACGGAATTGAATTGATTGACTGATAAGAACTCGCTTTGGGGTGGCTTGAATATACAAAAAAAGGAACTTGTGTGTCAAGTATCTTTTATCTTAGTCTGAAATTCTGCCATAAGGATGGTTTTATCTTGGGGTCGGACCAAGCTAATTGGTTTACTTTGTTGATGAATTGTGAAAGCGGGCGGCTGTTTTCAGCCTTAGAAGGGTATTTTCAGGGATAAAATCGCCCTTCTAAAGGGGATTCGAAGGATGGCCAGAGCGAATAGGCATTACATTCCAGACTGCGTGTGGCACATTACTCACGGATGCCATAAGAAGGAATTCCTTCTGAAGTTTGCCCGAGACCGGCAACGGTGGCTGCGATGGCTTTTCGAGGGGAAGAAGCATTTCGGGGGGCGACGTTTCTTATAAGCCCAATTTTGTCGGTGAAAAAAGCGCTTTAAGGCCAGAAAACACCTATGGATGAGGCTGCCGGTTATGCGGGAATGGTTAGCTGGTATTCCCTATTTGATTTTGTCTATTGCCGCCTTGCCGCACGCTCCGGCATACTTATCGCAGTAGCTTGTCATGCATCCCGGTATGGTTTCAGCTGCTAACATGGCATGGACTATTGCTCGGGATAGGGTGTCTGCGGCGGCGCTTCCGATTCTTGTTATGCTCGCAGGAGTCTTGCCCCATGTTGCTTGGTCGGGAAGGGTTTGGAGTTTTATCTGACCGGTGGCGAGGGCGAATATGGTGTCTCCATCGAACATCGTGTGTGCCGGGCGGATAGCTCTTGCTATGCCGTCATGAGCCATCTGTGCGATTTTCAGGGCTTGGGATTTT
>MGQS01000137.1:701-3138 GCA_001797905.1 Deltaproteobacteria bacterium RBG_16_54_11 | reverse complement strand
GTCTGTTTCATTCAGGGCGACCATGTTCGGGGATTTGTTGAGCGAGCTTTTTGGAGCCTGTAAAATGCCGAATTCGTTTCCGATCCCGAGAAAAGCTCCGTATAGCTTGCCATTTTGCGGATTGACTGTGGATCCGGACGAGTTTAAGGCAACGATTGCGCCGACGATGACGCCGTTGCCGAGGTCTATGCTTGCGGTTCCGATTCCGGCCTTCAGCCCCCCAGCCCTGGCCCCGGCACCCGCGCCAACATTTCCTTGCGCAAGGGGTCCGGCGGCTGCGGCCTTGCATGCTTTTAACCCGTATTTGGCATCGGGGCGTTTCTTAAAGTCGGTTCCGCATCTCCCCAAGTCGTAAAGAATAGCGGCAGGGACGATGGGTACGACGTGGCCGCCCCCCACGGGGAAACCGATTCCTTGCTCTTCCAGACATTCCATTACGCCATCCGCGGCGGCTAATCCGTAGGCGCTTCCTCCGCTAAGCACGATAGCGTAGGCCTTTTCAACCAGGTTGATAGGGTTTAGCAGGTCTGTTTCTCTTGTTCCCGGGGCAGAACCCCGGACATCAGCAGCTGCGACCGCTCCTTGCCTGGCCAGAACGACTGTTGTGCCGGTTTGGAAAGATTTCTCGCCGTAGTGGCCGACTTCTATGCCAGCTACATCGGTGATGGCATTGTGTGGCCCGGGTAACGACTCTGCCCATGCCGGTTCTTCAAAGACGCAGAACAAAAGCGCAATTAAAATTGTGAAGGCGGTTTTCATTTTTCTCCTGTTTCAGCAATAAGAGATCTGGAATAAAGCTTGGGAGAAAATAATATCATTGAAGGTTCTTGTCAAGAAAAAAGATGGGGAATCGTTACTCTTCTATCCCGCTTCTGCCAGACGGGCGGAACGCAGCTGCGGACAGGTTGATCTGGGGGAAACTGCTTTAAACTTGAATAACCTTCTGGTTCTCGATAACCGCCTTTCCATTCTTGATCACAGTATCGACCAGGTTCACACCAAATCGGTTAATGACCATTCCATGGTGATTTACTTTCCAAATCACCAGATCAGCTCTTTTCCCAACCTCGATGCTCCCGCGGTCCGAAGCCCGGTCGAGAGCCCAGGCTGCGTTTATGGTGCTCATATGCCAAATCTCTGGAGAGCCTAACCGGTACAGACGCGCGGCTGTCTGCATAGCCATCTGCATGGATTGCGAAGGGGATGTGCCAGGGTTGTAATCGGCGGAGATTGCAAGCCACATTCCGCCCTCAATCATGCGTTGAACGGCCAGAGGTAGAAATGCTTTAGGAGCCGGGACCAATCGACCCTTTTCTATCTTTGGGACCATTTCCATCATATGGAAGGTAACGCTCGGGAGAAGCACTCCAATCGTTCCACTGAGCGCCATGCTACGGATGCCTTCCGCTGAAATATAGTCGAGATGATCCGCTGATTTGGCCTGGTATTTCGCTGCGAGTTCGCTACCACCGGAATAGCCGGTTTGGTCAGCGTGAAACTTGAGGCGGAATCCAAGCGCCTTTGCGGCGTCACATATCCGGGCACATTCATCCGGTGTAAAACCAATCGGGTCACAGCAAACATCGCAATACTCGGCATAGGGCTTTGCCTCGGGAAGCGTATGGATTACCAGGTCGATGTAGTCGTTTCGCCGATCCCGATACTCGTCCGGGAGTACATGGGCGCCCAGGTAAGTCGAGACCACGTCGATCTCGTGCTGGAGAGAGTGTTGAATCTGCAATAACCGCAGCTCTGTGTCGTAATCCAGCCCATAACCTGACTTTGCTTCCAGAGTTGTGGTCCCATGGGCAAGCATCACATCAAGATCGGCAAGAGCCTGATCGCGAAGAAAAGCATCACCAGCTTCACGGGTCTTGTTGACCGTATAGCGGATCCCACTGTCTAAACGTCCCACCGAATTGGACCGGCCCGTGATCAGCCTTTCATATTCCTCGTGACGCGACCCGGCATGGACCAGGTGAGAGTGGCAGTCGACCAGCCCAGGCGATACCAACCTGCCATGCGCATCCAGAATCTTCCGGGCATCGCCGAAATATTGTTGTAGTGCAGAGGTGGCTCCCGCCTCAATAATTCGATTGCCCTCAATGGCCACGGCGCCATCCAAAATTATTTCTAATTGCTGAAGCTCTGCACCCGCAGCTCCATTGGAGTCCGTACGGCACGTCAGCAGTTCTCCAGCATGGATAATCAGCAGGTCAATCATCGGCTTCCTCGTCAGATATTGTTTCCTCCTACTTCTGGCTGAAGGCTGCGTAATCCTGTACGCCCAGCCGTCCCGACAGGGGATTTATATCCTGCATCAGCGCAGCGCAATACACCCATGCCGGTATTGCCTGCAAGCACATTTGAAAGTCGGGATGCGGCAGCCTCCGATTGCCGCAAGGATCATTTTTCCTCTCCTGCAAGATGAGTTCTG
>MGQS01000137.1:0-624 GCA_001797905.1 Deltaproteobacteria bacterium RBG_16_54_11 | reverse complement strand
ATTTCTCTAAAGCCATTTCCCAGGGTGAAGACATTGAGGCCGTGTTCTCGGAAGTTGTTCGTATCGGCGCCTCCCAGCGTTCTGGTAAAGTGAGGTTGAAGACCGAGACTTCTCAAAGCCCGTACAGCTATTTGCACATGCCCATCTTCCACCGGGATGCTATAGCCAAGATATTTTTTCTCCGGCCTCACTTGAGCTGAACCGCCGTGTTTCTGTGCCGCAGCCTGTACGAGCTCACACATATGGGTAACCTGCCGCTCCAGCTCATCGCTGGTGTAGCTGCGTATCTCTCCTAACATCTGGACGAATGCGGGGATAATGGATCCCAGCTCTCCGCCCTGGATCTTCCCGATATTTGCTACCGTGGACTCGCTTACCTGTCCTAAACTCATTTGTGATATCGCCTCGGCTGCGATCACAATTGCGCTGATCCCTTCGGCTGCCGCCAGGCCCAAATGAGCTCGTTTCCCTTCCACAGTCCAGTGCAGGTATTTCCCATAGGGGCCGCTGAGAATGATCTGCCCGACATCACCACTACTATCGAAGACATAACCGGCTTTCGACCTCAACCTGCTGTAGTCCAAGTATCTTGAACCCAGAAGTGAGGTTTGCTCACTTATTGTA
>MGQS01000136.1:18992-19087 GCA_001797905.1 Deltaproteobacteria bacterium RBG_16_54_11 | reverse complement strand
GAACAAGGGTGAGGAAGACGAGCGGCTGCGGGAGGCATGTCAGATATGTCTCCATCCCTTTGCCCCCTGGGCCGATATCAGGATAGGCTTCCTCG
>MGQS01000136.1:17403-18464 GCA_001797905.1 Deltaproteobacteria bacterium RBG_16_54_11 | reverse complement strand
TAGATGAAGAAATTCCTATTTCCACGTTCAAAGAAGAGGAGCTCGAAAAGATGCAGGAGCCCAAGATATGAAGAAGGACCTCGATTTCATCCGTAAGGTGCAGGAGGAGGTTCCCGAGGTTAATCGCTGCTATCAGTGCCTCACCTGTACCCTCGGGTGTCCGCTTGCCTTCACTATGGACCTCAAGCCTCACGAGCTCCTCAAGCACGTTCAGCTCGGCGACAAGGAGAAGGTCCTGCGGGCGTCTACCTGCTGGATGTGCGCCTCGTGCGAGACGTGCGCGACCCGCTGCCCCAATGAGATACCGATCGTAAAACTGATGGACCTCCTGCGGCAGATGTCGGTGAAGGAAGGAAAGGTGACGGAGCAGGGGCCCAAGATCAACGACGCCTTTCTTGCGGCGATAAAGTACCTGGGAAGGGTGCATGAGCTCGCGTTGATCATCGATCTGAAACGAAGGACCGGCGGGCTGTTCAAATTGAATCCCGATGAAATTCGCCTTGCTGTTCAGATGTTCCGCCACGGCAAGCTCAAGCTCCTCCCGATTAAGATAAAGGGAACAAAGGTCATGAAGAAAATCTTTTCCCAATTGGAGAAGCAGAAGTGAAGATAGGATATTTCCCGGGTTGTACCTTGGAGTCTACGGCCATTGAGTACGACCGGTCACTGCGGGCCGTTGCCGCAAAGGTCGGTATAGAGCTTGTAGAACTCTCCGACTGGAACTGCTGCGGCGCATCTTCGGCCCACGCGGTCGATCCCGTATTAGGTGTCGCCCTTCCGGCCCGCAACCTGATGATCGCCGAAGACATGGGATTGGATATCGCCGTACCCTGCGCTGCCTGTTTTCTCCGCTTCATGGAAGCCAAGAAGCACCTGCAGGAAGACTCCTCTATGAGGAAAGAGATAGAAGAGATCCTGGGGAAAAAGTACAAGGGCACTGCCCATGTCTATCATCCCATCACCGTCTTCTCACAACCGGCGATAAAGAAAAAGATCAAGCAGGAGATCGTCAATAACCTGAAGGGCATAAAGGTCGTCTGCTATTACGGTTGTTATTTGGT
>MGQS01000136.1:15150-17353 GCA_001797905.1 Deltaproteobacteria bacterium RBG_16_54_11 | reverse complement strand
TGGATGAGTTGATCGGGATGACCGGCGCGGAGGTCATTGATTGGTCATGGAAGGTCGACTGCTGCGGTGCGGGTCATGCCCTGCTGCGGCCCGAGCTGGTCGAGCAACTCGTCGGTGAGATCACGGAAGGAGCGCGCAAGGCCGGCGCCCACGGCGTCGTCGCTGCGTGCCCGCTCTGCCAGGCCAACCTGGAGACACAACAGAAGGGCCCGAACGCCTTGCCAATATTCTATTTTTCCGAGCTGCTCGGCCTCGCCATGGGCCTGAACAAGGAGGCCGAGGGTTGGTGGAAGAAACATCTGATATCGCCCAAGGCGGCCATTGCGCAGCAAAGGTAACAAGGTCGCTCTGAATCTTCAGGATCGCCCTGATATAGACAAAAAACCTCTCCCCATACTATTCCCCACCTAAAATAGCATAGGGCGTTAACGGCTATGCGAATCGTGTTTTATTTTAAAAATTAGCGCAAGATAGTAAAGCAGATTTTCCGGTAGGTGCAACTTCAAGTTCAGCTGTGCGGCGGGTAATAGCAATGACAAAGTAATACAGAATAGTTCACAGAACAGTACTAAAACTCCGAATGCAAGTTAAACGCTAACCGCATCTGACTGCAACTTATCGTTAAACATGATTTGAATAAAAATAATTTAATAAAATCCATGAGTTTCCTTAAAAAGATTTTTAATACCATTAAATCTTTCAGGGTCGTCCGAACCATATTCATCAATGTAAAATTTTCCTTTTAAAAATTCGTTATCAAAAATCACTGCTTTATACCTATACAAAAATAATGGTATTTCCCATGTTGTATCTTCAATGACACATTCATAATTTGTAATTCTCCAATTATTATTTATGTATAAAAATAATTTATTATCTTCGAATTTATATTTTATTTTTTTAAGATATCCTTTTTCATTTGGTACTATTTTATTTGATTTGATAGAGTTTAAATAAAAATTATTTTTATCAATTATTAAAAGATTATTAGCTTCTTTTGATTTATCTGTCATTTCAGCGAAATTAGTATCGGGTGCGTTTATAAATTCTAAAAACTTGTTTTTATATATTTCTTTTGATTCTTTTAAAAATAAAAATTTTGAATTTTTAAACTTTAGTATTTTATTATTCTTTATAAATCCAATATAGGAAATACATAAATCATTATATTTTTTACTGGGATAGAAATCCTGAAAACTTATTAGTATCCCTACAATATTCTTATTACCATTATCTTTTAAATCAATTTTTTGATATGAATTATAATTATCCTTAAGTGTATAAGTAATTGGTTTTACTTCATATGAATGATTGTCAGTTGAATGAATATATACTTTTAATGTTTTTGCTCTTATATTGTTTGAGTATAATGATTCAGATTTATTATGTCCATTTTTTATTATGATTGAATCAATTAAATCAAGTTGAATATTTTTACCGGATGTTATTTTGCCTTCAGTTACTGTAATTTCTCTTTCAAAATGGAAATAGATAAAAGGTAAATATTTATCTTTGGAATTAATTCTTGTAGCCCATATTTGATTATCATTATTTAAAACATTTAGGACAGAATATCTTCCGGGATATTTCCACTCTTCTAATGTAGAGCCGGATATAATTTGGATTTCAGGTATTTCTTCATAATTATACTTTTTTATTTCAATTTCATCATTATTTGAATTAGATGCATTAACACTACTTACAATCAAAGTTATAAACAGAATAATAAGTAAGTTTTTATAATTCATATATTTCTCTTTTGATAATAATTATAAAGAGGGAGGAAAGAGGGTCAGGTCTTGAAATATCATTTTTATTAACGCCCCCTCCGGTCCACTTCTCGTCGGACAAGACGTGTAACATGTCTCTGTAGTCTTCGTTCAGCATCGAGCTTCTTGCTCAAGGATGCGATCTCGCGGGTCAGCGGCCAGACGAGACTAAGGCGGTCCGCCGGCGTGCCGGGAACGAAGTCGTCTTTCCGACGGTCCGACATTCGGGATATGGCTGTGTGTTTCCTGTCCATGCTTTCAGGTTACCATTTTTACCGAACGATATCAACCCGATAGTTTCTCCGAACGTCAGGCGCGCTGGTGGAGCCGGCGTCCCTCTTCACGCCCGGCCAATCTGGAAACTCGCCAGAAAGGCCCGAATGCCCTGCCTATATTTTATTCCACTGAACTCCTCGGCCTTGCCATGGGCCTGA
>MGQS01000136.1:9175-15093 GCA_001797905.1 Deltaproteobacteria bacterium RBG_16_54_11 | reverse complement strand
GGTGAGCGGGGCGATCTGTGCCCTCTGCCGCTGACACTGCTCAATAAAAAAACCCTCTCCACAGACAATTCCCCCACGTCAAATAGCATGGAACGTTGACCGCTATCCAGGTAGTGTCCTATTTTGAAAATTAGCACAAGACGGCAAAGCGGCTCACAGGCCGCGAGGTAACGAGCGGTCCTAGTGAAGGCGCAGGTTCGGCCATTAAACCATTAATCCTCGTCGTCGCACTGAATTCGGTCTACATCTGATTTAGATGTTAGAATATGAAACTCGAGACTGTCGCCGCCACTTCCACCGCTCCACTCAAAGACTAGCCATACGGTTCTCTTGCCATTGATGGATATTTTATAAACTCTAAGACCACTTGTAGCTGCGTTGTTCGGGCATTTTACAAGTCTGCATGTGATGCCCTCCGGGGCTAACAACTTCTCGACCATAAGGTTGTCAACTGTACCCATCCCAGGTCTACTATCCAAGAAATCTGCAAGAAGGTCGGCCACGCAATAACTAGTACCAAGATAGACACTCCCCGCATTGGGTTCTTGATCCCATCCCCTGGCAACCCACCATTCTACTGGCTTTCCATCAGAGTCCTTAAGATACCTACCTTTGACAGTCACTAACACCTCTCCGTCATAAGAGTAAGATGCTGGATCCCCCCTCCTTCTCGATTTTTGCTGAGTTCTTTTTTTCCAGATTACAGGAAGTGAGGACAATTCTGTTCCCCCCCCCCAAGTGAGCGTCTTTATGAGGGACGCAAGTTCTATGGATTTCTTGCCTGTGAATGATCTGCCAATCAACTCAGGACAACCATTCGGGTAACAAATACTAAAGCCTACTAGAAGAAGTACAGCGATCACAGAACTGACAATAAGTTTACGCATACTTTATCCTCCCTTATCCTCAGTCTTTAACCGAACAATCAGTATATGGTTTCTCTATAACACCCTTGACCCACAGAGGTGCGGTATAACACTCCCCGGCAGAAATTGCCATAAGCCTTAGGAGATGGGTATAAATCTTGACCGCTTTTTTTATGAATTATGAAGTATGCCCCTGTCATAAGCCCCCCGGCTTTGGGAACGAGCAAAGGCTATCATCCTTTGTCCAAGAATGTCAAGTTTCAGGGAAAATCCCGGAGACGTTGTACAAAATTATAAAATTAGGCGATTATATACTTGATAAACCCAAATTAACTTTTTTTACTCTTGAGAGCAAAGAAAAGCATGATAGTTACCCCAGCGATAACTAATAAATATATGGGAAGTGTTTCCCAATTTATCGACTTATAAAGAGGATTATCCCAATATATAGAATGTCCATGCCAATAATTAACTGGAGAAGTAGTAATAAGAATTAAAACAATAAGAAAGGCTCCCACGATTAAAACAATTCTTTGAGGAATATTCATATATTTTCCTCCCTCGATTTAGACATAAAAATCGACAGGACGTTGTTCAAAATTATCAAAATTTTTGCATAATCGAGAACGTGAACGCTTTGAAAAACGCCCCCCCGGGCCTCTTTTCGAGCAGATTCAAGCCTCTGGTTCGGTCTTCCTATTCTCGCATTCTGTCAATGTCCCTTGTGATCTCGTCGTCGCGCCACCCGCAGTCTTCACACTCGATTGTCTTGTACGGCGTGGCAGTTTGGAGAGGCATGTCATTATCGCTGGCCTCAACGTCCACGACGAAATCGCGATTAGCATGGATTTTCTCAGAGCCGCATTTCGGACAGACCTTGTACCCGAGCGTGTCTGCTGATGATTCGTTCAAGACGCGCTCGCGGAGCAAAGAGTTGAGTTCCATCACAGACAGAGATGAGCGTTTATCCGCCAGGATGAGATTTTTGATCTCTGCGGAGAGCTTCTTGTATATTGGCGGAGTATGAAGAGTATGAAGGGACGTTGTTGACTAGCGTGACTAGGTAAATTCATGGCGGCTGGTAATCTTGGAAACTGCCGAGGTCGAGATCCCCACCTGTCTCCCAATCTCAGCTAACGGTATCCCATAGTCCTTGACCAAACGAATCACTATAGCCGACCGCAAGGAAGGCAGTTTTCCCCGCCGGCTGCCAGAGCGCAACTCATGCACCGCAACCCCCTCACGCGCGCAGACCTCTTCTATCAGCCCCCTCACTTTCAGTTGTAACGAGGTCCTCGAGAACTGGTAGATGACCTTTTCATCCGCTTCTCTGATAATCTTCTCGACAAACTCCCCGCTCCCCAATACCCGCTCATCAGTTAAGAGTTTCTCCTTATCCTTACGCAGCGATGATACCACACTCCACCCACCCAGGGATCGGATTAATCCGCCCCCCACCAGCTCAGGCCGATTGCCCTGATTGATCCCCTCTCTCATATAGTCCCGATAAGCCTTCCGAGCTTCCTTCTCCCTCTTGCCAAACCACGATAAGACGTATTTCCTATCCTGCCATTCATAGTCTCTCTTCCCCATAAGACAGCGATGCCCACTCAAGGGATACTGGTCAAGTTCCCTTAAATTCTTGACCAGCTTGGCCCGCAGGGGATTCAAATGTATGTACCGAACCAACTCTTTAAAATAGACATCCTCGTCACAGACGATGGATTTAAAACGGTTCTGAAAGAGATGTCCATAGCGGTTGTGGCGTCTATTATACGTTATGGCGTAGCCCGTGAGAAAACGACGCATGTAGTGTGATAATCCCGCCTGCCCACTCTTGAGCATGATATGGGCATGATTGGGCAATAACGACCACGCATAGATCACAATACCAGTTTCAAGGGCACCTTGCCCCATGCGTTCGATAAATGCCTCTTGATCAGCGCGATCATCAACAATGCGTCTCCTCTCGATCCCCCTCAGTATAACATGATGCAGTGTCCCCGGTGCATCTAAACGAGCCTGACGCGGCATTGACCCCACTCCTCTCTCCTATTAATCCTGCCACACACCCAATACTTTGTCAAGCTAGTCAACAACGTCCCTTATTTTGCCTTCTCACCCATTTTGCCCTTTGTTATCTCCTTTTATTTTTTAGTAAATCATAACGAAGAGCTAAGCCGGAGCAGCCCAGTGGGCTGCGATCGGCTTTAGCGGCTTGTTAGAGTTCATTTCTTAGCCCCTGCTTTCTCTAATACAGTGATAACAGCGTCATGTTTACCCTGTTTAGCAAGTTGCAGTGCAGTTTCACCCCATTTGTTTTCGTCCTGAATATCAGCGCCGGCTTTAATAAGTATTTCGACAATCCGCACATGCCCTTTCCAAGCGGCATGCATGAGCGGCGTCATGGAGTCACCATCGCCGCTATTAACATCCGCCCCCGATGCGATCAATAGTGAAACGATTTCTTCACGACCAAGACGGGCTGCTTGAGTGAGAAAGGTTGGAGAAGCACGAGTATCTCTTCTTTCGTTTGGGTCAGCATTAGTCTTTTTCAAAAGGGATTCGACTGTGCGAATGTCATTCTTCACGATGGCGTCATGCATTTCGTCATAGAAACTGGCAGCGTATGCTGTATTAACAATAATTATGAAACTGGCAATGAAAGTTAGGACGCGAAACATTTTATCCTCCTTTGTATACTCTAACATAGATTATACTGATCCGCATATGATGCGGAGTTTCGTTTTTCTGTCCATATAACACGCCTTTGGATTGTTTGCCGGAGGCGTACTAACCCCTGTATATTCAATTAGTTGCACTCTATTCAGCAGCTTATCACGGCAGCTTATGCGGATCGGCATAATAACCTCCTTATCTTCCCTCAGAGCCCGTCCACAGGGCTGCGAACACCCGCCAATCCCGGTTGAGCACATGGGTATAGATCATCGTCATCTTGTAAAGGGAAATCGATCTTGCGAAGATCACAGGCGCAGAGCCTTGGGATCGCTGGTCTCGAAGTGATTGATATGGAGTGTGTCCCTATCATAAGCCCCCCGGCTTCGGGAACGATCAAAGGCTATCATCTTTTGTCCGAGAATGTCAAGTTTCATATAGAACACTACCGTTATTCAAGCCTTATTGACACCCCGGCGTCCGCATGTTATCACTTTTGTAGCTGTTCAATAATTCCTTATGCAAGAGGGGTTTGAGATGAAAAGGTTGTTATTGTTGCTCTGTGTCGCATGTACCCTACTCAGTTATAGTTGCGCATCGGAAAATGAATACTATTCCTATGACTATTTAAAGAATGATTATGAGCAGGTTGCCGTTGTGGCCTCTGTGGATATCAAGGAGGTCAAGGCAGTCGGCAGCATCGGCGATAAGGACGCGGGATATGTCCGCTACCTTATTCGCTGCCAGGTCATCGAGCCTTTCAAGGGGGATATAAAGAGCAATCAAACGATAGAGTACTACTCCGTTGCCGAGAAGGGATATGATCCCGAAGGGTACCGCGGCAACAAGATCGTCTTTCTCAGCAGTTTATTCGATAAACACAAAGGGGGGTGGTTTCTCAATGAATTGGAGAATTCCTCCCGCCCTGCTTCCAAGGCGATAATCAAAAAGATGAGAAAGATCAAGAAGCAAGCCGAGGAGAAATAAGGACCGACCAGTTGCGGTAGCCGATCCTGAGACAAGCTCAAAGGGGCTTCCCGGCCGGCGTGTTAGAAATAATAAGAATAGATAAAAGAATAAAGAACTGATATAATTTGCCTATGATTAGTGAGAGAGATAAAAAAACTATACAGAAAATTTCGAAAAAGTACCACGTCAGGCGCGTGTTGCTATTCGGCTCCGGTGCATCCGCTGAGACGGAAAGTCGCGATATCGATATTGCTGTTGAAGGGGTTCCCACGGAGCAGTTTTACGACTTTTATGGCGAGCTGATGCTTGCTGTATCAAAGCCTATTGATGTTATCGATCTCTCAGGGACATCTATGTTTGTAGAAATGATCCAGCAAGAGGGCATCGTTCTCTATGGCTGATTACCGAAAAAGAATTGAAGCAGAATATGAGGCCATAGAGAAAACGCTTCACGCATTACCATCCCTTCCTCTAACAAAGCTCTCGGCATTGGAACTTGCTGGTGTAGCTGCGTTACTGCACAATTTTTACAATGGCATCGAGAATGTGATCAAACAGATATTCCTTGCAAAAGGCCTTAAAATCCCAAAGGGGTGTCATGGCATCGTGACTTATTGGTTAAAGTCGTAGACGAAAATTTAATTTCTTCTTCTCTGGGAGACAGCCTGAGGCGTTTTCTCGCCTTTAGACATTTTTTCAGCCATGGGTATGCCCTTGAGCTATATCCAGAACGCCTTGAGCCACTCATTGCCACGGCCTCTGAAGTATTTTGAACTTTTAAATCTGAAATTGAAAAATTACATTTCTAAGTGGTTGCTGGAGCTAATCTGAGAGCGCTGTTTATTTCAGGTCAGCTCAATTTTTAGTTTAGAGGAAATTGCTCCCCTCTTACCTCACCATCACGCGCGCATCCACTACCCAGTAGCCCTCTCCTCTGCCCATCACCTTGACCGGGTTGAGGTCGAGCTCGGCGATCTGGGTGATATCCTCGACAAGGGCCGAGAGCCGCAGCAATAAATCCTCCAGGGCCTGGGTATCGCTCGGTGCCGCGCCCCTGAATCCCTCAAACAATCTCGTCATCTTGATGGAGCCTATGAGCTCGCGGGCATCCACATCGGTGAGCGGCTGCAGCTTAACAGCCACGTCTTTTAACAGCTCGGCATATACGCCTCCGAGCCCGAACATGATCAGGGGACCGAAAGACGGATCCTGGGTCACCCCGACAATCACCTCTTGCCCCCCTGCCACCATGCGCTGCACAATGACCCCCTCCATCTCCGCCTCGCGGCCCATGCCGGCGATCTTGGCCTTCATCTCATTAAAGGCCCTCTCGACCTCCTTTTCCGACATGAGGTCAAGGGCTACCCCGCCGACATCGGTCTTGTGCACGAGGGTGGCAGATGCGAG
>MGQS01000136.1:6812-9044 GCA_001797905.1 Deltaproteobacteria bacterium RBG_16_54_11 | reverse complement strand
ACAAGGGCCTCTGGGGGCTGCTGGTCAAGGCCGACTCGATGAGCTCCTGCGCCTTCTCGCGCTTCAACCCCTGAATCTTGGGTATGGACCCCTTGGGCCCTTTCAGCCATTCGCCGTATTCGGCGGCCTTGGCCAGGGCTGCGACGGCCTCTTCGGGAAAGGGGTAACAGGGGACGAATTTACCGCTGGTCCCCAGCTTGGCCTTGAAACCCCGTTGCCCCATAAAACAGGCGAGCAGGGGCTTCTTGTTGCGCTGGAACACTGGGGCCACCCTGCGCATGGCCTCCTCTACCCCGCTTTGATCCACGATCGTCGGCGGTATAAATATGGCGAGAGCGGCATCAAAACCCTTGTCATCGGCCAATATCTTCAACACCTTCTCGAACTCCTCTCCGGTGGCGCCGGCGGTCAGGTCCAGGGGATTACGGAACGCGATCTCCCTCTTGACCACGGGCTTCACCCGCTCGATCGCCTCAGGGGAAAGCTCCGGCAGAGCCAATCCGTGCTGCTCGCAGGCGTCGGCAGCGATGATGCCCGGGCCTCCTCCGTTGGTCACGATGGCCACCCTCCGGTCCCCGGGCACCGGCTGATTGGAGAGCAGGGTGGCGACGTTAAAAAGCTCCTCGAGGGTGCCGACCCTGATGATGCCGGCCTGGCGAAAGAGGGCGTCGGATGCTATCTGCGGGGTGGCCAGGGCGCCGGTGTGCGACGAGGCGGCGCGTGAGCCTGCAATGCTGCTGCCCCCCTTGACAGCCACAATGGGTTTAACCGCCGATGTCCTCCTGGCAATGCGGGCGAAATTTCGGGGATTGCCGAAGGATTCCAGATAGAGCAGGATAACCCTGGTCGCCGCATCCTGCTCCCAGTATAGCAGCAGGTCATTGGGCGAGACATCGGCGCGGTTGCCCACGCTCACAAAGGTGGAGATACCCATATCGAGGTTGCTGGCATACTCGAGGATGGATAACCCTAGAGCGCCGCTCTGGGAGAGAAAGGCGACATTGCCCTGCGGAGGATAGACCTGAGAAAAGCTGGCATTTAAATTGACGGCGGGGTCCGTGTTGATGATCCCCATGCAGTTGGGACCGACGAGCCGCATGCCGTGGCCGAGCGCGATATCGCGCAGCTCCTGCTCGCGCTGCGCCCCCTCGCCTCCTCTCTCGCTGAAACCGTCGGAGATGACCACGATGCCGTGCACCCCTTTGCGACCGCACTCGTCGGTTACCGTGGCTACCAGAGGAGCCGGCACGACAATCACCGCCAGATCGACAGGGCCGGGGATATCGAGGACCGAGGGATAGCTCCGCACCGACATGATCGCGTCGGCATGGGGGTTCACCGGGTAGACGACGCCGGAGAACCCGCTTTGCATGATGCACCTGAAGAGCAGCTGCCCGATGGTGCCCGGCTCCCGGGAGGCGCCGATTACCGCCACCGATTGCGGATACAGGAGGGAGCGTATGGAGGTAACGGTAGAGGCCCGTTCCCTCTCTTCCTCTTTCTTTGTCACGAGTTTAGTCCGCGCTATAGGGAAGGTGACGCGGTACACGTTTCCCTCGTATTCGCTGGTAACGTGAAAGCCGTAGTCCTTAAAGACGTTCATCATCCCCTTGTTTTCGGCAAGCACCGAGGCCTCGAAGGTAGTGATACCTCTGTCGCGGGCCACATTGGCGAGCCACTCCACGAGCTTGGTGCCGATGCCCTTGCCCTGATAGGCATCCTCGATAGCGAAGGCCACCTCTGCCGAGGGCTTGTTGGGTATACGGTAATAGCGCCCGATGGCTATGATTTCGCGGCGCTGGCCCTTTAACACCTCGGCCACAAAGGCAAAGGCATTGTCATAGTCAATGCAACAGAAGCGAATGGCGTCATCGCGCCCCAGTCGCGGCACGTAATGGAAGCGCAGGTACATGGTGCGCTCACTGAGCCTCGAGATAAATGCGAGCCAGCGGTCGACGTCTGCACGCTTGATGGGCCTGAGCAGGATCCTCGACCCGTCCTTCAAAAGGACCTCGGTTTCGTACTGCGCCGGATATGCGGCGTCATCCTGTTCAGCCATTGCAATTTCTTTCTTCCCCATATACCCTTACACGATACATTATAGATCATAAACAGGGAAATTCAAATACCAAGAATCCACCTTTGTGCTTAATGGAGATTACCAACTGTATATGTTCTTGATTTTATCTCGCATTATTATTACAATAGACCCTATCGCTATGTGTCTCGTGG
>MGQS01000136.1:4917-6806 GCA_001797905.1 Deltaproteobacteria bacterium RBG_16_54_11 | reverse complement strand
CCCATCCACAAGGAGGCGATAGATGTATGAATTGAAATATGATGAACAGAAATGCCTAAGCTGCAAGACGCAAGCGTGCCTCGTCAAGTGCCAGTACATCGACATTGATAAAGAAAGCGCCAAACGAGAGATACTGAAAATAGCGCATGGCGAGGATTCTTTCGTATTGCGCGATTGTGTCACCTGCTACGCCTGCGAAGAATACTGCCCCTGTAACAACCATCCCTACTACCTCATCGTGGAGAAGCAGGAAGCGCTCGATATCCCGCCGCTGCCCAGACCTATTATCCAGCGAGGAATCAATATGGGCATTCCCTTCCGGGGAGAGCCGCAGATTGAGCAGATCAACGGAAAGGCCCTTCTGATGGGGGTCTTCTCCGATCTCATGTTTCTCATACAGGGAAGGCTGTTCGAAGGCCTGCCGGTCATCTCAACGGACCCCCGCAAGATGTTCCATTACTTCTGTCAGCTCATGTACCTCCACTTCGCCAGGAGCTCTATTATAAAGGAGCGACTCCCCAAGATCATAAAGACCATTGCCGAGCATGATGTTACCGAGCTCGTCTGCTTCCATGACGAATGTTATGGAACCTATGCCTCCTACTGTCCTTCCGTCGGGATGGAGGTCCCCTTCACGCCAATCCACTTATTCGAATATCTCTATAATCGATTGCTTGAGCTCAAGAATGAGATAAAACCAGTGAAGCTTAAGGTAGCGTATCAGCGTCCCTGCTCATCCCGGTTGTCTCCGGATAAACATCGCTTCGTGCAGGCGATCTTTGATCTGATAGGGGCCGAAGCGGTAAAAAGGGAATATGTCGATGAGAACGCGTTGTGTTGCGGCGGCACTATTCAGGGGCAGAGACGGGAGGGGAGTCGCAAGCGCGCCGCCGATGTCCAGAGAAGAAACATCGAGGACATGAAAAACGCCGGCGCCGATGTCTGCGTCTTTAATTGTCCCGCCTGTTACAGCACCCTGGGTAAGATGGTCGCCGGAAGCGGTATTAAGCCCGTCTTTATGAGCGACCTGTGCCGGCTCGCCATCGGCGAGAGCCCGGCAGGATGGAGGTGAGTTCATGGATTCGGTGTACGAAGCGCTCGTCAAGATAGTCGGCAAAGACCATGTCTCGAATCAGCCGGAGGAGCTCTTCATCTATTCGTGGGACCTCGGGACAACCGAGCCGCACCGACCGGACTATGCAATATCGCCGAGAACCACGGAAGAAATCCAAAAGATCGTCCGGCTCGCCAACAAAGAGCGGATTCCGATAGTTCCTCTGGGAGGGGGGTTGTCCCTGGCAGGCCTCGCGGTCCCTTTCAAGGGAGGCATGCTGTTGGACCTGAAGAGGATGGACAGCATCATCGAGGTCAATGAGCGGGCGCGGTACGCCCTGGTTGAGTGCGGGGTCTCCCAGGGGCAGCTGACCGCTTACCTGGAGAGGCATTATCCCCACCTGACCCATTCGGAGCCGGGCGCGCCCCCTGCCGCCACCATCGCCGGCAATGTGGCCATCCACGGCCAGGGGGACCTCGCGCATCCGTACGGCTTCAATTCCGATATGATCAATGGTCTGGAAATCGTTCTCCCCACGGGCGAGATCTGCCTGTTCGGCTCATGCGCCACCGGCGTGGGGTGGTTCACCCTGCACCCCCTGCCTGATGTGGGGCTATTTCTGGGATGGAACGGGACCACCGGCATCATCACCAAGGTATCCATACGGCTCTTTCCGTGCAAGAAGATCAGAGGCATAGGGATGTTCGTCGTTGCCGATGAAGAGCTGGTCCCCGAGATCATCTATAAGATTACTCATACCCAAATGGCGGAAGATATCGTGGCTGCCAGCCAGGCAATACCGCCTTTTACCAGCGAGCTTCAGCACTTCACGATC
>MGQS01000136.1:4408-4792 GCA_001797905.1 Deltaproteobacteria bacterium RBG_16_54_11 | reverse complement strand
AACCGCCGACTGGCGCAAGGGGGGCGGCTTCGAATATGTCGGCAGCATCATGCCGATTGAAAAATACCCGGAATGCTACCGGAGAGGAAAGGAGATCTCCGAAAGACACGGCATACCATACACGGTGCTTGGACGATGCATCGGAGCCGCCCACGCCATGATGTTCTCGTGGACTTATGCCTTTAATCGGGCAGATGAGGAGACCATCAGGCACGCACGTGAGGCATTGCACGAAACCGATGACCTCGTCTTAGAATTGGGAGGAACCATCTGGAAACCGGGCGTCTATGGTCAAAAGCTCGTTATTGAGCGATTAAACGCCAATACCCTCGACCTCATGGGCAAGGTGAAACAGCTCCTTGATCCCAATGGGATCATGAATCC
>MGQS01000136.1:3989-4292 GCA_001797905.1 Deltaproteobacteria bacterium RBG_16_54_11 | reverse complement strand
CCTATGCCAGGTACCGCATGGAGACGTATTCCTGCGGCGGGAGATTGTGGCTGACAAGGGCCTGGCTCAGCGATGAGATAGGCTGGACAGACCATTTTGCCCATATCATGTTCTCCTGCACCGCTTGCAAAAACTGCGAGGTAAAATGTCCGCTTCGCTTCAATGTCGACATACTCAATATGATCACGGCGGCAAAGGGAGAGATGGTCGAGCGAGGTATGATCCCTGCCGGTGTCAAAGAATTCCTGGAAAATATTCAGCTGCACGGAAATCCCTACGGCATGGCAAAGGCCAAGCGGGGCG
>MGQS01000136.1:2624-3978 GCA_001797905.1 Deltaproteobacteria bacterium RBG_16_54_11 | reverse complement strand
GGGCTATTGCCATACCAAGGGCAGGACTATCTCTATTACGTCGGCTGCGTAGGCTCCTATGATACCCGCGCCCAAGAGGCGACCAAGGCGCTCGGCGCCGTGATGCAAAAGGCCGGCGTCTCCTTCGGCACCTTAGGCAAGGAAGAGCTTTGCGACGGCAATGAGGTGCACATGATGGGTGAAAAGGGGCTCTTTGAAATGGTGGCCGAAAAAAACATTGCCCAGTTCAGGAAGCTCGGCGTGCGCGGGATCATCACCCTGTCGCCGCATGCATACAACGCGATAAAGAATATATACCCCTGGTATGGGGGGCAATTTGAGGTCCTGCACCAGACCCAGGTGCTCCGAGACCTTATCCGTGACAACAAATTGGATATATCCAAAGGTTTCAACGCCCGGGTCACCTTCCACGACCCGTGCTTCCTGGGTCGCTGGAGCGGTGAATATGAGGCTGCAAGGGCAATCCTGAGAGCGCTCCCTGGTTTGACGCTGATAGAGATGGAGAAGAATAGAGACAGCGCACTCTGCTGCGGCGGAGGCGGGGGCAATTTCTATATCGATTTCCTGGGCGGAAGCGCCGACAGCCCGTCGCGTCGCCGGGTCCGCGAGGCTTATGAGACAGGTGCGAATGTCCTGGCAGTGGCCTGCCCTACCTGCTTGACCATGCTCGAAGACGCCCTCAAATCGGAGGAGCTCGAAGGCAAGCTTGTTGTGAAGGACATCTCAGAGATCGTAGCAGAGGCCTGCGGAATAGCACAGTAAGGTGAGTTTCCCGCTTATCGTATTGCATCCGAAGAAATCTTATCGCCGATTATAATATTGCGGCTGCGGCAATAGCCGGCATTGATTTCCAGCACATATTGCGCCGGCTGCCTGGATGTGTAGTCCGGGCACGGATCAGTTATGCAGGGCTGCATGGTCGTGATGTCCACGATAACGAGGTCACGGGAGATGAATATCATATCGAGCGGTATCAAGGTATTTTTCATCCAGAAGCTCTGGGGCTCTTCTTTCCCGAAGATGAAGAGCATGCCGCTGTCTTTTTCAAGAGATCGCCTGTACATCAAGCCTTGCGCCTGATCAGCAGCTTTCGTAACAACCTCCACTTTCACCCGATGATCCCCTGAAGCCGAATGAATAACCAGCATCGGCTGCGCCCGCATGCAGGCGGGGATAATCAATATAAATGCCAGCCATATGACAAAGTTCCTCATATCAAGCCCCCTGGGAAATGATAGTGTAAATTTAGCTCACTCCGTCAGTATAAGGCGCCGAGCAACGGGCTGCCACCAGCCCGACGAGACCATCAGCAATATCCCGCACAATCGTATCAGGGACGCCATCAGCAGCCTTT
>MGQS01000136.1:0-2597 GCA_001797905.1 Deltaproteobacteria bacterium RBG_16_54_11 | reverse complement strand
TTGACATAGTCCACCACAACGAAGAGGTCGTTAGGGGTGAGGGCAACCTCGGTGGAGAAGAGATCAAGCCCGCAGAAGTCGGCAATGGAGGTCGTTATTGTGCGTAAGGGGCTGAAATGGTAACTTGTTTCCTCGGCTGCAGTAACTGGGGTGTAAACATGAGTATTGGTATCCCACCAGCATATATATACCTTGCCTGCACTGTAGATGACGCGAAACCAGGCTGCTTGCTCGCCCAGTTGTATCGGAGTCACATGCGCCTGCAGCAAATATCTGTCACTTGGATATTCTTGCCGTGCACTCAGCACCTGGGATAGCGAGGTAGCCTCGACAATCACGCCCTCGCCCCCTCCCCCGTGAGCAGGCTTGATGATGAAGCGCTCGCCGAGGACCTTCAGATCAATAGACGCGGCTAAAGCGGGCTCTTCCTCATAAGACGGGAGTATGATGGTGTACGGCGTATGCAGGCCAAGACCGACAAGGGCCGAATGCATTTGGCCCTTGTCCCATGTCAGACGGGCCTGTTCAGGGGGATTTATCTGACACACACCGTGATCTGCTGCCCACTGCACAATAGGGACAAACCGCGCATCGCCCTCCGAGGTCCGGTCCCAAAAGGCTTGGAAGGCAATCCGGTCCTTGGCCACATCGTCTGCTGCCTCGACAACGTTCTCTGGGGTGATCTGCAACAGCAACAGCCCACGCGCCCGGCAGGCAGCCGCGAGCATGGCCGCGAAGTCGGTGTCATGCTCCCAGTTACACGCGAGGCAGAGATCGTATCTGTCCATCACCCCCTGCTGTCCCTCTGCGACAATTATGCGGTAGTCATCAATCCTGAACCGCCACAATTGTCGAGCTGAGTGGAATCCGGGTAACTAGGCGGCCCTTTTGATTGCTTGACCCTCATATTCAGGGAACATGATAATAGCGGGATGGACATTAAAAGCCTCTGCTATTTGCCCTGCCCGCTTTTTACCAATGTCCACCTTTTCGTTTTCCAAGAGACTGATATTGCCGGCGCTAATCCCGGAACGCTGTGCAAGCTCGGCCTGAGTCCAGCCCTTGAGGTCGCGAAGCATCCGGATGACCTCACCCGTTGTCAGGGTAGCATGAGGCTTTGCCGAAATAAATTCATTCTTCCTCTGCGAGCGCATAGATCCTCATCTCTTTCCACGCTATACATCACTCTATCTTAACATCTTCTCAAGTCAACCCCTTTTTTAGCTGAATTGACCTGCGCCAAGGAGCAGCCTCATAGGCTTGTCCAGGTTTAACTGGAAATTCTCATAAAAATAGTCTACACTAGATTCTAGTGCTGATTTTTTTGATATGACGTAATCTAGAAAGGGCTAACCTATGAAGAGCACAGTATATTTCGCACCGGTAAAGGATGCCGATGATATCGGTGCGGTAAACGGCCAGCTCAAAAAGTTGCTTGAGAAAAGCAGGATTTTGGACGTTATCCGCGAAAAAGACAAGGTCGGCATGAAGATGCACTTCGGCGAGGCGGGCAATATCAACTTTGTCAGGCCGGCCCACGTGCGCGTCATCTGCGACGAGGTAAAGCGCAAAGGCGCATCAATAACCCTTGCCGATGTGAATACCCTCTATCGCGGCAGGCGCCTCAACGCGGCAGATCATCAAGCGCTTGCCCGCGAGCACGGGTTCACCAAAAAGGCCGTGGGCCTGGATGTCTTCATCCCCGATGATAAGAAAGAAGCAGATATCGCCGCTGTCCAGATCAATCAAAAACATATCCAGACAGCAAAAGTCGCGCGACTTTTTATAGACGCCGATGCAATCGTCTCCATCGGTCATTTCAAGGGCCACGGCTTAACCGGATTCGGAGGGGCAATAAAAAATATCGGGATGGGCTGCGCCACAAGAGAAGGCAAGCTTGCCCAGCATTGCGACGCGGCGCCGGTCTTCAATACGGATCGGTGCACCGGCTGCGGCGAATGTGAGATCGTCTGTCCCGCAGAAGCCATCACTATGGAAAATGAGAAGGCCGTGCTCGATCGCTCAAAATGCATCGGATGCGCAAGCTGTGTGGCAGCCTGCCCCAACATGACGATCTTTATAGATACCGAGGCGGGTGACGCCGTGCAGGAGAAGATGGCGGAGTATGCTTACGCCGTACTGAATGATAAAAAAGGAAAGGCATGCTTCTTAAATTTCGCCTTGAGGATAAACCAGGAATGCGACTGTTGGCCCTATAAAAACCCCCGCATCGGCCCCGATGTCGGGATCTTTGCCTCGCTTGACCCTGTCGGAATCGACAAGGCGAGCTTCGATCTGGTGAATCAGGCAAGCGGCGAGGATATCTTTAAAAAGGCGCACCCGAAGGAAGACGGCCTGAAACAGCTCAGACATGCGCAGGACATTGGCCTCGGTACCATGGAGTACGACTTGATTAGCGTCTAGACCTTATTCACCGTGAAAGATATTTCCATGGAGCTTTAGCTCGCGAACTGCCATCTCGACGATCTTGAACTTCTGAATCTTGCCCGTGACCGTCATCGGGAACTCGTCCACGACCATCCAGTAGCGCGGGACCTTGAAGTGCGCGATCTGCCCCTTGCACATCTTTCGGAAGG
>MGQS01000135.1:4600-6832 GCA_001797905.1 Deltaproteobacteria bacterium RBG_16_54_11 | reverse complement strand
AAAACTCGGCGGTTTCGCAACCATGCAGCCCGCTGCCGATAATGACAACCTCTTTGCCGATCGGCAGCCAAAAGTGAGTCAACCACCCCAACATCCTCGGTCCGAGTAGCTTTAGGAAGGGCTTGACTTGGCGATGCAGAGCCGGAGTGGTGACCACCTTTCGATTGTTTATGCCCGGTATCTCCGGAACGGTGAGCGTGCCGCCGGTAGCCACGATGATTACATCTGGCTTGATCGCCTCGATCAGTGCGCTATTAACTTCTATGCCAAGCTTTACTTCTACGCCCAGTTTATCAAGCTGAATCTTGAAATAGCGGACCAGACTGGGCAAGTCTTCAATCTCAAGCCCCTTGATCAGCGCCGCCAGGTCAAGCAATCCCCCCAGTTTTGATGCCTTGTCGTAAAGGGCTACTTGATGTCCTCTTATGGCCGCCACTCTGGCTGCCTCCATTCCTGCCGGTCCACCGCCCACCACAACGACTCGCTTGCGCTTTTCCGCTTTGTCAATGGTGTGCTTTTCTGTGGCGATGGCGGCATTGATCCGGCAGCGCCGTTTCATCTGGATGGTCTGATCCAAGCAGGTGCCGCATGCCGTGCAAGGGGCAATATCCTCACGCCTGCCTGCAGCGAGCTTGTTGGGAAGCTCGGTGTCGGCGAATATGCCTCGGTTCATGGCAATAAAGTCTGCCTTGCCCTCGCGCAGGACTTGGTCCCCCAGTTCAGGGCTAAGCTTGCCGACGACAATGATCGGAATAGATAGTACCTTTTTCATGCCCTCGGCGAGGTAGATATTCGCTCCGGCTCCTCTTTGGCTGGCGTTGTACTCTTTTGGAAAGTCTTTCAAGGGGATAGGAGGTTCCGGATAGAAAAGATAGTCGGGGAGAAACCCGCCGACGTGGTATCCTAACCACTGATTCCTTACCTGAATCGCGTCCGCGCCGGCGGCCTCGACGATCTTTGCCAGACCCTGGCTATCCTCAACCGTCATACACTTGTCATCATCAATACCGACGGTCTTGCCGATCTCGATGCCATTCATGCAGACCGAGACCGGGAATTCTTTCCCACAGCGTTTCTTGACTTGCTGTATGATTTCCACCAGAAAGCGGGCTCGGTTTTCTCGGCTGCCGCCATACGCATCCGCGCGTCTATTCCAGAACGGAGAGAGAAAGTTGTGCAACAAATGTGTGCTACCGGCGTTTATATCCACACCGTCGAAGCCGGCTTTTTGCGCGCGCACCGCAGCGCTGGCAAACTTGTCCACGATCTCCTGAATCTTGGGGATGGAGAGCTCTCTAATCAAGTCACGATGAAAATCACCCGGGGTATTCAGGTTGACGGGTGAAGCTCCTACCGGCGCCAGACTGGAAATAGGCGGTTTGTCAGGAAAAAGCGGATTCTGCCAGGGACCGAGGTGAACCATCTGCATAAACGTCGGGCAGCCGTACTTGTGAATGACCTGAACCAGTTCACTCATGCCCTCGATGTAGTTGTCGTTATCGAAACGATAGATCTGACTCCACCGAGAGCTTGAAGGGTAATCAATGGTCGGGGATTCGACGATCAGCAGACCGACGCCGCCCCTGGCTATCGCTTCATAGTAAGCCAGCAAAGTCTTGTTCATATGAAGCTCATCGTCGCGCCAGTACAGCGACGACGCACCGGTTTTTATGATCCGGTTCCGGGTCTTGACCGAACCTATATGATAGGGCTCTAGCAGCTTGTCGAATCTTTTCATCACGTACTCCTTGTTCATGGATAGGAATTATTAGTCCTCTGACAATGCCAAGCGCGGCGTTTTTCAACGCCGGCTAGTGCGGGATTCCGAGTTCGACCCGCTTTCCCTCAAGATTCGTACGGCTGAAACTAAGGTACGCCACCTTGATATCCGTGAACTTGTCTTTCGCAATCTGATACATGATGACGCCGTGATAAGCAAAGGTTTCCCCAGCCCTAACTTTTCCAAACACGGAATTGTCATCGTCCTTCATGGCTGTAAAGTGAGTCCACATTTGAATGGCGAGCGTCTGCTCATCGCTCACAAAACGTTCCACGTGCAGCTCTTCCGCGAACGTTGTCCAGATTTTTGCGTAATGGTCCTTCATGCCCTGCATTCCGCAGATCTCGAGCGTTCCATTGATCACTTTAGCATTCGGAGCGATATAGTCTTCGAAAGCCGTGGCATCCCGCGCGTTGAAGCGATTGATGTAATTGTCGAAAACTTTTCTTTCC
>MGQS01000135.1:1995-4580 GCA_001797905.1 Deltaproteobacteria bacterium RBG_16_54_11 | reverse complement strand
GAGATTGCAACGATCCTCAACGGCATTGACTACCAAATGAGGATCGTTGCAATCTCCGATGGCGTAAACTTCGGGAACAATACCCTCTAGCTCTTTGAAAAGTTTGGTGTTCGGCTGCAGGGGCAGCGCCGTTACGATGCTATCCGCTTCAAGGGTCTGTCTCTTTCCATCCTTGGTGGTGATGACCAAACCTTTGTCGGTTATCTCGTCATACTTTACGCCGGGCAACATGCGTACACCCTTTTCATCCAACCAATTGAGAAGGTGCGGCTTGATGAATATTTCTAGCAACCCGTCGCCGAGCGCCTCAGCCGTATCCACAATAGTCACCGTCTTGCCCCGATTAACTAGGAACCTGGCTGTCTGGCATCCCTGTATGCTGCCGCCCATGATGACGGCCCTTTTTCCGACAGGCATCCAGACTCTGGTGAGAGAGTTCAAGAGCTGGGATGGGATGAATCGCATATAGCCCTTGAGCTGGCGATGGAGGGTCTTGCTGGTGAGCACCCGGCGATTGTTGATTCCAGGCACATCGGGAATCGTATGGTCGCCCCCTGCGGCAATGATGAGCACATCCGGCTTGTTCGCCTCGACAATGGACTTGGTCACTTGCTCGCCCAGCTTGATCTGCACGCCCAGCTTGGTGATCTGGGTCTTGAGGTAGCGAACGAAAGCCAGGAAAGCTTCGCCCTCATGTTCTTTTACGATCGCCGCGACGAGCATGGAACCGCCTAGGTCGTGCTCCTTCTCAAAGATGGTTACCGCATGTCCTCTTAGGGCGGCAACCCGCGCTGCCTCCATTCCCGCCGGTCCGCCGCCGACGACCATGACCCTTTTCTTTTTCGCGGCTGGTTTGATTTCGTATGCATTTTCTTTTCCCAGAGCCGCGTTCACCTGGCAGAGCGGAGGATTGCCGTGCTCGTTGTTATCAAAGCAGGTAACACAGCCGGTGCACGGGCGAATGTCTTCCAACCTTCCTTCACGGAGCTTGGTTGGGAGATCAGGGTCTGCCATCAACCTTCGGTTGAAACTAACAAAATCCACGACGCCGCGGCGCAGCAATCCTTCGCCTAGCTCCGGATCGAGTCGCCCTACGGTGATGACGGGTATTGATACTGCTTGCTTGACGGCGATAGCGGGAGGCACCCAACCGCCCGCCCCATGACGGCTGTCATCTACCTCTGCTTTGCTCACGGGAAACGGGGTTTCGGGATAAAGAGCCACATCAGGCAACTGGGTACTATCACGCAGACGAGGGTCCTTGGGTTTGTTATAGAACTCTACTCTCACAAGAATGGCATCAGCGCCAGCAGCTTGCAGTATCTTGGCAATACCCTGAGCTTCCATCGGTGTGATGCCATTGTCCAGTCCTGGCTCGGCACCATTGATCAAGACGGTGATGGCAAACTGCTTGCCGTTGAGCTGTTTGACATCTTTGATAATCTCGACAAGAATCTTGGAGCGGCTCTCCAAGCTGCCAACACCATAAGCGTCCTGGCGCTTGTTCCAGGCACGAGAGAGGAAACCGTTCAGCAGGTGATTGCAGCCGGCGTTCAACTCGATGCCATCAAATCCAGTCTTCTTTGCTCTCACCGCCTGGTCAACGAATGCTTCTACGATTCCTTCGATCTCGGCAACCGTTAGCGCCCTGGGAATGGGCAAATTAGGGAGAGGTACCTCGCTTCGGGTCAGCGAGGAAGCAGCCAGTGCCTCACTCCCCATAGCCACCAGAAATGGCGGCAGCATCGGACCCAGGTGAAACATTTGCATGAATGCGGGGCAATCGTATTTGTGGATGGCATTGACCACTTTAGCCATACGAGGAATATACTTGTCGTCATCGAAGGCGTATCCTTTTCCAGGTGGCACACCTAGCGGAGCCGCTCCCAGGGTTACGATTCCGGCGCCACCTTTGGCGACTGCCTCGAAGAAACCAATGGCTTTTTCTTGGAAGTAGCCATCTTCCCAGGGGTAAAAGCCCGGCGAAGAACCTGTCTTTAGCAGACGGCATTTGGTACGCACCGAACCTATATATCCTGGCTCTAAGAGCTTCCCGAACCTTGTATTACCTGCCATGAGTGACCTCTCACCAGAATGGAGTGGTAAGCCGCTCTATGGAGCGACGACGACCTTGATCAGGTTTTTGTCGGTCACGAGAGTGCCATCACTTTATCTCGAAGCGTATCTCCCTCCTCGATGGGATTAAACGCGATGTCGCCACCTAACTTGAGCCCCAATTCTCTCTTCATGGGAGAGGGCTGAAGGACAGTGATATGCCCGGCACCACCTATCTTGAGGAGCTGGATAAGGGATAGTCCAATGGAAGCGGCACCGGAGACGACGACATTATCGCCCATCCCAAAAGCAGACTGCCTGATCCCGCGGTAAGCGGTGGCTATGCAATCCATCAGCACCGCATCCTCAAACGGGACATGATCGGGTATTCGGGTGAGCATGTACTGGGGATCTTTGACCAGCATATACTCCGCCATCCCCCCATCACGGCGCAAGCCGTTGGTCTGCTCAAAACCCTCGATGCAAATGGAAGGTTTGCCATGTAGACAGTAATAGCATTTGCCGCAAGG
>MGQS01000135.1:0-1849 GCA_001797905.1 Deltaproteobacteria bacterium RBG_16_54_11 | reverse complement strand
CTTGATCTTGACCACCACTTCGCCAGGACCCGCCTTGAGCATGGGTCGGTCCTGAAACTCTATTCTCTTCACGGCTGTATAAACTGCTGCTTTCACATGCCCCTTTGGCGGAAATGAAAAGGCAGAGTAGACTGCGGCAATTCTCGACCGAGAGGATTGCTCAGGCTCACTCTGCCCAGCGAATATCTTACCCTGATTACTTGGAGCGAGTCTGACTGTTAGGAACCCTAATAATTTACTTGATCGAGACCTTTGAGTCCTAGGATTTTTCTCGCCTCGTCGGGACAAGCCGGCTCGTTACCAAACTCACGGAGGATACGCACCATTTTTTCCACCAGCTCCGCATTGCTTTTGGCGAGAACTCCCTTGCTCACATACAGGTTGTCTTCCATACCCACTCTGGTGTTCCCTCCCATGATCATCGCCACGGTGCACATAGGGAATTGGAAACGACCGATAGCGCAGGTTGACCAGGTAAATTCGCCAAGTGTTTCCCGTGCGGAATGATAGAGAAAGTTGAGATTATTGACGGTGGCTGGCAGCCCTCCCATCGTACCTAGAACGAATTGGATATGGAGAGGTTTTTTGAGGTATCCTTTTTGCACCAGGTAAGCCAGGTTATGGATCATGCCGCTATCATATACTTCCAGTTCTGGCTTGGTGTTGGTTTGGGCAAACATCTGGCTGAATTCTCGCAGCGTCCTGAACGTATTAGGGAAGATGCTGTTCTCCGAATTCAGCAGGTGCGGTTTCTCCCAGTTATACTTGTATTCGTTAATGCCTTCCGCGCCCGGGAAGATGCCAAAATTCATCGAGCCGGCATTGAACGTGGCGAGTTCCGGATTTAACTCGGCGACGACCCTGGCGCGCTCCGCCACGGTCATCTCCGGAGTACCGCCGGTTGTGAAGCAGATGACGATATTGCATTTGCTCTTTACTTTGGTGGCGATTTCACGAAAGTATTCGAGATTTGAACAGGGCTGTCCGGTTTCGGAATTACGCACGTGTACATGGGCAATAGCCGCACCGGCTTCGTAGGCTCGTACTGCTTCGTCTGCCAGTTGTTGCGGCGTAATAGGTAAATACGGGGACATGCTCGGAGTGCTACCGCCACCCGTCAGCGCTGCGGTTACAATGACCTTTGCCATGATCTTTTTTCTCTACTGATTTCGTGTCGATTCATCGGCAACCAACCCCCATCAATTCGTGTATGAGCCACTCTGCCCTTATTTGATCTCGTCTTCCTCTTGACCGCCGTCAACACGGGGACGGATGACCTTGCCTTTCTTCTCGGCTTTGCGAACGAGATCGGCTTCTTCGTGAGCCCAATGCCAATAGTTGACTTCATGGGGAGAATGTTCCGTGGCAGTGACGTACATTTCCGTTGCGAAGGAGTGCCGCACCTCGTTTGCAATATCTTCCTTCCACGCCTTGCGGAGTATCTGGGTGGTGATGCGGCGAGTCACGCGCGTGCCGGTGCGCATAATTAGCTCGGCGATCTCCCAGGCGCGCTTGTAGCAGGATTCGACGTCGGGGCAAATCTCGTTGACCATACCGAGGGCCAGTGCCTTGCGAGCAGTGATGATTTCGCCGGTCAGTTCGGCATAGGCAAATCTCTTGCGCCCCATAAGCTCGCGCCATGCAATCTGAATGCCGTCGCCGGGAACCATATTGACCCGAAAATGCATATCGGTTGTCCAGGCGTCCTCTGTGCAAAGAGTGATATCGCTGAACAATACCAGATCTGTGTGGAAGGCGGCGCCGTTCCAAACCCCAATCGTGGGAACCTCGACATCAAAAATCTGACCTTCTATGTCATTGGTACCGTCATAGTACTGCAAGTCATACA
>MGQS01000134.1:5117-6122 GCA_001797905.1 Deltaproteobacteria bacterium RBG_16_54_11 | reverse complement strand
TCGGCGATGATCCACGCCATGACGTCGGTGCGGTCGTAATATGTAAACCAGTAACGCAGGATATGTAAGATCCACAGCGAGTTCCTTACCCATTTGGCGATTAAATTTTTCTGCAGTTTGGGGAAGAGGACGTCCGAGTCCCACCGCGGTCTGGCAGATCCCTCAATGGTAGACGGACACTGCTGTGGGTCGTCACAACTGAGCACGTAGTAGGCAGCCGTAAAGGAGCCGCCGGACACCGAGGATATGACATCGACCTGCTGGAGAAGCCCGTAGCGTTGCAGCTCAAACAAGACCGCTGCGGAAAAGATGGAGGCGCGGCTGCCGCCGCCGGATATGGCGATGCCGATGAAGTCGTTATCGGTCTTGGGACAGGCGCTGAGAGGGTTGGCAAACTTATTGTCGTAATCGAACTGCCAGTTATCCCGGCAGCGCCAATCAGCGCGCCACTGGACATCCTGCGAGGCCAAATAGGCGCCGGAGGGCTGCTTGATTGGTTCCTGCAGATCGGCCTTTACATTATAATGGCTATATAAGGGGACAACAGCGCAGGCCGAAAAAACAAGCTGGATGACTACAAGGGCTAACAAGATCAAGAAACTCTTTGTCTTCGTCATCGTAAGGTCCTTCTTGGCTAACTATACCAAATTTCCCCTGCTCGGGCAATAAGAGTAAGGGTTAGGATCGCAAGGTGTTGTTTTCATGAGGCTTATGGCAATTTTGGCTGTGGGGTGTTATACGGCAAAATTACGGGGCAAGGGTGTTATAGAGAAACTATATATACATTGTTAGGTGGATGACGTGCTAGTGAAAAGCAAGGAGGATCAAGCAGCTGAAGAGTTCCTCGCGGAACTTGGTCTAGCAGTTTTTACTGCGCAGGCTCTCGAATACTCGCTGACTTCTCTGTTTGCGGCCACCGAACTCGCGCGGGAGACTCGCTATCCCATCCCTGTTGATTTGAGTGACCTGATGGACACGCGATACCAACAGACCCTTGGCCGGCTA
>MGQS01000134.1:4841-5092 GCA_001797905.1 Deltaproteobacteria bacterium RBG_16_54_11 | reverse complement strand
GCGGGACAGTCGCTTGACTTGGACGCCGAGCTGACGGCACGCCTTGAGAATGCACTCCAGGAGAGAAACTGGCTCATCCACCATTTCTACGGCGAGTTTGCCCCCAGCGCTTTCAGCGACGAGATGAAGTCAGTTGCTAGAACGAGGCTCCGACAAGCACGCGCTGCGTTCGAGGAGGTGACGGAGAGGATTGCCAGCTTGACCTTCTCTCGGATGCTCGAGACGGGCATTCCGCATGCGGAACTAACGCA
>MGQS01000134.1:2342-4823 GCA_001797905.1 Deltaproteobacteria bacterium RBG_16_54_11 | reverse complement strand
ACTAAAGACTACATTCGTGAAAGGCTGGATCAAACCACCTAACAAGCCGATGCAGCGGACGGCCTTCGACCCCCGCTGATCGGCAAGCCGTTATACAGGAAAATTAAATGTGGACTGATATTTTATCCTCACAAGAAGCAGAATATACAAAAACAGCCATTGAAGAATTAAAAGAAATCGAATGGGCAAAGCCATTATTATCTAAAATTCAAAAAAATGGTGGCCTTTGCTCAGAAACAATGCCGTTATTGTTTGAAGTGCGTTTTGCATACGAACTTTACAAGGCAAACATCACAGCAGAATACGAATACTCCGCGAACATTGGCAACTCAACAATTGAATTCAAATTAAATACTTTACCTCAATGGCTTATCGAGTTAGTCAGCATTAGGGAAAGCGGTCCTTTAAAAAATGCTACAACTGAAATATCCACTTGGTATGGCCGCTTCTCTCACCGAGAGCTTTCAACCAATGCTAATGATCCTTTACAAAGCGAAGAAGCAGAAATGATTCGAGTCGCAGGCAAAATTGGCGAGAAAGTACTCTTAAATGGTCAACCAACAAAATTCCCACAGCCAAATAACACCTATCACCTAATCCTCGTTGACATGCGTGGCTATTTGGGTTCCGGCGGAGATCGCCATGACTATGAACACATTGCCTGTGGCTATGACGCTCAAAATAATCCCTTCCCTCCTCATTGTTGGAATGGAGAAATAATAAAAGGAATCTTTGATAGCTCGAATACAAAATTAAAAGCGGCACACATATTGCGTGAACGCATCCATTTTATAGGATTCATTACTGAAAAAAATTATACGGAAGGCGAGATAAAAAATAATACATTCTATGCTGTAAATTGCAATTTAATTACAAACAAAGAAACTTTAAATAAAATATGGGCAACATATCCCTTAAAGTCAGAAACAATGAAAGCATATTAAATAAAGACGTATAAATTCAAGTGATATGCTCTTAAGGAAATACGATGTCGCGTGAACCGTTGATTCAGAAACTTTCAATTATTCAAAAACAATTTCAATTAAAATTGGATGAAATTAGGGAAACCCACCAACATAAGGGGAACAAAGGCTCTAATGTTGAACAAATAATCCGAGACTTTTTGAAAGTCTATTTTCCTTCAGACAATAAGATTGGCCAGGGCGAAATCATTGACAGCGACGGTGGAATATCGAACCAGATAGACGTGATAATGACAAATGCATATCACCCGCATATTAACGATTTGAGCCAGCCGAGTCTTTATTTTATTGAAGGGATTGCATGTGCAGGAGAAGTAAAAAGCATTTTAAACAGTGAGGGCCTCACAACGATATTGAGCAATTGCTTGAGGTATAAAAATTTAAACTTACGATTGTCTAAAGAAATGATGATTCATTCGAATCCTTCTGATACAAAACGATTCATCGAAAAAAGACCTTATTTTCTTTTTGCATTTGAATCCCAGTTAACCCTTAATACGATCTTTGAAAGAGTCTCGGAATTTATTAATCAAAATTGCAAAGAAATCAGACAACAAATAGATGCTATTTTTTTGCTAGATCGTGGGGCTATTATCAATTTTGGAGATGGACAAGGTTCATTTCAATTTAGAGATCCGCAGGGGAAGTCGCTGCCGGGACTAATAATACGGCCTTTGGAAATTGAACCTAATTTACTATTCAGTTTTGTTACATGGATTTCTGCAGTTATTCAGCGATTTACGATTTATAATAATGTACTTATTCACTATCTTATGAAAGGACAGATGAGCTAAAAGCATATCAACGGCATTAAGGCGACGGCAAAAAAGCCGCCGCGCCTTATGCAGAGCGATGGGTGGTTTGCAGAAGTAGCATCGCGTTTTATGGCGCGGCAAACCTTCTCCTAATTCCCCTTTACCCTTTAAACCATCATTTCTTTATGCCGAGGCGACATGGGTCGGTTCCGGCGCCTCGGCGATCTCTCCGAACTGTGCCTCATAACTCCTGACATTTTCCGTCAGCGCCTTGATGATCCGTTTCATGTGACCGGGGCTGATGATGACCCTGGCCGTGACGATCCCCTGCGGCGGAATGACATTGATAAAGTCGACGAAAAATTCTTCTTTGGAATGGGCGACCACCATATTGTTGGCGTACACACCCCTCAGGATCTCATCCGTAATCTTGATTCCCACCTCGTGCGGCTTCTTTTCTTCAGGCATAACGATCTCCTTATCACGTAGTATTGCTCGGTCTCGCCATTGCCGGCGAGACCGAGCATGCAGCAATTATAGGGCCTTTGGGGAAGCAGTGTAAAGGTATTTTAAAAACTATATCATAGCGAGCGCTTGACTGTCTTAAGGGAAACCGATAGGCTTTTATTGATGGGGGATATGTCTGTGGTAAGAGAACAAACGAGGAGCACCAAGAAAAAATCTCTACTCCACCAGGACTTGGGCACGGTTGCGCCGGAAATCCTGTCTGATCCCGTCATCCA
>MGQS01000134.1:1962-2299 GCA_001797905.1 Deltaproteobacteria bacterium RBG_16_54_11 | reverse complement strand
GTAGGGGGTGCCATCCGCGATGCCCTGTTGGGCAGGGTGATCAAAGACTACGACTTTGCCGTACCGAATCCTCCCTCATCTTTTCTCGAACAACTGGGCAGACTTTTGCAGGCGAGCGTTTTCCCTATGGGCAAGGAGAAGGAAGAGCAGGTCTATCGGCTGGTCAAGGGGGCGCAGACCATCGACATCGCCGTGATGGCGGGGGATGATATCAATCAAGACCTCATGAGGAGAGATTTCACCATCAACGCTATCGCGTACGACTTTGCGGCGGGTAAGATCGTTTCCGTGCTTCATGCCATGGACGATCTCAAGGCCGGCAGGATTGCCTTGGTCT
>MGQS01000134.1:1058-1886 GCA_001797905.1 Deltaproteobacteria bacterium RBG_16_54_11 | reverse complement strand
CATGACCGAACAGCTCCGGCATACGATCACACACCACAAGGCGTTAGTTACTAACGCAGCGCCGGAGCGGATCACGGCGGAGCTTGACCAGATCATCCTCTCACCGGCACCTGAAATGGGGTTGCGCGTGATGCACGAGCTGGGGCTCCTCTGCCTCATTTTCCCGGAGCTGGTTCCTTTAGAAGGTCTGCCGCAAGGGCGCCATCACACTACCGATGTCCTCTCCCATACCATCGAGGTCGTGGAAGAGGTGGATAGATTAGCAAAGGAGGGGAATCCTTTCTCTTTCCGACCAACTACGCAGGATAGCCTTATCTTGGGGTATGCTGCTCTGTTCCATGACCTCGGCAAACCAGCGACCAAGAGCCGCGATGAGGCAAGTGATATCCACTTCTACGGCCATCCGCAGGAGTCCTCGCGCCTTGCACAGAAGA
This sequence comes from Deltaproteobacteria bacterium RBG_16_54_11, assembly GCA_001797905.1. Lineage (GTDB taxonomy): Bacteria > Desulfobacterota > B13-G15 > B13-G15 > RBG-16-54-18 > RBG-16-54-11. Next base: position 1,452 of record MGQS01000134.1, on the reverse strand, counting down.
TCATGCAACGCCTACGGTTTGCGACAAGGGTGAGAGACGGCGTTATCCTTCTCGTGGAAAACCACATGCGCATCCTTACCCTCGCGCGCGGGAAGCCTCTCGACAAGGCCTTGCGCAGACTCATTCATACCATGGGGGAAGAGGCTGACTTACTATTGCTGTTGGGGCTGGCCGAGACCGGGTCCAAGGGTGGCGAGGAGGAGGAACAGGGGCGGTTTATGGACCTCTGCCAACGAATATCGAATCTTTATGAAACGGAGGATCTCATTGCACCGGAGCCATTATTGCGGGGGAGGGATCTCCTTGCGCTGGGATTCTCTCCCGGCCCGCGCATGGGTGAGATCCTCGCCGAGGTGCGCGAGCGACAGATCGCCGGGGAGCTGCGGGATACCGA
>MGQS01000134.1:636-1049 GCA_001797905.1 Deltaproteobacteria bacterium RBG_16_54_11 | reverse complement strand
TTTCGTCCGTGATCGGTATGGTCGTTGATTTTAATGAATGAGTAGGTACTCGGCTCGGGGTAGACCTGATAATCTGCATGTGAAACAAACTGCTGTAAGGTGCATATAATTTCTTTAGTGTCTTTGGCACGCTACCATAAGCAGATAACTATTGTTTTTCTTCGTAGCCGTACCCTCCCGTTCGGATATTGGCGACCTTTCCATTACGAAAGGTGATGATGCGGATGAGTTTATTCGGTCCGAAATTATATGTCCAGTCTTCTACCGTGATATGGATCACGCGTATCGTATCTTTATCGAGTTGCTCCCGAATCGTTTCCTCCCGTGTGTCCTTCCATAAGGACTCTCCGCACTTTGCCATGACTTCGACGGCAGCGTCTCCTATGGAAAAACTTTGTTCACTGCACCGCGCA
>MGQS01000134.1:316-594 GCA_001797905.1 Deltaproteobacteria bacterium RBG_16_54_11 | reverse complement strand
CCGTATGTCCACCACCGTCCCATTCTGGAGCTTAAAGACGCGTATAAAGCGATCCGGCCCGAGGTTATAAGCCCACTCTTCCACGGTGATCACGGTCTTTTGTTTCTTGTCTTTATCAAGTTGTTCGATGACCTCCTCCGTATAGGATTGTTTCCAGTCTGGTTGGCCACATTTAGCGATCAACTCGCCGGCGGTAGCCCCGATAGCGACAGTTTTGTTTTCATCACAATAATCGGTTGCTGCGGCGACTGAAGATACGAGAAGAAACGCTATCAGCA
>MGQS01000134.1:0-82 GCA_001797905.1 Deltaproteobacteria bacterium RBG_16_54_11 | reverse complement strand
TCGCATGCAGAGCATTCATCTATCTTTATTGATTTGTAATCAATCTCGATGAGTTCCATCCCGCATTTCGGACACATCATAT
>MGQS01000133.1 GCA_001797905.1 Deltaproteobacteria bacterium RBG_16_54_11 | reverse complement strand
CTCACAACCGCCGGCTCCTGGAGACGGCGCTGGGCAATGAGCCGGCTGACCTGGTCATCAGGGACGGCGTCTTGATGGACGTCTACACAGGGCGCACGATCCCGCATTATTCGGTGGCTGTGGCCGAACGATGGATTGCCTACGTGGGCCCGGACGCGGACTACGCGATCGGCGAAAAAACCCGTGTCATCGAGGCCGACGGGCGGGTCATCTCGCCGGGCTTTATTGATCCGCATACCCACATCGCGAGCTTCTGCAACATCAGCGATTTTCTGGAATATGCGATCCCCGGCGGGACCACCACCTATATTACCGAGGTGGAAAGCTACCCTTTTGCCCTGGGGGCCACAGGGTTCAGGGCCTTTTTGGACCAAGTCCGAAACCGGCCGGTCAAGATTTTTTGTCTGATCCCTCCCATGGTGAGCGCGAGTCCGGCCTCGGCACCCCTCTATATAACCACGAAACAAGCCAAAAAACTCCTGGAAGATGAACAGGTCCTCGGCCTGGGAGAATCCTACTGGCAAAATGCCATCCTGACCTCAGATAACCGGATACTGGAGCTTATTCAGGAGGCCATGAAGGTTGGGAAGTCCGTGCAGGGGCATGCCGCCGGCGCTGCAGACAGGAAGCTTGCGGCCTATGCAGCAGCCGGGGCCCTTTCCTGCCACGAGGCCGTTTCTCCTGAGGATATTCTGTCCAGGCTGGAGATGGGCTACTGCGTGATGCTGCGCGAGGGGTACATACGCAAGGACCTTGAGAGCCTTCGTCCGCTCATCGGGCGGATCGATCTGGGCAGGTGCGCCCTCTGTACGGACGGCGTGGGCCCTGATCTGCTTCTCAGCCGGGGGTATTTTACCGACGTGGTTCAGAAGGCCGCCGACATGGGCCTGAAACCCATTGAGGCAATTCGCATGGCGACCCTTACGCCTGCAGCGCACTTCGGCCTGGATCACCTGATGGGCGGTATTGCCCCCGGCCGTTTTGCGGATATCCTCATCCTGCCGGCGCCCGGCACCATGGCACCCGATCTCGTGATCTCAGAGGGCCGGGTCATCGCCGAGAGGGGCAAGACCCTGATACCCCTTCCCAGGGTTCCATACCCCGACCGGCTGTTAAAGACGATGCGGGTGCCGCCGGTTGTCCCTCAACAGCTCGCCGTGCCTCTTTCCGCCTGCTCTGTGGCGGGAAGGGTGAGGACCATGGATATCCAGGCGAACGGGCTGGTTGCTCGTGAAGGATCTGCAGAGATCTCGTCCAGAAATGGGAATGTGGTCCCTGACCCCGGCAAGGATCTCCTGAAGGTCGTCTTTATCGAAAGGGTCAGCGGCAGGGGCGAATGGTTCGTCGGTTTTGTGAGAGGGTGGGGGCTGAAGCGAGGCGCCGTGGCATCGAGCCTTGTCTGGGATGCGTCGGGCATCGTGGCGATCGGCGCCGATGATCTGGACCTGGCCAGGGCCGTGAACAGGGTTATCGAGCTTAAGGGCGGGACGGTCCTGGCATTGGAGTGCGAGATAGCGCGTGATATCCCCTTCCCCATCGCCGGCTACCTCTCCGACATAAGGCTCGAGGATCTTGCCTCTCAACTGGCGGGCTTTCAAAAAGCGGTGAGGGATCTCGGCTCAAGCCTTGAGTCGGCCCATCTCACCCTGGTGACCCAGACAACAGCGGCCATCCCTTTTATCCGGATCACGGAAAAAGGCTATTTCCGTTTTCGCGAGAATGACTATGTAGGGATATAGTCTTTTCCCCAAAGGCTGGGAGCGGCGAGAAGAGATGCTAGGGGATGGTTTTCTGGGTAAGGCCTTTGAGAGCTGTCCACATCTGCTCGGGGGTCTCACACGCCAGCAATTTTTTGCGCGCGCTATCCTCCCGCAATGCCTCTATCAAACCTGAGAGGACCTGCAGGTAAAATACGCTGGTTGCCGAGGGAACGACGATGAAGAAGACGATGCGGGTCAACCGGCCTGCGTAGGGATCAAACTTGAATCCGCGCTTCTTCAGCCCGAGAGAAAAGGTCAGTCCCCCGCTCTCTATGCCGCGAACATGGGGGAATGCCAGGCCGTGATCCAAGGCGGTTGATACGATTGCCTCTCGCCGAAGGGCAGCCGCTAATAAGTCCTCGGGGTTTTCAACAAATTCTTTTAGGGCCATCAACTGTATCAACTCGGAGATGGCATCATCCCGGTTTCCCGCCTCAATCCGAGGAAGCATCAGTTCCGCGGAGGAGAACCTGGCTACGCCGGCCCTCGGCTTCCCCGTCTGATCGAGGTCTCTTTTCAACTGTCGGGGCGCCCCCTCAAAGTGATACAGGATTCTCAAGCAATTTGGACATTGTTGAATCCTCTGTTTCGATAGAATTGCCGCCGTCAAGGAGGTGGGTAAGGAGATTCCGCACGCGGTGCACGTTCCTCTGGTCTCGGGGACAACCGCGGCATTGTTACGTTTCTGTAAGCCTTGATAGAGCGTTGCGATTCCTTGGGGAAGGTCTTTCATCAACGCCTTAATAGCGTTTTCGAGATCCACCAAATGGCCTTTGGGGACCAAGGTGCGCTGTTCCAAAAGGGTGAAATGGAGCTCCTGCAGTTGAATGAGTTGCTTCAAGATCCGATCCATGTGCCTCCTGTGCCGGCTTCCTTAACCTCCCGGCGTGGTCTCCCCAGAGAAAACATCTTGAACCCGTACCGCCTGTTTCTTTAACCGGGGCGATGCGGCCTTGTTTTCGTCCCCCTATTATTTTAATACAGAAAAAAAACGGCATTAGCAAGTATTTTTTGTGTTTTGAAGGACGCATGGGTTACCAGGCCTTGCATCAGAAGATAAGGATAATCTGCATCACCATTGTTCCTGCGCCGGTTTACAGCGAGGAGGTGTTCCAGGTCAATGCGTTTGGACCTCCATTCGGGGGTTCGAAAGGCCTCCCTGAATTTGATGGGTCGATTCAAGTCTTAAGATCCAGATATCGTTAATACTATATTTATATTAGTATTTCTCTTCACTGAGATGTTTTTTTATAAGTATTTGTAATATAATGACTTTTATCTTCTCTTAATTTTTAAGAAAAAAATAGATTGACAAAACGGGAATCTACCCTTAAATTTATTCATAGTATGAACCAATTAGCAGGCAAGGTTAACGAAGAACTACTTGACTATCAGGCCCTGAGATTACAAGAGCTTATCGGGGAAATGCTCCAGTGCTGCGAGGACAGGAAGTTCTATGAGACCGAGAAATTCGGGCTCCCTTATGCGGAGTTGAAATGTCTTCTCTTGTTCGGGGGAGAGCGCTATTTAACGGTAAAAGGTATCGCCCGGAAACTGGATGTTGTCAAGAGCCGCGTCACCAAGATCGTCAATGGACTGATAAAAAAGGGGCTGGTAAAGCAGATTGACGACCCGGGTGACGCGCGGATAAAGCTCATTAGTTTGACGCCGGCAGGACAGGGGAAATCCCGGGAGATAGCTGCCTTTCAAAGAGAGCTCCATCGCCAAATATTGTTGCGTCTGGATGCTGATGAGAGAAAAGGCATACTCTCCTACCTCGAGTTGCTCAGGTCGGCCATGGAGGCCGTCAAGGAGCAATTGGTGTGACTTTTAACGGAGAGTGCCATAAAAAACAGCGACATTTCATGAGAGGGAGGGTGTGATGAAGGAAAAAGAGGGGAAAGAGAAGGACCTCGAGAAACAGTTTGCCGAGCTCAAAGGCTGGGTGGAGAATCTGTCTAAAGTTGCCCCGGAGAACAAACTTGTCCTGATCTGTTTTAGCGGAGATCTGGACAAGGCGCTGGCAGCCTTCATTATTGCAACCGGAGCAGCTGCCATGGGCATGGATGTGGTGATGTTCTTCACCTTCTGGGGGACGCCGCTGCTCAGAGACAAAAAGAAGACGGCCGGCGGCAAGGATCTCATGGGGAAGATGTTTGGTTTCATGCTTCCCAAGGGGGTCAACGCGCTGAAGCTCTCGAAGATGAACATGGGCGGTATGGGCACGGCCATGATGAAGGCACTCATGAAAAAGAAGAATGTTGCATCATTGGAAGATATGCTGGCATTGGCCGCAGAGATGGAGGTGAGGATTTTTATCTGTGAGATGTCCATGGACCTCATGGGATTCAAGCGAGAGGAGATGATTGCGTATCCCAATCTTACCTACTGCGGTGTCGCCAAGATGCTGGAGGAGGCGCAGAGCAGCAAGGTACAGTTTTTTATATGACACCAAAGGAGTTTAAAGGAGGTTTGCGATGAGCGCGGATATTAAGGTCGATAAGATCATGGATCTGAAGGGGATGCCGTGCCCCATGCCGGTGGTGAAGGTCAGCAAAGGGATTAAGGAGGTTGCGATAGGGCAGGTGATCGAGGCGCATACCACGGATCCTGGTGCCCTGGCTGACTTTCCCGCGTGGGCGCGGACCAGCGGCAACGAGATCTTGAAGACGGACCAAACCGGCGACGTCATTAAGTTCTACATCAAACGAAAGGTGTAGACCGGACTGCCGGCGCCCCCTGAAGGGGCATCGGTATTTAGTCCCTAGCCCGAAGGAGGCTTTAGTGGATATCGTATACTATATTGTATTGGTACCTATGGTCTACGTTGCCTGCGTGATCTTTGTGGTGGGTACCGTCGTCAGGCTCGTCAAGCTCTTTATGACACCAAAGCACTCCGCGACGCTGCAGATCTTTCCCGAGAGAAGGCCGCGGTGGCTCTGGGCTCTGGGCGATGCCTTTTTGTTGCCTGCGACCAGACGGTACAAGCCGTTCTTTTGGGTCGTCTTAATGCTCTTTCACCTTGCGTTCCTTCTCCTCATCGTCGGACACATAGAGCTGATTGCCGAGATTAAGCCCTTCCAGGTCATCCCCCATGAGGTGTTTTTGGGAAGGGGTTTTGTTGGACTGGTCCTTGCCCTGGCGGTGCTCTATTTCCTCTTTCGGCGTTTTGTCTCCCCCACCAAGGATCTGTCCGTGCCTGAGGATTACTACCTGCTCATCCTGCTCTTTCTCTCCGTTCTTTTCGGGAGCCAGATGGATTGGGCCCGCAGGTGGTACGGATACGACAGCCTATCGGCCGCGGACTACCGGGAATACCTCTCCGGCCTCCTCTATCTCAGGCCGCACGTCTCAATTGATCTGACGGCGTCGGGGCATTCTTTCATGCTGCTCTTGCACGTATTCTTCGCCAACCTGTTTCTCCTCTTCTTACCATTCAGTCAACTCATGCATTCGATTTTTTCATTGCCGATGAATAAGCTCAGGAGGGGTTAACGATGGACACCAAGACTCGCGATGAGTTGCTGAAGCTCTTTCAGAGTAAATTGAATCAGACCATGCGATTGTACCTGGAAACGTGCACGAGGTGCGGCATCTGCACCGAGGCCTGCCATGCCTACGCATCCATGGGGCAGGTGAGATATATCTCCGCTTACCGGCACGAGATCGTCCGTAGGATCTACAAGCGGTATTTCAAGGGCAGGGGAAAACTCTGGCCATCGGTGGGCGAGGCCAAGGAATTAAGCGAGACGGCTCTCGACGAGTTGTATGAGGCTGCCTATTCGTGCACCGGCTGCCGGCGCTGCATGATGTACTGCCCCTTTGGGATCGACACCCAGATGCTCATGTCTATCGCCAAGCTGCTCCTTGTCGGCGCCCATGCCGAGCCGGAGATCCTGACGATGCTTGCCGACACCTCCATCGAAAAGGGGAAGTCCTTGGATATCTTTAAGGAGAGCTTTCTCGCCGGCATTAAGCGGCTTGAGGCTGAGGTTGTTAAAAAGTGGAGGATAGAGGCGGGAAAGAAGGCTATCCCCATCGATGTCGAGGGCGCGGATCTCCTCTATGTGGCTCTGGCCGGCGCCCATTCCATCATACCGGCGGCAGCTGTGTTCAATGCGGCGGGAGAAAAGTGGACCTTGAGCTTTTTTGAGGCCGTCAACTTCGGCGCGTTCGTGGGGGACCCGACCAGGACGCGGCTGATCTTGGATCGCATTATCAATGAAGCTAAACGACTCAAAGTAAAGGAGGTCTGCATCTGCGAGTGCGGGACCGCATTCCGCACCATGAAACAGATGTCCGGGAAGCAACCTTTTGAGGTCTCCGCCATCACCGAGGTTCACGCGCGATATCTGAGGGCGGGCAGAATCAAGGTAGACAAGTCAAGGTTTAAGAAGAAGCCCATAACCTACCATGATCCGTGTCAGATAGCCAGAAATGCCGGTGTCATCGATGAGCCCCGATATATCCTCCGGCATCTCACCGATGATTTTTGTGAGATGTCGCCGGACCCGAGATACAACTGGTGCTGCGGAGGAGGCGGCGGGTTGGTCGCCCTGGGTGAGGATAATCTGGATTTTCGGATGAAATCAGCGCGGGTCAAGGTCGATCAGGTCAAGGCGACCGGCGCCGAGATCCTCACCACTGCCTGTGAGAACTGCCACACACAGCTCAGCAATCTCAACGACCATTATAAGATGGGGGTGGATGTCCAATTCCTCTCTTCCATGGTCGCCGATGCCCTGGTGCAGTGACGTAATATGTTCGGTAGAGCTTAGCTTATTTCCCCCTTCATTGCCTAGAAAAAAGGTTTCAAATCCCCCCATCCGCCCTGACCAAAGGGTCACTGGCCAAGGGGGTCACCTTCGGCTTTGGCCAAAGGGCCAGCTCAGGCGGTTTTCTAAAGCCGGAGGTGGCTCTTTAGCCAGGGGGTGAGGGGGGATCGTTGATTTTTTCCGCCCAGAAGGGATTCGTGGGAGACGAAAACGCCAGGGGAAATTAATAAGAAACCATCTCAACAACAGCGAGACGTATTGGTTCGGCTCCTGAGCTTTTAACGGGGTTTAGGAAGGTACAGTAATGCGTGGGGGTTGGATGGGTTAACTCAACTTTTTCTTGAGGATCTCGTTCACCAGCTGGGGGTTGGCCTTGCCCTGGGTGGCCTTCATCACCTGGCCGACGAAGAAGCCGAAGAGCTTCGCCTTGCCGTTTTTGTACTCCTCGATCTCCTTGGGGTGGTCCTGCAGGACCTCTGCCACCGCCTGTGCTACGGCTGCTTCATCCGTGATCTGCACCAGCCCCTGCTCCTCGACGATTTCCTTGGCCCCCTTGCCGGTCTTGTACATCTCCTCAAAGATGGTCTTGGCGATCTTACCGCTGATGGTTCCATCCTTTATCAGCCCCAGCATCGCGGCCAGCTGTTTTGGAGACAGGGGTGAGGACTCGGCCTCTTTTTCGTCTTCCTTTAACAGGCGCAAGAGATCCCCCATGATCCAGTTACTCACCTGTTTGGGCTCGGGAAAGAGCCTCACGCACTCCTCGTAGTAGTCGGCCAGGGCCTTGGATGCGGTGATGACACCGGCGTCATACTCGGGTATCCGGTACTCTTTGACGAAGCGCCCTTTCCTCTGCAAAGGGAGCTCTGGCAGCCCCTTTCTGATCTCCTCGACCCATTGGAGGGAGATGGTCAGGGGGACGAGATCGGGGTCGGGGAAGTAGCGGTAGTCGTGGGCCTCCTCCTTGCCGCGCATGGCCTCGGTTACCCCCTTGGCCGGGTCCCAGAGCCTGGTCTCCTGTATCACTTCTCTCCCCCCTTCGAGGACCTTTTTCTGCCGCTCGATCTCATAGGTCAAAGCCCGCTCCACATGGCGGAAGGAGTTCATATTCTTTACTTCTGTTCGTGTGCCTAGCTTCTCTGCGCCCACGGGCCTGATGGAGACGTTGGCGTCGCAGCGGAAGCTCCCCTCTTCCATGTTCCCGTCGCATATCTCCAGGTATTGCAGGATCGTCCGCAGCTGCCGCAGGTAGTCGGCAGCCTGCTCAGGGGTGCTGAGGTCGGGCTCGCTCACGATCTCCAAGAGCGGCACGCCGGTGCGGTTGAAGTCGACGTAACTGAAGGGCTTGGCCTCATCGTGAAAAAGTTTTCCCGCGTCCTCCTCCATGTGAATGCGGGTGATCCCCACCCGCTTCATTCCCCCTTCGGCAACGGGGATCTCTAGGTATCCCTCGGTAGAAAGGGGCAGCTCATACTGCGAGATCTGGTACCCCTTGGGCAAATCGGGGTAGAAGTAGTTCTTGCGGGCAAAGAGGCTGAAAGAGGCAACATGGGAATCGGTGGCTAGGGCCAGCTTGATGGCAAACTCCACCGCCTTCCTGTTCAAGACGGGCAGTGAGCCGGGCATGCCCGTGCACACCGGGCAGGAGTGGGTGTTGGGCTCCGCGCCGAAGGTAGCTGAGCATCCGCAAAAGATCTTGCTCGCGGTCAAGAGCTGCGCATGAACCTCCAGCCCGATGACTGTCTCGTATTCCACGTTTGCCACCTTATATCCTCTCTCATTAAACCATAGTACAGCGTATCCGCTGTGTCAAGATTTGATGGCTTCAAAGGAATTTTTTTGGCTGAATCGCCTGCCTCCAGAGTCGATCCTTCCCCGGATATTGCCGTTATCAACGGCTTTAAGACAAAGCTTTTCGCATCTGAGATGGCTGTTGACGTCACGAACAAGGCAATCCAGGTTCATGGAGGACACGATTATTGCCGCGAATACACGGTCGAACGCCTCTTCCGTGACGCCCGAGGGCTTATGCTTCACTTCAAGACATCCGAATGGCTCCGTCAGGATGTTGCAAAAGCGGCCCTCGGACTGTGATGCGTTAGCAATTGAGTGCGACGTAAGAAACGCCAGGGAGTTGCTCATGTTGAGGGAAAAAACAAGTCGAATTGCCTGTTCGTGTGCAGGAATAAACCTATCCATATGCCCTCCCTCGTTTTTCACGCCTCGGATCGGGATTGGTAGTGGCGTATTCCAGGGCGGCGGAGAGGGCCGTGGCACAGATCGAGAGGGACTCCTCAAGTTCGGCGTCGCCCCCTTTCTCGAAATCATCCTCACGTGTCGCCATTGCGTTGGTAATGTGCGCAAAACAAACGGTCGGCTTTCCAAGCGTACTCCCCAAAGCCAGAAGGGCGGCTGCCTCCATTTCCACTGAAACGATCCCTTCCTGTCGGCGCAATGCGATAAGCCTTTCCGTCTCCCGGAATGGGGCGTCGGTCGTCCAGGAGCTTCCACGATAGGTGGGTAGAGATGCCTCGA
>MGQS01000132.1:13554-14101 GCA_001797905.1 Deltaproteobacteria bacterium RBG_16_54_11 | reverse complement strand
AATTCTATCAATCCTTGCCTCTCATTGCAACCCACTCGATTGCCCCTCTGTCTCCTAATGAGGCATCGAGCGGCTAATAGAATCCCCTATCTTACACATAGCCGAGTTCAGATGATAGTGCAATCGAGCTGCGCATAAAGACGCCACTGCCCCGTGCAACCTCCTGACCATCGTCATTCACCAACTCCGACTCTGCGATGAACAGCCGCTGTGAGCGATGGATGACTCGACCAGTTGCCTTCAATTCTCCCGCTGCTACCGGCCGTGTCATATAGATGTTGAAAGAGACGGTGAGCACGAACACATCGCGAACCAGGGAATTGACGGCAAAAAAGGCGGCATCGTCGAGCAGCTTAAAGTACAGCACGCCATGTACGGCATGCGCGGCGTGGAAGAAATCCGGCCGTACCTTGATAATTACTTCAGCCAGCCCTTCGCTCACGTGCATGGAAGGGGCGAAATAAATATTCACGGGTGCCGAAGCGTACATGCGTTCCAGCCTGCGATGATGTTCTTCTGGGCCCAATTGATCCTCTCCTGATTCGCG
>MGQS01000132.1:4817-13530 GCA_001797905.1 Deltaproteobacteria bacterium RBG_16_54_11 | reverse complement strand
GCCGTATTAGTCTCAGCTAGCTTCTTTCCCCATATTGCCACATATAGTGCTCGATATAAGCTGCCACGCGATCCTTGGGCTGAAATACCCCGAAGTGCCCCTCGCAGAGGATGTCCGCCTCCAGGGCCAGGAGCTTTTCCATGGACCTGCGCCAGGCCGTCACATCGGAGCCGAACTCTTCTGAGAACGGCCCGTGGATGTCCTGGCCGAACAGGACCCTCGTGCCTCCGCGATCCAGATAGACCGAGAGAGAACCGGGGGTGTGGCCAGGTGTGTGGAGGCAGACTACCTCATGATCGCCAAAGCAAAGGCGTTCCTCCTCTTTTTTTAGTTTAACATCCACCGGCATGGGCGGGAAGCGGAGGTTGTACCAGGTGGCTGCCGTCATCCTGCCGTCCCCTTGCTCAACCGGCTCGGCGTCGAGGCGGTGCATGATGATCAGACATCCAAATGCCTCGCGGAATCTCGGTGCCCCGCCGATGTGATCGATGTGGCAATGGGTGAGGATCACTGCCTTGAGCTTGGCCGGGTCAAGCCCGAGTTTTTCGATGTTGAGAACGAGCTCATCGTAGCTCGCCCCTGACCCCGCATCGATCAGGACCAGCTCGCCAAGATCTACGATATATACGGCGCAGTCCCTGGGGTCGGTGATATCGGCTCCCCCTAGCAGATAGATATCTTTCGTCACCTCTCGCGGCCCCATCTTCGCCTCTCTTTTCAGACGGATCTTAACAGCTTTGCTACCCCTTGGCAATCGGACCGGCAAGCGGAGCTGGAGTTGCTGCGCAATAGTGATACTTGAGGTTTTATATAGTTATTTTTTACTAATCGTACATAATTTGTGGCGCCTGGGAAATTTCATTTGACAAATACATTGACAAAAAAATAGCCTAATGCTATATAAATATTTGTAATTAAATAATTATTTATTGACAAAAATATGGACAATAATATAGTCAAAAAAGTGCCCACCTTCAAAGCCGGTAATTTTGTATTTAGCCGGAAATGTAATGAAGGGGAATTATCACCTTCTCTCCTGCAGTCAAGGATTCTTTATGAAACCGTGAGGGATCTGCCTATATTGCCAGAGTTGTCCGCCCAGATTGAAGAAGAGCTCATCCGCCGATCCATTTTTGGCACGGCGGCTCTGGAAGGTAACCCATTGTCGGAGGAAAGAGTTGAACAGATTATTGCTGAACCCGCAGGGAACCAAAAAATGGGGCGAGCCGAAAAGGAGATACGGAATCTTAAAGCAGCATATGATTTGTTTGTTCGGGGAAGGCAAGTTCCTGTAGCTGTTTTTAAACTTGAGGAGGATCATATAAAAGAAATCCATTCCCTTGTTACCCATGACATAGAGCATGAACACAACGTGCCAGGGCAGTACCGAAATCATCTGGTTAAAGTTGGTGATGCTGAACATGGTGGTGTGTATACTCCCCCCAAAGTTTTAGCTGATATACAGACACTCATGAGGGAATTTATCCAATGGATTAACGGCGAAGAAATTGTGGGGCTAGAACCACCTATGCGAGCTGCTTTAGCACATTATCATTTCGGACTCATTCATCCCTTCGGCGATGGCAATGGCAGGACTGCGAGGCTTATTGAAGCATTCATGATGCGATTGTCGGGAATGAAATATGTCCCTATAATGCTTTCAAATTTTTACTACAGAAACATGGACGATTATTTTTGGGCCTTCTCTAAGGCCAGGAAAAGCGATAATCATGATGTAACTCCCTTCATAGGGTTTGTCTTGAAGGGAGTGATAGAGTCTTTAAATGAAATTAAAATGCGAATCATATTTTTCATTCGGAAGTTTGCTTTGCGTGACTACTATTCCTTTCTGAGAACCAAAAAAAAGATAACTCAACGACAGTATGATCTCCTAATTACGTTATTAGATAAGTTAACACCGTTTGCCCTCGGAGATTTGTTTAGTGTTTCATCTTTCAATGTTTTGTACAGGAACGCAAGCGAAAGGACCGCAAGGCGGGATTTGAAAAAGTTGTCTGATGCACGACTCTTGTATGTTGCAGAGGGTAAATATCAGTTAAATTTGCAAGTACTGGAATAGATTGTCCTTCTTTCTATGATCAGGAGGTGCATGATGTATTTCGACAAGGCAGGGGAGCACAATACGCAGGATACCCTCAGGATAGCTGTGGAGGAGGCCGGAAAGAGGGGCATCAGCCATATGGTGGTGGCCTCGACGTGGGGTGATACCGGTCTCAAGGCGGCCAAGCTCCTGCAGGGCAAGGGGATCGCGCTTGCCGTGGTGAGCCACAACACCGGTTTCTCCCAAGAGGGGGTGCAGGAGTTCGATCAAGCCACGAGGGCCCAGATCGAAAAGCTGGGGGGCAGGGTCTACACGGGGACCATGGTCTTGCGGAATCTCGGCACGGCCATCCGGTCCCTGCAATCGTACTCGCAGCAGGATCTGGTGGCTCATACCCTGCGGATGCTCGGGCAGGGGATGAAGGTATGCGTGGAGATCGTGGCCATGGCCGCCGATGCCGGCCTGATCCCCTGCGAGGACGTGATCGCCGTGGCCGGCACTGGCCGGGGGGCCGATACCGTCGCCCTCATCCGGGCCAACTCCTCCAACAACTTCTTTCAGATCAAGGTGCGGGAGATCCTGGCCAAGCCGCGTGCATTTTGATCACCGATCAGAAAGCTATAACTCTGAAATTGCCTAGAAAATAGACCACCCAAATCCCTCCCCACCTCCCTTTGCAAAAGGCCGGAGGTGGCTCTTTAGCCAGAGGAGCTCTTCCCCCTTTAGCAAAGGGGGATCTAGGGGGATTTTGCCCGCCTGGGCGGGATTCGTGGCTGATGGACCCCATGCAGCAGGGGACTTATGCCGAGATAGAAACACACCATGTTGACCTTCTTATCATCGGATTTTTCTATTTGATTTAACGATATCCTTGATCTAATATTAATCCCTGTTATAGGGATGTCAGGCAACACCATTTTTTCATGAAAAGGGAGCATGATGCCCTCTAAAAAAGCAATCAGACTCACGACCACGGTCAAGGGGGCCGGCTGAGCCTCCAAACTGGGTCCAGGGGACCTGGACCAAGCACTGTGCGGGTTGCCGCTCATGAGCCACCCGAACCTCCTGGTGGGGATCGAGCACATCGACGATGCCGGGGTCTTTAAGATCAGGGACGATCTGGCCCTGGTGCAGACCGTTGATTTCTTCACCCCCATCGTGGATGACCCCTATACCTTCGGCCAGATAGCGGCGGCCAATGCCCTCAGCGATGTCTATGCCATGGGGGGGGTCCCCATCACCGCCATGAACCTGGTGGCCTTCCCCATCCATGCGATGGAGATAGAGGTACTCCGAGAAATTCTTAAAGGAGGGCTGGACAAGATGCGGGAGGCGGAGGTGGTCCTGGTTGGCGGGCATTCCATTGAGGATCAGGAGCTGAAGTACGGGCTGGCGGTAACCGGTCTGATCCACCCAGACGCAATCCTGACCAATACGGGCGCCGTGGCCGGCGATTGGATCATCCTCACCAAGCCCCTGGGGACGGGTATCATCAACACGGCCCAGAAGGGAGGGATGGCTGCTCCGGAGGCGGTGCAGAAGGCGATAGAAGTTATGACGGAGCTCAATCGAAAGGCGGCTGAGGTGATGAAGGGGTTCCGTGTCCATGCCTGCACAGATGTCACCGGCTTTGGGCTCTTGGGCCATCTGAGTGAGATGCTGGGGGCAGGTAAGATCGGGATCAAGATAGCCCTGGATGCCGTACCGATCTTGCCCCAGGCGGAGGAGTACGCCGGCATGGGGCTTGTCCCCGGCGGGGCCCGCCGCAACAGGGAATTCTATGCGCCCAAGGTGCAAGGGGCGAAGGGCTGCACCCCTTCCTTGCTCGATATCCTCTACGATCCCCAAACCTCCGGCGGGTTGCTCATCGCGGTAGCGGAAGAGGATGCAGAGGGCATCCTGCGCTTCTTGCAGGAGGTGGGGGTGAAGGATGCGCGCACCATCGCCGAGGTGGTGGCGAAACCCAAGGGGCGTCTGATCTTATCCTGATAGTAACTTCCCTTTTCTCTTGACAGGGGGAATATAGGATGTTCCCATTTGTTCACCCATTGCCCTCTGCAATCCTGGCCATCAAATCTTTACTCGGTATCTCTTTGTCTATTGATTGGCGAAAGCTTTCAGAAAAAATGGAGATCGGATAACTCAAATCAGAAATAGTAACGCACCCTTAATTCCAACCTGTAATCATTGGGCTTTTCCCCGTATTCGGTGTATCTCCCTCCGAATAGGCCGGTCCCCTTCAACCTTACTTCCAGATTCTTAATCCCGGTATATAAGAGTTCAGGGGAAAGAGAAAGGCTCCCATCGTTGAGGTTTATAATACCGGTAATGGCAGGCGTGAAATAAAGAATATTGAAGGGTTCTTTTTGGCTGGCTCTCAGATAGAGATAGTCTTTCATGGGGTTGCTTCTCCCGTAGTTACCTTCGGTAACGCCTGCTGCCTTCTTCAGGAGAGAATCATCCCCTGTCACGAGGAAGAGGTCATACCCCTTATCGATGAATGTGAAGTAGTCTTTCATCTCACGATGGGTAAACCCTGTTCCGTTTCGATAATACTCCAGGATGAATGTGGTATCCCATGGCGTAAGGTACCGGATTCCCAGCAGATAGCTCTGTGCATCGAACGTTGACTCAGAGATGTTCCCCTGGCTATCGATCACCTTCTTTGTCTGATTATTGATATAGGCGAATTCCCCGTGGATTTCAAAATTGGATGTGATGTTCCTTGAGAAATCCATCCCGAAGCGATTTGTCTTGCTTCCCCCTGTCAGCCACATGAGATCAATGTCCGTATCATAAAGAAGAAAATAGAGTCTCCCCGCAAAGTTGAGCCGCTTGATCTTTCCGAAGTCGTCGTTTATGTGTTCGTAAACCGGGAATATGACCGGAGTAATGGAGATCGTTTTCAAAGGGCCGTTAAAGCTCTTTATATAGTCCGCCGAAGCTGTGATGAATCCTTCCAGGGCAAGCTCGGGGTCATCAGGATCTTTGGGCCGGCTGATAAAGGCTACGGGGTTAAAGGCATACCCCTTGCCCCAGAGCAGGGTCTGCTTGCCCAATTTGAAGGTCAGGGAGGGGATGGGTTTAAGGGAGATATATCCTTCATAGATCATTCTTTCTGGGTCACTGTAATCCCAGCCGAGATAGGAGTATTTCAAATCGAAATTGGTCCTGACGAAGAGACGGGCAATTCCCTTTTCATAGCTCCCCTCGATCTGGAGTTTTCCATTGAGCTCCCCAATGGTATTTTCTTTATCCCGATTGAAAAACCTGAGTTTATACAGAGCGGCGTCTCTGTCCAGCCAGAAAATAACCGGCCTGAATTCGACATACCCCCCGATATGATAGGGTTTCTTCTCGATTTCGGAGAGGTCGAATTTGTATTCTTCAGCAAAAGAAATGGAAGCGAGGAGAAAGACGATCAAAGCCACAAAGGCAGATCGAAGTTTGTTCACGATTCCTCCTCGGCTGAATCTGGAGTCATAATTCAGATCTTTCGTCTGCCAAGTTTGTCGTTTGAAACAGCGCTTGAAAAATCCCTCCCAACCTTCCTTTGCCAAAGGGAGGGGATAGTATTTCCCCCTTACGTAAAGGAGGATGGCGGGAGATTTGCAATGGATCTATTTTCTTAAGGACTCGATATTGGGCATAAATGTCAGCGTAAAGACCTCGTCTTTGAAGTCTCTCTGCTTAATATTGGCAAAGATCATGATCGATTTATAGCCTTTATAAAGAGGACTATCCGTTTCCATGACCGAGGGCCTGACAATGCCGGCTCCGAAGTCTTTGACTTCCTTAAAGTAGAGCGTTTTTATGAGCATACCTGCCTCCGTCAGGCATTCGATCTTCGTAGGTAACTTCGCATTCTTGTCTGCCCATAGCTTGATCCTGTCGTAGGCAACCGTCTTCGTCTTGGCCTTGAGATAAAGGAGATATTCGTTCCCCGGTTCTGCAACCTTTTCGACATTATACTCAGCAGCATAATCCAGACTTAGAATATCTGCGTTGTTGAAGACGCCTCCGATGACCGATTGAAGGCTGGTGATCCGCACCGGCTTCCCCACGTTGGGGATGTAAAGCCACATGTTATCTCCCAGCCGCAGGGTACTCCTTCCCTTTTCACTCGCCGGAGCAAGGAAGAGGGCGGCCACTTTGTCTACGCCCTTTTTTACCGAAAAGAGCGTGTACTCCATCTTCCGGCCATTGGGTTCGACATTAATGATTTTCCTGTACATTTCATAGGAATCGGGGTTGAGATTTCTATCGATCTGCTTCAAAAGCTGGGTGCCATCGACCGCATAGGCCGGAGCAGCAATGAGCAGGGCAAACAAACAAATCAGAATTTTCTTCATATCCAACCTCTCTTTCTATCGTTTATATTTGCTTCAAGGCTCGTAACAGGGCAATTTAGCCTCCAACCTCCCACCTCAAACCTCCAACCTTCTTTTATACATGCCTTAGTGCTTTAATAGGCTCCATTCGTGAAGCCTTAAAGGCCGGCTGTAGGCTGGCGACCACAGAGATGAAGATGACAATGATCGAAATCATCAGCACATCGAAAGGTGCAATGGTTGCCGAAAGGACAAGGCCTGTTTGCCTCCCAAAATCGAAGGTAATGCCAACCCGATTGAGGATGAGAATAATAACCCCCCCTATCAGGTCGCCCGCCAGCGCCCCCATGGTTCCGAGAAATAATCCTTCCAGGACAAACATCGATAGAATTTTTCCCGGCCGCGTGCCGATGGCCGCGATCGTGCCGATCTCTCGTATCCTCTCATAGACCGCCATGATCATCACATTCATGATGCTGACCAGGACCACCGCGATCAACATGAGTTTGATAAAGAAGGCCATCGCATCGATCATTCTTGCGACATTATAGAAAGGAGAAAGTTTTTCCCAGGTGGACACTTCGTAGATGGGCTTGCCCTGCTTGTTGACCTCCCCTGAAAGAAGTCTCTCCAGTTTGTCACTGAAGGCATGGAGCTGTCCGAAGTCCTTCAACCGGATGGCCACCTCGCTCACCTCCATCTCCTCCATTCTCAGGACCGCCATGGCATCCTCAAAATGGATGTAGCCATCTCTCCCGCCAGGCCCCGTGATGCTTTCGAGAACGCCTGCAACTTTGAATTGTTTTCCATTGATGGAGCCATCCTTGTTCGTAGCAATGACGACCACGGTGTCGCCAACATTAACCTTCATCCCCGCCGCAAGGAGGTCAGGGATGAGGATTTCGCCTTTGTTGAGGGTCTTGGCCCCTTTGATGATCCTCGATGTTAATAAGGGGACGGTCTTAAATTCCGCGTCAGTATAAACCCCATTGAGTCTGACGTTGGTCGTTTCCACAAAGGTGCTGAACATGCCCCCAAATTTTATGCGGGGGGAGAAGGCTTCTACCTCAGGCTCCTTTTTGAGAATTCCTTCCAGCTTTTGATAAGCTTGCAGTTTGAGGTTGAGATTTAGGGGAAGGTTATCGATGGAGGCCAAATAACCCTTCCGGTGAACCTCCAGGTGACCCAACATCGAATCGGTCATTTGCCCGACCATCATGTTTTTGAAAGAGCCGCTTATGGAAATAAAAAGAAGAACGAAAATAACCCCGATCGTCACAAGAGAGGCCGTAAGCAGGGTCCTTCGCTTATATCTCAGAAGATTTCTGATGGCGATTTTCGATAGATTACGCATTCGTCTTGCCTCCTTTGACCTGTTTTCCCACCAGTTCTCCATCCTCCAAATTATAGATAATCTCCGCTTCACCGACGATCTTCTGGTCATGGGTGGAGAAGATGAAGGTGGTCTGGAATTCATTCCTCATCTTTTTCATCGACTCAAGGACCAGAAATGCCGTTTTATGATCGAGATTTGCGGTCGGTTCGTCGGCCAGGACCAGTTTCGGGTTTGTCACCAAAGCTCTCGCAATAGCCACCCTCTGCTTCTGGCCACCGGAGATCTGGTCAGGGTATTTGTCCTTCTGATCAATCATCCCGACTGCGTCCAACATGGTCAGAATTCGCTTTTTCCTTTCCCCTCCGGGAATATTCTGGACCATGAGAAGGGGGTATTCGATATTTTCATAGACCGTAAGGACAGGAATGAGGTTGAAATCCTGGAATATGAATCCGATGTTGTTGCCCCGGAACGAAGCGCTCTGCTTGCGGTCAAGGTGCAACACATCGGTGCCCGCTACCTTCAGTTTACCTTTTGTAGGTTTATCAAGACACCCGATCAAATTGAGAAGGGTCGTCTTACCGCTTCCCGACGGGCCGACAAAGGAGACAAATGAAGCGGGTTCGATTTCAAAACTCACCTCATTTAATGCCCTGATCGCAATCTCCCCCGATTGGTAATCTTTGCTCACCTTTGTCGCCACGACACTGTAAACCTTGGTGATATTCTCTGCCACTACAAGTCCCATAATTTCTCCCTATTTTAATAGAGTGTGGTTAAGCTTCGTTATTTCCCGTTCAGTTCAGGTTCTCCGGAACTCGGGGAGGCAACTTTGGGTTGTTACCCTTTAGTCCTCGCAGGTCGCTGCTCCCTCTTTGCTCATTGTATTTCGAAGCAGGCTCAACAGCAAGAAATATTCGCACCGCGAAGACAACGCTCACGATGTCCACCTTGTGTGGGGAAAAACTCTAAGGCAGGATAGTG
>MGQS01000132.1:4525-4798 GCA_001797905.1 Deltaproteobacteria bacterium RBG_16_54_11 | reverse complement strand
GGAAGAGGGTAAAAAATCCCCCTTCCCCAGCTCATCATAGTTTACCGGCAGCAGCCCCTACCCCAACCGGGACCACTGCTGTGCATCCCCCTTCCATAACAATAGGAGCCCTGAGGTTGCGGGGCGATCCGGTTCGCCTCTTGATTGAAGGCGAAATCCTTCTCCCTGAGACGTTGTTCAAGATTGAAGGTCTCCTTTTGCAGCTTGTCGATGGCCTTTTGGTCAGGATTGGACTGCGCATAGAGACCCTGTAGATCCTGGCACTTCTTGGAC
>MGQS01000132.1:0-4472 GCA_001797905.1 Deltaproteobacteria bacterium RBG_16_54_11 | reverse complement strand
GTTTGTTCGGGGCTTAGCTGGCTAGCCTGAGCACCATTCCAGCAGGGGCCATTGCCTGGGCCATACCCTGAGCCCATCATGTGGCCTCCAGAGCCGGGGCCCATCATGCGACCCCCGTAGCCGCCGTGACCCGCGTACTGGGCCAATGCAAGCCCACCGAGGCCGATGGCGAGTGCCACAACCAGTCCGACAAAAACTACCTTTTTCATACTTAACCCTCCTTTGTAGGTTCTTTATGCTTATACAAGAGCAATGATCATGCCAGAGAGAGGCACATATACAAAAAATTTGTAAGCTATTGGATTAAAAGGTTATTTTGTATGAAGATGATCCTGGTGTGAGAAGCGGTAAGAGATACTACTGTATATTTTTTTCGCAGTAGGGACCAGAGATGGGGTAAAGATGAGAAAATTTTATGCAGTGTAACTTTATATATCTATTCCATATTCTCTTATCTTATTTTGGAGGGTCTTTCTCGATATGCCAAGGATGGCAGCTGTCTTGGTTCGATTGCCCCCTGTCTGTTGGAGGGTCTTCACGATGGTCTCCCGCTCCACATCTTTCAGAGAGGTGGGGGAGGGCGTACTTTCCTCCTCCTGCTGCCGTCCTGCAAGAGCTGGGGGGAGGTCATCGAGCGTAATGGTATCCCCCTTGGACATGATCACCATCCGCTCCATGATGTTTTCAATCTCCCGCACATTGCCGGGCCAGCTGTGTTGTATAAATGCTTGCATTACCCCCTGTTCAAATCCCTTGATCGTTCTCCTATTTTTTTCACTATATATTCGGAGAAAGTGCTCCGCGAGAAGGGGGATATCTTCTCTTCTGTCCCTCAGAGGGGGGATGATGATGGGGACGACGTTGATCCGATAGTAGAGATCTTCCCTGAACCTTCCCTTGCTTACCTCCTCCTCTAAATGCTTATTGGTGGCGGCGATGATCCTCACATCCACCTTGATGGTCTTTGTTCCCCCGACAGGTTCAAAGTCCCTCTCCTGAAGGACCCTGAGTATCTTCGTCTGGGTGGGGAGGGACATCTCGCCTATCTCATCCAGAAAGATAGTGCCGCCATCGGCCCGCTCGAACCTTCCCTTCTTCTTGTCTATCGCGCCGGTAAAGGCCCCTTTTTCATGACCGAAGAGCTCGCTCTCCAGGAGTGTCTCGGGAAGGGCCGCGCAGTTGACCTTGACATACGGTTTCTCCCTCCGAGGGCTATTCTGATGAATGGCATTCGCTATGATCTCTTTGCCGGTCCCGCTCTCTCCCAGCAGCAGCACAGTAGCCCCCGTCGGTGCGACCATGGAGAGTGTCTCGAAGAGTTCCCTCATCTTCGGGCTCTTCCCGATGATGTTGGAAAAGTCGAACCTGATCCCAAGCCTCTCCCGATACAGGATGTTTTCTTCCTCTAGCTGATGGTAGCGAATGGCCCTCTTTACCTTAATGATGAGCTCATCCATATCAAGAGGCTTTGTAAGGTAGTCCTCGGCCCCCGATTTCAATGCCTCTACTGCCGAGTCGATGGATCCATAGGCGGTCATTATGATGATAGGCATGGCAGGGTTTAACTTTTTTATCCTCACCAGGGCTTCCATCCCATCGATGGCTGGCATCCGAATATCCATGAGGACAAGGTCGACGATGCGCTCGCTCACTTTTTCTATGGCATCCTGCCCATTGGATGCCTCAACGATTGCAAAACCCTCCCGTTCCAAGTGGGCCCGGAGCATCAGTCGATGGGCTTCTTCGTCATCAGCGATGAGAATAGTCTTTGGGGGCATGTCAGCTCCTTGATGAGCGGGGCAATACGATGCGAAACGTCGTGCCCAAGCCGCTGGTGCTCTTGACTGAGAGCGTCCCTCCATGGTTCTCAACAATCCTATGGGCGATGGCGAGCCCAAGCCCGGTGCCTGTTTTCTTGGTGGTGTAGAAGGGATCGAAGATCCGGGGGAGTTCCTTCGGAGGGATGCCATGACCCATGTCCTCGATCTCGACGATGATGGATTTTCCCTCCTGTCCCATAAAACAACGGATAGCGAGCCTTCCCCCTTGTTGCATGGCATCCAAGCCGTTCAATTCTATGTTGAGCAGTACCTGCGTTACCTGATCCCTGTCCACCCGCACGGTGGGAATGCCCTCTTCTATCTCCACGGCAAACTCGACCTTTTTAGACTTGGCATCGTCTTTGATCAATGCAATGCTTCGATGGATGATGTCGTCAAACGAGGCCTTCTCCTTGACAGGCTCCTTGGGTTTTGCGTAATCGAGCAGGTTCGAGATCACCCTGTCGAGTCTCTCCACCTCCTGAATCATGACCTCGCTATATTTGTGATCCGTGCTTCCTGGTGGATTCTTTTTGAGGAAGAACTGGGCAAAGCCCTTTATGGAGCTCAGGGGATTTCTGATCTCATGGGCAACCCCTGCAGCCAGGCTTCCTAAGGCGGCCAGACGCTCGCTCCTGTTGACCTTCTCCTGCAGCTCTTTGATCTCTCTGAGATCCCTCAGGATGAAGACCGTGCCCAGATCTTCCCCGGCGTCGGAGATAAGTTTGGCGGCGCTGACAGAGAGGGGTATCGATTCACCTTCATCACTGGCATACTTGACCTTTCGCTCCAGGATCGTCCTCTCTTTGCGGAGGGACTTAAAAAGCGGCTTTGCAAACGTGCTCAGCTTTTCCTTCAATTCCCTACGCTCGTCGGCGATCGTTCCCGCCTTGAGTCCGAATATTTCTCGCGCACGATTGTTAACGGTGACGATCCCGCCATCCGCATCGACGGAGATGAGCCCATCGGGCATATGCTCCACCACGTTGGTCGCATAGGTGGTCATGGTATCCAGGGTTCGGTTTACGATAGCGTAGTTCTGGACAAGTACAATAACGTATAAGCCTGCGGATCCGAGAACAAAGAGGATCAAACCCATCAAGAGAGCGTGACGGATATCGTCCTTTCGCGCCTGCTGGAATAGCGTGGTATCAAGACCGACAACGGCGTAGGTCTTGTCAGGCAGAACAGCAGGGTATGTGGCACTCCACCCCCCCATCATTGAATGCATGGAACCATGCATGTCACCCATCCCCATGGGGGAGGGGCGTAGCGGTTGGAACCGCTTAGCAACGATAAATGGTCCATCCGCGGCAAACCACCACTGCGGTTCTCCTTGCTCGATGAGGTTCCTGAGCCTATTCATGCCAGGATAGGTAGTGCCCACCATGGCGTCGTCACTGTGGGCGATGACGGTACCTTTTTCATCCAGGAGGGCGACATAGCGGATATCGGTAAGGTCGGAAACCTGCGATATGAGCCACTGGATGTTATTCCCCCTCTGCCTGATCCCCCCCATGCCGGAACGGAAGGACGCCTCGAGGCTCCTGAGCACCATAAGGCCTTCCCTGAAAAGCGAGTCCTCCATCCGCACCCGATCCCGGTGGAGGTTTCTGACTGTGGAGATGCCCAGGAGGACCAACAGGGTGAGGATTGTGGCAAGAATGGTTATGATCGGTATATATAGTTGTTTTCTCCGCATATACGCGTTTCTTATTCGGGACTTCTTATAGAATATATTATCTTTTTGAGGAAATATCAAAGGGAGTTAGATCATTTGTGACCTCTAGTTCTGCAGGGGGCTGTTCATTGCAGTCGTGGCGGAAGACATCGGTTGCAAATATTTTAAGGGTTTTTGCGGCCCCGTATCAGGAAAGATATGAACACCACTATATTGCCTCGCCTTTACACCTCCCTGTGCCAGGTAAGAGGATTTCAAACGAAGAAGATAAGAGAAGATAACGCATTGCAATTGAAATTAGTATATTTTCCATTTGCCTGGCTGAAAGATCACATTTTTATTGACTTTTTTGGTGAAGCAGAGTTATACACTTGATCAGCCCAGCTAACAGCTGGCTAAAATGCAGCTACTATAAGGTTTCTCAAGATGAAATCGATTCGATTCATGCTCGTTCTATATATCACCGGGAGGTAGAGGGAGATGAACATGGATAATTGGACATTCGGCATTACCATGGTTGTCGTCGGCATGGGAGGCACGGTGCTGACGCTCTGGATCTTGAGCCTCTTCATGGGTATCTTAAAAAGGATTTTCCCTTACAAAGAAGAAAAATAGACGTGCTATAAGGAGGAAAGCGCGATGTTAGAGGCGATTCTCGGCGGCTTGCAAGGACTCATTGCCGGCTTTACCCATCTCCATTGGTCTAATCCGATCATGATTGTGGTGGGTTGTGTGCTCCTTTATCTGGGGATCAAAAAAGGCTTCGAACCCTTGCTGCTTGTCCCCATCGGATTCGGGGCTATCCTGGTCAACATACCGCTGGCGGGTCTCATGGATAACGGGGGGTTTCTGAGGATTATTTACGAGGCGGGGGTTTTGACCGAGATATTCCCGCTCCTCATCTTTGTGGGCATCGGTGCCATGACCGATTTCGGCCCCCTGCTGGAGAACCCAAAGATATTCCTGCTGGG
>MGQS01000131.1:11888-28229 GCA_001797905.1 Deltaproteobacteria bacterium RBG_16_54_11 | reverse complement strand
GAAGACTCGGGTTTAAGAACATGCCTGGACTTGTGCATGAGGGAGTGCCACAGGAGGTTTTCTTCGCTCTGTCTTTCGACGGCCATACTCCGCAGGGCACTGTCGCTTTCCACGAAGGATTCAAAGCGGATGGCCAACAAAAGGGTGCAGGCGACGCTTTACAGCGCGCCTAACCCTTAGCGTTATGCCCACTAAAACAGAGGGGATATGAGCAGATACACAGAGCCAGAGTGGTCCAACGCTGCGCTTATCACCATTGATACGCAGTGTGATACACTCGATGGGCAGCCCTTTGAGATTCCAGGGACTTCGGCTATTCTTCTCCGCATGCGGACCCTTCTGGAAGCTTTTCGTACCGTAGAAAAACCTATCATTCATATCGTTCGGATATACAAAGCCGATGGCTCAAACGTCGATCTCTGCCGTAAAGAATTTGTCGAGCAGGGTATAGCTCTAGTATCGGCTGGTTCTTCGGGGTGCCAACTTTCGCCGGAATTACTTCCGCATGCCGGGATTGAACTCGACGCGGATCTGCTACTCTCCGGCGGCATCCAAACCATCAACTCACGTGAGGTGGTGATCTACAAGCCGCGCTGGGGCGCATTTTACAAGACCCCCCTGGAGCAGTACCTTCGCGAACAGGGTATTTCGACGCTCGTCTTCAGCGGATGCAACTTCCCAAATTGTCCTCGCACTTCAATCTACGAGGCCAGCGAACGAGACTTCCGGGTAGTTTTGGTAGATGACGCAATATCCGGATTGTACGATCAAGGAAGGCGGGAAATGAAGAATATCGGAGTAGAGGTGCTGTCAACGGGCCAAGTCATTGATGCAGTTAATCGCAACGATAGCAAACAGCCATAACAGCCGCTTCAAGCGAGCCGTTATGAGAGAGATAATAAAGGAGATGTTACATGAAGGTATTGGCGATCAATTCCAGCCCGCGGAGCAGCGACCAGAGTAAGACTGAACTGATGTTGAATTGCCTTAGCAAAGGTATGCGTGATGCCGGCGCTGAGGTCGAGACGGTGGCTCTGCGTGAGAAAACCATCAAGCATTGCAGAGGGTGCTTCACGTGCTGGACAAAGACCCCCGGAACGTGCATTCACAAGGACGACATGACCAACGAGCTGTTCCCGAAGTGGCTGGAATCTGACCTCGTTGTCTATGCAACGCCCCTGTATAACTACGCCATGACCGCGACGCTCAAGGCTTTTATCGAGCGCACGCTTCCGTCGATTCAGCCTTTTTTTGAGATTCACGAGGGACGCATGTTTCACCCCTTGCGCCATAAGATCCCCGCAGCCGTGATACTCTCCGTTTCCGGGATGCCGGACGAGGGCCATTTCAGAGCGCTGTCAGCGCACGTGAAGTATCTTTTCGCCTCTCCCGGCCGAAGGCTTTTGGCCGAAATCTACAGGCCGGCTGCCGAAGCAATGATAAGCCCTTTTTTCAAAGATAAACTTGATGACATACTGGCTGCTACAACGCAGGCGGGGCGGGAACTGGTACGATCCATGAAAATATCCTCCGAGACATTGGAGAGAATCACGCAACCCCTCATCGATGCGCAGTCCTTTGCCGAAGCGGCCAACGACATGTGGAAGACCCTCATCGCCGAAGGTAAAAGCCGGGGATGATCGGGAGGGACATTGGGGACATTGTTTCTGAGTTGACTTTGGGAAAGGAATGTTGCGTGGCATAAAACTGAAATATGCTGAGGTAGCCGAGGTTCGATGCTCCCGGGATCTTGCACTAGATGATGGGGCGTGGAATGGTAAGTTCATCCGGAAACACCGTCCCCTTGTTTTTGCTCAAGATAAAACCTTGACAAAACAATGGAGATGGGTAAAGATTTTCTTATAAAAGCATGCGTTTGCTATAGAAAAACTTAATACTAAGTATTGGTCTTCGCTGATCAATAAGGGGGGTTAGCGGGGAGCGCTTCGAGCATTGAGAAGGAGGTAGGAATGGATACACGGGACCTTAAGAAGCTCCTGTCAGGGCTCTGTATCGCCAGCCTGGTTGCAGGGGCAAGCCTTACCCTCATCGGTTGCCCAAAGAAAACCGGGAGCAGTTGAGAGGGCAAATCGGGTGCCGGTGGCACCCATAAGGAACAGCAGAAACAACAATCAGAGCAACCCTCAAGTGGCTGAGGGGGTCCAAAATAATAGTGCAGGTTGCACTATAATTAGCGAATTGAGTATAAAAAAATAGAAACCGCTGAGACAGAACCTGTTCCCTTGAACCGGCTCGGAGCGATCCCCCCTGGCCCCCCTCTCCTGTGTTAGATTCGGAAAGGCAGAGGGGTTATTCTTGACCTCGCATCACAAGAAGAAGGCTCGCAAAAAATCCTCTCCTCCACAGGGCATCGAGGCGATCTACCCCGTATGTCGATTACTCCTGGATATAGATACGTGGGATCGGATCGTCACGGCGTGTACTGCAGAGCGAAAACCTGAAATAGTACCAGATCTTCTCGAACAGCACGTGGAGAACTCCGGTGCTACCGCATTTCTCCCTGCGCTCGCCCGATTGGAGTGGGCCCTCCATCAGGTGATGCTGACAGGAGAGGACCTCCCCTCGAGTGCGAACCAACTCATGCTGAACCCCACCATCCGTGTGCTCCAGCTTCCATGGAGAAACCTCCCGTCACTCATACATAAGCAGGGAGATACGGCTGTGGTAAGACCGGAACCAGGCGAAGAATGGGTTTTGGCCTGGTTGGATCCGAAAAGCAGGGATGTATGGGTCCGCGCTGCATCCGATGAGGATCTCCTGGTTCTCAAAATGGTGTCCGAGGGGATCAGTATGCGAGAGGTGGCTGCAAAGGGCACGGTGCTGCCTGCAGCGGTAGGGAATGCGGTAAGCCGGGCCGTCGTAAAGGGGCTTCTCCTTACGCCTCCCTCACGAATCCGGCGAGATTCCGCCAGATTTGCAGTTGGAGAGGATGTTGATGAGTCTTTCCTGTCATCCCCTAGCTTCATCCTTCA
Source organism: Deltaproteobacteria bacterium RBG_16_54_11 (assembly GCA_001797905.1). Classification (GTDB taxonomy): domain Bacteria; phylum Desulfobacterota; class B13-G15; order B13-G15; family RBG-16-54-18; genus RBG-16-54-11. The sequence continues at coordinate 25,236 of MGQS01000131.1, read as the reverse complement.
ATGGCACATCACCCAGGCATGTGATCTGCACTGTAAACACTGTTATGATCGCAGTGATCGATCACCATTACAACTGGATCAGGCCCCGAGAATCCTTGATGAGTTTCAGGAGTTTTGTGCGCAGAGATGCGTGCGAGGGTATATCAGTTTCTCCGGGGGCAATCCGCTCTTGTATCCACACTTTACGGAGGTCTATCGCGCCGCGTCAGAGCGCGGATTTTTGCTATCCATTCTTGGAAATCCGACACCACGGGAGCGGATAGAGGAATTGCTTGCCATTCAGCCCTTAGACCATGTTCAGATCAGCCTGGAGGGACTCCCTGAACACAATGATGATATTCGTGGGGCCGGTCACTTCCAACGGTCCATCGAGTTCCTTAAGGTCCTGCGTGACCTCGGCGTCTACTCTATGGTGATGCTTACGCTCACGAAGGACAACATCGATCAGGTCCTGCCGCTCGCAGAGATCCTCCGCGAGCTGACTAATTCCTTTACCTTTAACCGCCTCTCGCAAGTTGGAGAGGGGGCGAACCTGCAGCTTCCCACAAGCGATCGGTATGCAGTTTTTCTGAAACAATTTCTGGAGGCTGTCGGTGATAACCCCATCATCAGCCTGAAAGACAATCTAATCAACATCATCCTGCAGCAGCGGGGAAAAGGAACTTTCGGCGGGTGTACCGGGTTTGGGTGCGGGGCCGCCTTTAACTTTATGACTCTCCTCGCCGATGGTGAGGTGCATGCCTGCCGGAAATTCCCCTCTCTTATCGGCAGCATCCACGAGCAGGGCCTCGCCGATATCTACGACTCTGCGATCGCTCGTCGCTACCGCGCTGGAAGCAGCGCGTGCCGCGCGTGCTCCCTTTGCCCGGTATGCGGTGGCTGCATGGCAGTCACCTACGGTCACGGTCTCGATGTATTTCATGACCGCGACCCCCATTGTTTTATTGATATGTAAGCTGCGGGGCAAGACTCTTGATCCCATAGACTCTGGGGTCGGACCCAGGTAACTATTTGATATTAAAAAAAAGGTGAATTATGGCGCCTATTGGGATCTTAGAATGGAGTATGTCGAAGATTAATTGATGAGAGGAGGCCAACATGCCGAAACCAGATGAAAAGATATGCGCGAATTGCGGATATACGTCAACAGAAGAGTTTCAGGATGATATCTGCCCTGAATGCGGGCAAACATTTTGGAAATGCGATGAATGCGGTTATACCGTACCGGCTTCTGCCCCACCGGAGGTATGTCCGGCATGCAAAAAGAAGTGTTTATTTAGAAACGTAACCTGCTATACGCCAGAATGCGGCGGACCGGGACACATGGATCCGCACCTCTGAATCTTCGACAGCTGTGTCTACCTTCTTCGGGTGTATAGATAAAAAAGCAAGATTTGAAAATCATTTGTCGAACAAGAGCATCAGCCGGCGGCGCACCAGACGCGTTGCACTGATGCCTGACATTGGACAGGCACTTTTTTGCTATGGCAAATATAACAATATTTGGGGTATTATAAGGAACCATATAAACATTGTTGGACTCCAATAGAAAGGAGTAAGGCTCATGACAAAAAGAACAATCTTGGCTGTTGTAGGGGTGTTTATCGCGTGGTCTATTCTGGATTTTTTCCTGCACGGATTGCTTCTTCGGTCCACCTATGAGGCCACAGCCAACCTGTGGCGTCCGATGGACCAAATGAACAGGCCTCTGATGTATTTCGTCACGTTGGTATTCGCCGCTTGTTTCGTGCTGATCTATGGGCTCCTGGTCGGAAAGAAATCACCGGCATCGGGCATTCAATTCGGGGCGCTCTTCGGCCTGGCCACCGGTATATCCATGGGGTTCGGCTCCTACAGCTACATGCCGATTCCTTTGACGCTCGCCTGGAGCTGGTTCTTTGGCAGCTTGATCGAAACAATTGCCGCAGGTGCGATTGTCGGGACGATAATAAAATCTTGAACCTCGGTATGCGGAAGTGCCGGGCATTCGCTGATCACAGAAGGAGCAAAAACTGTATGGATATTCAGGATCTGATACGTAAAACACAGGACGGCGAACAACTGTCCCGGAAGGCGTTGATACATCTGCTCTCGATGGCACCTGATGCTTCAGAGTCTTACCTCGTAATGGCCGAAAGCAATCGAATCTCAAAGGAGTTAACCGGGAATAGAGCCGAAGTGCATGCCCAACTAGCACTAAACTTGGCACCTTGCCCCGGCAACTGTGTGTTTTGCGCCTTCGCGCAAAAGAACGGGGTTTTCTCCGAGGAGACTCGTTTGACAGCGGAAGAGGCCGTCGCCTACGCGCGGCAGTTCGAGAAAGATGGCGCGAATGCAGTATTCGTCATGACCACGGCACACTATCCGTTTGATCTCTTTCTCGAAATATCTTGTGAGATTCGTATGAACCTAGACCCGACCACGGTACTCATTGCCAATATCGGTGATCAATCTCTTGCCAACGCGCGAAAGATAAGGGAGGCTGGGTATGCGGGTGTCTACCACGCCCTGCGACTGCGCGAAGGTATCGATTCGGTCCTCTCCCCGGAGAAGAGAAAGGAGAGCATTCACCATTTTCAGGAGGTTGGGCTGAAGGTGGGAACCTGTGTTGAGCCAGTCGGTCCCGAACATACCAGCGAGGAACTGGCCGACATGATTCTTTTCACGGCCTCCTTCAATCCGTCGTACAGCGGTGCGGCCAGGCGCATCCCCATTCCCGGCACCGAGATTGCCAAGCGAGGGACGATCAGCGAGCTGCGCATGGCGCAGATCGTAGCCGTCACGCGACTGGGCATGCCAAGAGCGGTGCTCGGAAACTGCACACATGAACCCTGCACGCTTGGTGGCCTTGCCGGCGCCAACCTCTTCTGGGCGGAAGCCGGCGCCAACCCGCGAGACACAAAAGAAAGGACCGAAGAAGGCAGGGGCGAGACTGTGGAGACCTGCCGCGCGCTCTTTCACGAGTGCGGGTGGGACATATACCAAGGACCTTCCCGGTATTACAACGGCCATGAGTAAAAAAGTCCATGGGCCCTGGAGCCGGGCCTAAATAACTATTTGATAATAAAGGCACAAGAGGAATCCGAACCTTGTGGGAACACTTTCAAGAGACTGGCATGGTCCGGCCCCAAGGGGAATAGTTATAATTCTCGCACTATTCTAGCAGGGAATAAGACGGAATGATTTCTGCAACACCGTATGGCGAAGTCCTGCAAATCAGGATGAGCCGCTATCCCGATTTCCCGACGGGAGCCTGGGTCTGCGCTTATCTTGTAGACGGCCTGCTGGTTGACACCGGACCGGCTCATACGGCAGAAGAACTGGTCCGGTTCTTACATGACAAGGCAGTAAAAGTGGCGGTGAATACCCATTTTCATGAAGACCATATATCTGCCAATAAATTCCTTCAGGATGCCTATGGAATCGATATATATGCTCATCCTCTCGCCATAGACAAAATTAATAAGGCTGCCAAGCTGTATCCTTACCAGGAGGAGGTATGGGGCTACCCTGTGCCCAGTGAAGTAAAACCTATCGGCGATCATATTGATACAGAGAGCCATCGATTTGAAGTTATACCGACCCCGGGGCATGATCTTGACCATATCTGCTTATTCGAGAGAAAGAACGGCTGGCTCTTCACGGGTGATCTCTATGTAACCACGAAGCCGGTGGTCTGTCGTCCCAATGACGACATGTGGCAGGTTATAGCAGACCTCAAAAAATTGCGGGCACTTAATCCACGCATCATATTTCCGGCCCCCACCCATGTTGTGAAGGACCCTGCTGAAAAGCTGGATAGATTGATTACCTACCTCGAAGAGCTGGGTGCCAGGATTGAAGAGCTTTACAGCAACGGCATGAGTAGCGAGCACATAAGGCAGGAAATCTTTGGCGAAGAGGGCTTTATTGCAGAAATGACTCAACAGCAGTTTTCCTCTCTCAACCTGGTCAAGTCATTTTTGAAAAAGCATCGCTAGATCATTGCGGAAATTTTCACAATTTCTGCAGTGCTCAGCGTCATTACTAAGAGAGAAGCATCCAAACAGATGGGTGTAGGGGGAGGGATAAGCTCTTTATTCTTGACATTATCTTAATCTTGTTATAAAGAATACAATTCGCGCTCGGCTTTAGACGGGGACACTGAAAAATAAGGAAAGAAGGAACGAAATGGCACGTAAGTTTGCATTTATGATCCATCCGAGGATCATCGACGATTTCGGTCGTCGTGTCGGCAAGGTGCTCAGAATCGGTGAAGAGCTGGGTATGAAGATCACTCCCAAAAAACCATCGGAGTGGATACTCAAGCACCTGAGCGGAAGGATGGGCTACACGATCTGTTCCCATTTCGATGTTTTCGGCGGAAAAGCAGAAGGGTATATCGTCGCCGTTCTTTTGAGCGGCAAGCAGATGAAAGAGTTGGATCGCCATTTGGTGGAACGACGGATTATCGAGGCTATACTATTTGCTCAGAACAAACTAGGCGCGGGACACATTGGTTTGGGCGCCTATACCGCGCCTATGACCCGCAATGGGCTGTCGGTCGTAAAGCATCCCGGCATCAAGGCCCACATTACTCACGGCGATGCTTTATCGTCAGCAAGCGCTGTTCCTATCGTTATTGAGTGTTGCCGGCTAAAAGGTATCGACATTACCGCTGCTACCATAGCAGTGGTCGGTGCCTATGGCATTGTGGGCAAGGCCGCGACTCTCTTGCTAGCCGAGCTGAATCCGCATACCATGATTCTTACCGGCCATAACCACAACAAGCTGGCGGCAGTCAGCCGAGAATTGATTGGCTGCTTTCAGGGCCAGATCAGCTGCTCTGCGGACAATTCCGCAATCCGGGAGGCGGACATCGTGATCTTGTCGACCACGTCCGATGGGTACATTGTCGGTCCGGAGGACCTCAAGGAAAACGCCATCGTAGTGGATATGGCCCAGCCCCACAACATGGGCCAAGAAGTCTGCAACCAGAGGCCTGATGTGCTTCGCGTCGACGGGGGCTATATGTCCATAGCCGACATCAATCTCCGGTTCAAGATGGGTCCGCCTCGCGGCACGAGCTTCGCATGCCTGACCGAAACCGTCGTCAGTACCTTGTCCGGCGATCAAGCGCACCACGTGGGGCCGGTAGACATGGCATTTGCCAGGAGCATCATGCCTCTGGCGAACAGCCTTGGGTTTCAAGTGGCGCCCTTAACCAATTTTTCCCGACCCATCGATCCCGACTTTCAATTCCAGAGGGCTGCCGATACAGCACCCCTAAAACAGACGGTGGATAATTCCCTTTGTTTCGGTGAAGAGGGTGTGTTAGGCCTTGACAATTGAAATAATCTGCCTCATACAAACTTCAGGGACGTATCTCTACGAAAAAGGGCAATTGTTTTAATCCCGGGCGACCATAGTTAATTATTGATAGCAGGCGACAACCGCGACTATTGCTGGCGCTGCTGCATTCACGCGCCTTTAAGACTTTTTTTTACCTTTTTATAACGGAATGTATATACCGCAGGAGAAAACAGGCGAAGAGGGTTCTAACGTCATCTCCCTGCACCTATAGTAAATAACCTACCATGTCTCAACCCTGTCCAACTCAAACTCCACCTTCCCCACCGAGGGAAGTTTCAGGGACATGGCGACGGGAAACCTCCTCTCATCATCGGTATACCATATCTTTATGGTCCCCTCTCTGTCTCCCAAGCTGCTGAAGGGGACCTTGGATTCCAATGATATGGCCTTCACCACACCGTACGGGGAGGTAGTTATCTCGCCGCAGCCAGCGCAAAAAGTTACCTCTTTTAGCTTGATCCCATCAAATATCCTCATCACTATCGTATGGCCATCCTGCGCCTCTGCTCCTAGAAAAAATTTGAGGAAGACGGCCAACGGATCATAGGTTTGGGGAGGGACGGATATTTCTTGCACGCCGGGGGGGTTCAGCCGTTCAACAATTACTTTGCCATTACGAGGATCGAAGGTGAGGATATCGGTGTAGCGCTTTTTCTTTGAAAAGATCCCCCTTTGATCCACTTCTTTTATGTAACGCCAAGGCTCTAATCCAGCCTCTTTGATATACGAGGTGAAGCGGTTGTGCATCCGAAAGACGGGACGGGTAACACCGACGGAATCCACGGTAACCTTCACCACGTGAAAGGGGCCATCGCGTTCTATGGAGAGCGAGGCCTTGACGACGGTAGCGCCCAGCTTATAGGCCAGGTAGTGGAAGCGTACCCCATTCCACGGTCTAACGGGGCCGGCAACGGCCGAGGGGAGGTTCACGGCAAGCAGGAGGAACGAGAGGGCGAGGATCCCCATCCTATGCGCCGTTCCTTGAGATACGTTCAACCTTTGGATCAAGCTTCCTCCTGTACAGCGTTGGCCATTATATCCGCTCTGCCGAAGTAAAGGCAAGTGGTAAGCCGGAAGATTCCAAAAAAAATCTTTCTTTTTTCTTTTTTTGCGTTCCATGCTACGATACAATAAGTCAACTGTTCTCAAAACCGATAAGGGTATTTTTCTGATATTTCCGTCGGGAGGTGAAAAGATCGGATATGTCTCCATCAACTCGATTCATCGTTAAAAGAATACTATTGCAGGGCATCCTTTCCCTCTGCATGGTTATTACTATGCTGGTATTTCCGCTCTTGTCTGCGGCAGATAAAGACCCCTGCGGTGCAAAGGGTATCTATATCGGGAATCAGACCACTATCGATGTTTGGTATGCACGCAATGGCGGCCCCTGCACCTTCTGGGCGCACGATCACCTCCTTATACTAAAACCCGAAGAGACACTCCTTATTTATCGGGACATGACCTGTCAGACAACGTATTGTTCCAAGAATCCAACGTATGATGATTACCAATCCCTTGACGACAATAAAAATTGCCGGGTGCGGATCCTCCCTGATTGTACCCTTTCAGACATGTAATCTTCTCTAGACTAGAAGGCGATCTTGGTGCGGCAATAATTCTTTTGGTTGGTGTTTGCCGAGGTAGGGGGAAAACAGATCACCCTTCTCGGTGCCGGACAGCCTTCGAGCCCGCCGGTATAACCCAGCTCATGTACAGCCTCGTTTGCCGTCCGTAAGAAGAAGAGGGAGGAATCGGGGCGAGTATTATATACGCTGCCCTGCTTGCGGTTTACTGCTTCGGCTCAAAGAGGCGTCTATTTCGCTCCTTGTCCTCCTGCGTCAAGAGGTCTCCCAGCAAGCTCTCCATGGTATCGCCCGGATGCCTCATCCGCATCCGCGCCTTGATGTCCAGCAGATCCATGATGTCGTATTTCTTGTAATCCAAGATGAGACCGTATTCGCCTTTTATCCTCTCAGCCGCCTGTTCCAATTCGGCTAGCGACGGTATCCCCTTCTCATCTGTGACGACCCTCTGCGTCCTCTCCCTTTCGGGCGCCTTCACGATCGCCTCACCCTTGACCTGTGCCAGCGCCTGCTCGGCTGCAAAGCGGACGTGGGAGAGGGCGTCATTTTTGGCCACCTCTTCCAGGGGGGGGATGGCCTTTTTATTCCCTATCCTCCCCAGGGATGCGGCTGCGCTCATCCTCACCAGGGGGTTGGCGTTCTTCAGCCCGGCGATGATCGAATCCACCGCCTCATCACTCTTGATCCGCCCCAAGGCCTCCAGGGCATTCACCCGTACAAATTCATCGGTATCTTCCAGCATCGCCCCCAGGGGCCTTACCGCTCCGGGATCCCCGATCTCGCCCAATGCCTTTGCCACCTCCCTGCGCACCCCTTCATCCTCATCCTGCAATGCCTTGAGCAAAGGCTCCATCCCCCTGGCATCCTTGGCCCTTCCCAATGCCGCGGCCGCATCCCTGCGGATGAGGGGTTTCTCCGCCCCCAGGTCTCGGATCAACTCCTCTATCCCCTTTTTATCTTGTAACAAGGCATTTGCGGGGAAAAGAAATACGAAGAAGAGAAGAAGGTAAAGGCCTTTTATAAACCCGCTATGGTTGTTCTCCCCCTTGTGCATGATTCCCTCATCTCGCCCCTTGAACCTATCGAACGACTGTTCGTGGTCCGCCTGTTTAGAAAGAAGACTACCTTGTCATAGGTATACTCTGATTAGGCGATCTCTGCAAGAGGAATGCTGCGCCTCCGCATGAGGGGTTTCACTTGCTTTTTCATAGGGCACATGATAATAAACAAAGAAGCCTGAACAAGCATTCTTTCAAGGAGTGAAGAGATGAAGGTCAAAAAGAGGATGGCCAAAAAGTTGGTGACTACGAGAAAAGAGGCTACTGTCTCCGACGCCATCAACCTCATGAAGAAGCACTCCATCCGTCATCTGCCGGTCGTCGAAGCGGGGGAGTTGCTTGGCTGGGTAACTGAGAGGGATATACGCGAGGCCTATCTGGCCTCTCTCATCGAGCAGGTGTCCATCGGGGATATCATGCTTAAGGATCCCATTACCATCTCGCCGGATGCCAACCTTGAGGAGGCGGCTGAGCTCCTCCATCGTCACGGCATCGGGGGTCTCCCTGTCGTGGATAAGGGCAAATTGGTAGGGGTCATCACGGTTGCCGATATCATGGCCGCTTTCATCGAAGTGATGGGGATCTTGCAGGAGAGCTCCCGCATCGATGTGATTTTTGGGGGGAAGCCTCATGCCTTCGAAAACGTTTCCAGGATCATCAGGGATCAGGGGAGCGAGATCATCAGCGTCGGCATGTCCGCACACCAGGACCGCACCAAGCGGGTCTATTATCTGCGGCTCACCAAGTGCGACGTCCACTCACTGGCCAAAGAGATCGAGGAGGTTGGGTACAAGGTGGTTTCTATGACGGAGTGACAGGGAATGAGCGCCAGGGGGAAGGACAGTGAAGCAGATGCGACAGTGACAAAGAAAATCCGGGAAATCCTCCACGAGGTGGAGGTTGCCCAAGCCGGCGATGTTAAACCCCAGGAGATCCTGCAAAGGATCTCCTCTTATTTGCAGCAAGAAGCATCTCTTGCTATTCCCGTGATCGATGGTCTGGCCAAACTTTCCACCTCCCAGACCGCCCTGCTCCTCGAAGAGATGGCGGCAATGCTCCAGGACAAGAGGGTCCTCAAGGCCATCAAGAAGGCCCTCTACCGTCTCAGGCAAAGGGGGGTAGAGTGGGAGAAAAAGGCCTCCCCTGAGAAGCCAATATTACGCCTCTCTCAACCCGGAGCGCCCCAGGGGTATGTGGGGGCCATGGACTCTCAGGGCAGCAGGGTCGTCATCATTGCGCGCCCCCGTGCTCACGGAGGGGCGCGGGTCTATTTCAGCATCGTGAGCGACCTGGACGGGATTCAGCGCCTTGAGATCTACGACATGACTAAAAAGGGCCTGAAAGAGTTTGTTGAGGAATCCCTCGTCTCTGTCGAGTTCCCGGTGGTGGAGGCGCCGGGAGGGTACTGCGCGCAGGTGCTCACAGAGGCTGCCGAGTTTTCAAAAAGTCATGGCAAGCCCCTCCCTTTGAGATATGAGGATGCCGAGAAGGGGTTAAACGACGTGAGGTGGGATGGCCCGGTTCCCCTGATCTACCGGCATATCCAAGAGGAGGCGGCAAAGGATAACTCAAGGCTCCTCAAGGAGTCGGCAGCGCTGCATCGGATCGCACCCTTCTCCTCGTGGTTCCTGAACCCCGAGGCAGTGCGGAAGTATGCCGAGGCCATCAAGGAGGCTGAGGCGAGCCACATTGTCCTTACCCCTCAACAAAAGGATGCGCGGCTTAACTCTCTCTACAAAGAGGCCCTTCATGAGCTTTTCCCCGAGGCGCAGAGGCTTCTGTGGAAGAGACGCCTGGAGGAGATGGCCTACATCTTGTGGAAGATGGGGAAAAAAAGAGAGGCCGGCATGGCGGTGAGCGCTGCCGTCGATCTCAAGACCCCCTTCAGCGCCATCGAGCCCAACCCCTTTGTCTGGAACCTTCTGCTCAAATCTCTCTATGCGCTCCTGGAAAGAGAGCGCGGCGGCAAGGAAAAGGATGAGGAATCTTCCCGCATCATCACCGTGTGAAGCAGAGATATCGGAGCTCCTGCGCGGTCTTTCCGCACAACCTATTCTACCCTTTTTTTCGCCTCCCTCACCCAAAGTCTTACCAGGGCAGGGAAGGGGGTTCGATGGCGTGTGCGCAGAAGGCGGGCCTTTCCCTGTATCGTTCGATAGAGATCTTGAGGATCTTGGTGAGCGAGCTCGGCGAGATCCTTCACCCCCGCCTCTCGGAGCAGGCAATAGTTTTCCAGGCCCATCCCTTTCAGGGCAATCATTTCGGCTTTTTGAATGACTTCCTCCGCCTCGGGCAAAGGAATACCGAGGTCAACCAGACCCGACACCTCCAGGCGGAGTAAATCCTGAACCTTCTCCATCCCCGCCTTCTGGATGCGATCCTTCCATTCCTCCTGCACCCCCGGCAAATCCCTGATCAAGGGGATGAAAGAGACTGCCGTATAGCGATCGATGCCGGCGAAGCAGAGGAGACAAAAAAGGACAATCAAAAACCACCAGATGCCTCTCCGCCCGCTACCTCCTCGCTGCATCGCCGGCAGGAGAGCGCGGTACATGGCGTATGCGCTCACGGCGAAGGGGGGAAACCCGAGAAATCCCAGCAGCGGCATCTCGAATAGTTTTACCTCTTCGAAAAAAGGTACCGTGTAGATCCACTTTGCCTGGGCCCAAAAGTTCCACAGCTCCCAGAGAAGGCCGCAGACCAACCCCGCTGTCAGCAGGGTCAGGAGCCTGCTGAGCGCGCCCTTCTCGATATCGCGCAGCAGGGAGTCGCCCCCCCGAAGGTAAAGGATGGGTTCGATGAGCAGGGCAAAGCCTATCCAGACCAGAGGGAAGCAGACCCGGGGGAAGAGAAGGACAGCAAGCAGAACAAATCCCCCTATGGCGGGTGAGGTCCGAAGGAAGAGAGGGGAGGGGTGCAGCTTGCCCCATGATACGGTCCTGAAGGGCCTGATTGCCTGTAAGAGGTGCATGGTCTCGCATAGCCCCGGTAGGACCGTTCCATAGGCGACGGCGTAGCCGATCCACCTCAGCCAGACCTCAGGGGGAAGATTGATGTAGTGCCAGTTTGCCAGGCGAAAATTGAAAGCCTCGAATATGCACCAGATGAAGATGGACAACGGGATCATGCGCAGGAAGGTGCGGGTCCTGCCGACGATGAGGGATTCCCCTTGCATCCAGTAGACCAGGGCATCAACTGCCAGGATATAGGACCACCAGGCAAAGGAGTAAAAATAGGTGGTAAATGGCTCTCGACCCCGGCCCAGCATGACAACGGCCAGACAGAAGAGGGCAACCCCTATGAGCCCGTGCGGCTTAATCCTTCCTTTCATTGCTTTTCCTGAGCTCCTTGAGCGGGCGCATCCCTCTGATTGTTTTCTCTGCCAGCAGGTCCCAGAGGATCTTGGAGGGACGCTCAAGGCGCCTCTCTATCTGGATGACCCTGGTGGGGGTGCAGATGAAGTCTACGGCCACGTCCTTCGCCTCCATAGGCACCTCCTCACGCACCTGGAGGTCATCCACCAGAGCGATAATGGGGGTCCCTTCGTTTACAGAGCCGATCTCCTGCAAGATCATGTATTCCAGATCGAAGTAACCGCTCCCCTTGCCGACCCTGCCCCCCTTGAGATCCACAGCCACGGCGCCGGTAGCCAACAGATCTATATGCCCTATCTCTTCGCGAGCGGTGCCGAGCCTCTTGCCGAACCTCCGAACGCCGGAGCTGCGGGCTGCCTGCTTCCAATCCCTGACCTTAATCTCCGCCTTGTGCAAGAGGTAGAAGCCGTCGCGCAAGCCCGGCGTTGCCATGATGAGCCTCTTGCCGTCCATCAGGGCGTTGACCCTGACCTGCAGCTGGGCCTGATCAGGGGGGACCATGATGGTTTTGGCCCTTTGGTAGATCGTGAAGCTCCTCAGTCGCTCAGCTGCCTTGTTTTGTCCTGGAAAGGTGGGGATTGACCCGTGTGAGTCGGCTGACATCATTGCCCAGATCTCCTCCCTGATGCCGGCCTTGAGGGGAGGGGAAAGGAGGCTCTCTTTTTGTTCCGTACGTCTGATAGTCCCAGCCCCTTATACCGTGCCAGCTCCGCGGACCAGCCGGAGGTTGATGGCGGCCTGGCGCATCCCCCTCATGGGTGACTCCTTCAATTTCCGGATGTTTTTGGCAATAGTCCGGCGGGAGAATGCCTCCGGCTCCACCCGCATATGGTCCAGGCCAACCGCAGCAACCAATGCCGCGAGCTCCTCAACGGTATAGGCCGCCTGTATCGAGTTTAAGAAGGCCCGTGCCTGTTTCTGATTTAAGAGGGATGCTATGTGCCGGACCAATGCATCAGGGGTATCACGTTTCAGATCGCTCAGGTAGACGAACCCCTTTTCCGCGAGGGATTGTTTCACCTGTTCCAACGCGCAATCGAGCCTGCGCCAGTGGTGCATTGCCCCATGGCTGACGATCACTTCCAGGGACTGAGCCTGAAAAGGGAGGTGATGCACATCGGCCACCACAAACGCCACATTTTTCATACCTTCGACCTTGGCCCGCTCTCTTGCCAGTTTAGTCATGGAAAGGGAGATGTCCAATCCTATGACCAGCAGCTGAGGAAAACGGAGGGACAACTCCCTGACCAGGCTCCCCGGCCCAGCCCCTAAATCGACAGCGACCCCTTGGCGTGCCTTGGCCAGGCTGGCGATTTCATCAGCGATGAGCGAGGCAGTAATGTGGAGATAACCGTCCGTGAGCGCCTCGTACTCATGGATGGCCTCATCCTCTTCACCCACCTCAAATTCCTCCTCAAGCCTCTCTTTTCTGTCCACCCTCAAGCCTCCTTGCGCATGGTGTAGAAGTTTCCTTTTTCCTTGTGTACTATAATCCGCATTGTTTGCTCTAGTCAAGGCAATCGGTCATGGCGGATACATCATCCACTGGCTAAACCGCCGGAGGTGACCCTTTGGTCAGAGCCACCTTCAGGAATCCCGCCTTGGCGAGGAAAATCCCCCTTGATCCCCCTTTGCTAAAGGGGGAAGAACTCCTCCGGCGGGAATCCCGTCACGTCGTGGCGTGATGGGGAAAATAATAAATCCCCCCTTTGCCCCCCTTGAAAAAACCGGAGGTGGCCCTTTGGCCAGGGGGGTTTGGGGGATTTGAAAGTTTATTTTCTGAGCAATGGGGAGAAGATTCGAGGCACGAGAGGGATAATTTTTTTCGACCTTGACGCAAAGAACTCCCTTACCTATCTTCGTGTTTACAGGACAAGCTACGCTCCATACTGCCGGCTCGGCAAGGGGAGGGTGCGCTCGCTTCAAGCATATCATCGTACATGATTTTTGTTGTTTTATTGGTCAAAATAATATGATA
>MGQS01000131.1:11588-11853 GCA_001797905.1 Deltaproteobacteria bacterium RBG_16_54_11 | reverse complement strand
AGATGTCGCTACCCCAGCGGCATCTAAATCAAGTCAAAGGAAAGGAGGTGCACGAGAATAAATGCATACTCAAAGAGTTAACGCATATATTAGAAAAGTCTCAATCCTGTTGCCGCTCGTATTTTTTATTTTTGCATGTGCGACAATACCAAAAGGTCCTTTGAAACCGGATGAAGTGAGGCTTATTGACCTGAAAATTATCGAGACAGGAGACAAGGCAGGAGATGGTAAACTGTATAAGGCGATCGTAGGTTACCGGCATGGA
>MGQS01000131.1:3729-11575 GCA_001797905.1 Deltaproteobacteria bacterium RBG_16_54_11 | reverse complement strand
CTGGAAACATTAAATCAGCCTGCACCACCTGGACCTGGCGATGGAAAACCTGAAGAGGCACCAGCTCCCGGTCTGAGGGGCCTAACTGCCTGACGCCATTGAAGATTGACGATTCCACTATCGAGGTGGAAGGGTCTGCCCATGCGCGGAGTACCTACACGATTAAGCTGTACGTAACATATCTGGTTGACGGCAGGGAAATGATGAGCAATACAATCGCCGTTAGACACAAGTTCTGAGGGGGAAAAGAAGACAGGCTACTTTATTATTCTGAAAGTAGCCTGTTACCTTTTTATTTCAGTGGAGGCTCCACTTATTTCTTATACTTCTCGATGACCCAGGGGGGTATCTTGTAGGGGACGATCCCCTTGTACGTGAGCTCAGCTGCATCCGGGGTCACCTTCCACTTATAGGGCCACACCCCTACCATCTTTCCGTCCTGCCATTGAATGGCAATGCCGGTGGCATATCCCGGACCCCAGGTGATGTCATGGAGCGGCTTGCCCTCGGGATCCTTCATATATTTTACCGTGGCATCGGCGTTCTTGTGCTCATACTCCTCTAAGAAGGCCACGATTTGGTCGGGATTCAGGGACCCGACCTTCTCAATAGACGGCACCAGCCCATACTTAATAGCCCCATAGGTAGCTGCGGTGTAGGCCGGCGTCTCGCCGAACCTCTTTATATAGCCCTCAACAAAGGCCTTGGTGTTCTCATTGCTCTCCACTCCCCGACAAAAGGTAGCCGAGGTGAATACATAATTGCCCTTGCCATTCGTGGCCTGCCAGAAGCTATCCTTCGCGGCCTCCACATTGATACCCACCTGCACCGCCGGGATCTTGAGCTCCCCTGCCTGCCGGGCAAAGGGGATACCTACCGAGGAGGAAAAGATCGTAAAGATGATTTGGGCCCCTGAGCGCTGGATGGCGGAGAGCTCGGCGCTGACATCCGTGGCCACCGGAGAGGGCCTCCAGGTGCCTACCAGCTCCATCCCCAGCTGGGTGATAACCATCTCTGCCGTCTTGGTAAAGGCATCAGCCCACATGGCCTTCTCCGCCACCACCGCCACCTTTATCTTGGGTATGTTTAACTGCTCTTTCAAGATGCCGGCAACGTAGCCCAAATGGATAAAGGACGTTCGAGCAAGCATAGAGGAATTAAATGGGGATTCCCGGAACCAATACTTGTAAAATGCATAGTTCTGGGCCACCCGCGCACAGAGCTCATTATGGGCAGCCCCGCAGCCGATAAAGATCACCTTGTGCTCGCAGGCGATGTCCTGCATGGCAAAGACCGCCTCGGTCCGGAACCCGCCCACCACGAAGTTCACCTTGTCCCTCGATATGAGCCGCTCCATGGCATTGGTGGCGTCCGTGATGTTGAGGAATTCGTTGGAATCCGCCTTGATAAGCTCGATCTTCATCCTTTGGTCGCCAACCTGGATGCCCCCTTTGGCGTTGATCTCATCGGCGGCCATGAGCGCCCCGTTCCAATGGCCCTGGCCCTGCACATATTTCATCGGTCCGATCACGCCTATCTTGATCCGCTTGACCCCCTGGGCTCCTGCCGGAAAACTCATGAATGCCACCAGCAAGGCAGTCAATAAAATGATCCATAAAACATGAAGCTTTTTCATCACACTCCTCCATTTTTAGACTAGCATTGTTTCACACGATGCCAGAAATGTGTTCAGATGTCAAATTTACAACGATTTAATATCAAATGATTGCTAGGGTGGCTAGAAAGGGGAAGAGGGTGTAAGTGGCCATTTTTTCACAATCTTCGGCCTCGTCGGGATTCACAAAAAGGAGAGGCAGGGCTAAGACTGGTCCTGCCTCTCTGCTATTTTCCTTTCTTGTATAAACGCTTATTTTAGCCTGCCATTCATCCATTCAAGCGCCGGCTGTTTTACCTCCTCAAGCGAGTGGGTGCCGCCGTAGATGTCTAAGTGACCGTACTGTGACAGGATGATGCTCGTGATATCGATACTCGCTGTCCTCGCCTCGACAGTTGTGCCGGGAGGGACAGGCGAGCTAGGGTTAAAACATGCCCCCATCACCTTGAAACCGAACTCGCTGCGGAAGAAAATGATGGGGAGGTCTACCTCAGAGGTAGCATCGTAGTCCAGAAAGCATTTTTTTTTGGGCAGCCCTTGCTCGTTATCCGCTCCAGCGAGTCGGCGTCATGCTGTTCTACGACGTTTTCCCTTTCTTTGCCGTCTCCTCCTGCCTCAGGATCTTGCGCAGGATCTTTCCGATCGCCGATTTCGGAAGTGATTCTCGAAATTCTACGAGCTTGGGTACCTTGTAGGCGGCCAGTTTCTGCCGGCAGAAAGAGATGATCTCTTCCTCGGAAGCCTCTTCGCCGGGTTTGAGCACGACGTAGGCCTTCACGGTCTCTCCCCGATATCGGTCGGCAATGCCCACACACACCGCTTCCTGCACCTTGGAATGCTGGAAGAGAACCTCATCAATCTCCCGGGGGTAAATGTTATACCCTCCGGCGATGATCATATCCTTCTTGCGGTCCACGATGAAAATGTAACCGTCTTCATCCCGCACCGCGATGTCACCGGTGTACAGCCAGCCGTCCTTGAGCTGTCCGGCGGTTTCTTCCGGGTTGTTCCAATAGCCCTGCATGATGAGCGGGCCTTTCATGATGATCTCACCGGGCTCGCCCTGGGGGACTTCCTCTGTGCCGTCTTGGATGTCTACGAGCCGCACATCATTGTCCGGAAAAGGGATCCCGATGCTTCCGACCTTCTTCAGCCCCATGATGGGGTTGGAGATACCCAGCGAGGTGGACTCGGAAAGTCCATATCCTTCGGAGAAAAAGATCCCCATGTCCCTAATCTGGTCGATGATCTCCAGCGGAATAGGAGCAGCCCCCGAATTCAACAACTTGATCTTCTTTGCCAGGTTCAGCTCCACCGCTTTGGGATGATTGATCAGCGCAGTAATGAGCGTGGGAACAGTGGGGAAAAAGGTAATTTCCGCGAAATTTGCCAACAGGTTCATCATCTCCTCGATCTCAAAGCGCGGCATTTGAATCTGTGTAGCACAGTTGAACACGGCCCAATTCAGCACCACGATATTCCCGTAGACGTGGAAGTAGGGCAGCATCGCTATGACATTACGCCGTTCATACGATGTCAGGTGGGCCGTGGATCCCCACACGGTGCTTTGAAGGGTCGCGGTTACGACGTTTGCATGGGTGAGCACCGCTCCCTTGGGAATCCCCGTTGTACCGCCGGTGAACTGAATCAGGGCCGGCTCCGCCGGGTTTACGTGGATGCGGGGGCGCTTAGTATTCGAACAGCCCTCCATCACGGCTGAAAAATGATGCCAGCCTTTTTCCAGTTCCAGGCTGGCTGCCGTGCTGACATCCGCTCCTTTAATATAGTCGGTAACCTGGGTTACGATCACCAGCGGGATTTTTACCTCTTTATATAAGGCCCGGATGGCAGGAAGCACCGTGTCAAAGGTGATGAGGGTCGTCAGGGCCGTGACGTTGGCCATCAGCTTAAGCTCTTCAGCCGTGTACATGGGATTGAGGTTGACGACGATTGCTCCGAGCGATAAGACCGCATAATAAGCAATCAAGTATTGGGGGCAGTTCGGCAAATGGATGCCCACCCGCTCCCCCTTTTTCATCCCGAGGGCGCCCAGGGCATTGGCAAACTGTATGGACAGGCTGCGCAGTTCCCAGAAGGTTATTTCCGTGCCGTAAAAGTTCAGGGCCGCTTTGTCCGGGAAGGCGTTGGCGGGTATTTCAAGAAGTTCATGGATCGGTAAGCGCGGCACGCGCACCGTCGTCGGTACATTGTAATCATAATGTCTATGCCAAGGTTTTGTTTCCACGCTACAGCCCCTCCTCTGTAAATTTTAGATGATGGGGTTCAGAGATTAAAGATTGGCGCTCTCCGCCTCTAGACCCCGAGGTACGCCTTTTTTACGTCTTCGTTGAGCATAAGATCGGAGGTCTTGCCTTGTAAGACCAGCTCACCGTTTTCCAGGACATAGCCGTAGGATGCGAGCATGAGCCCGAGACGTGCATTCTGTTCCACCAGCACCACCGTCACTCCATCGCGGTTGATCTCTTTAATCTTTTCAGCCAGATGTAGGCGCAATAAAGGGCTCAACCCCAAAGAAGGTTCGTCAAGCAGGAGCACCTCCGGCTGCGCCATCAGACCCCGTGCGATGGCAAGCATCTGCTGCTGTCCGCCGCTCAGCTCCCGGCCTTTGGCCTTGAGCTTGTCCTTGAGGTCGGGGAAAAGGGCCAGCGCCTTCTCCAGCGACTGCTGCACCTGCTTCTTGTCTTTTTGCAGATAGGCTCCCACCTGCAAGTTTTCCCTGACGGTCAAAAGCGGGAAGATCTTTCTCCCTTCGGGGATCTGGATAATGCCCATGGCGGCTATCCGCCCGGGTTTCAGGCCGCTTATCTTCTTCCCCTTAAAGAGGATCTCACCCTGGCCTTTTTTTACCTTAACGATTCCGCTTATGGCATTCAGTGTGGTTGTCTTGCCCGCTCCGTTTGCACCCAGAATGGTGACAAATGCCCCTTTCTTGACGGATAAGGACAACTTCCTGACCGCTGCTTTTTTGCCATACTTAACCCAGATGTTTTTAAGTTTCAGCATGCCTTATATCGTCTCCGTGCCCAGGTAGGCCTCAATGACCTCCTGCTTATTCATCACTTCCTCGGGCTTTCCGTCGGCGATCTTGGTGCCGAAGCTGAGGACGACCACCCTGGTAGCCACATCCAGCAGCACCTTCATATTGTGCTCTATCAGTATGACCGTAACGCCCTGCTCGTTTATCTTCTTGATCTTATCGACCACGAACATGGCTTCTTCATGGTTCATGCCGGTGGTCGGCTCATCGAGCAGGAGCACGCTGGGGTTGGCTATCATAGCCATGGCTATGCCGAGCATCCTTTGATACCCGTGTGAGAGCCCTTCCGCCGGTAAAAAGGTATCGTTCAAGAGGTCGAGGAGCTTCACTAGTTCGATTACCCTGCCCACAACCGTTTCATTCTCATCTTTCCAGGTCCTGGTTTCAAAAAAAGACTGCCAGTTTTTTGTCCGGTATTGCTGGTACGAACTTATGAGCATGCTTTCCACGACCGTGGTGCCCTCATAGAGCACATTCGACTGAAAGGTCCTTATTATCCCCCTCTTCGCTATCTGGTCGGGCCGCAGCCCGGATATCTTTTTGGCATTAAAAAATATCTCTCCCCCGGTGGGGCGGTAATAGCCGCTGATGACATTGATCAAGGTGGTTTTGCCGGAGCCGTTAGGGCCGACTATGCCCAGTATCTCACCCTTTTCCACCTGCAGATCAACATCCTCGAGGGCAGCCAGTTTTCCGAACTCTTTGGTTATATTTTTTAACTCTAAGTAAGACATCTGATAACTTTCCTTTTTTAGTCATCCGGTGTATCAGGTTCGTATTCCTCTTCTCTCCAGACCACCTTGGTCCAGAATCGTCCCCAGAGGTCGACCAGCCCCGTTCCTTTTGGCAGAAAGATCAGCACCATCACAACTATGGCTCCGAATAACAGGGGTTGAATACCGAAGGTTTTCACCCGGGTCAGATAGTCCCCCAATGTATACAGTAAAATAGTACCGATAATCGGTCCCCCTACCAGCGAGCTTATGCCGCCGACGATGCTCATGATCATAATCTGTATGGACTGCCATAAGCCGAATACATAGGGAGTTATGACCGTCAGGAAATGGGCGTAAAGAGAACCGGCCAGGCCGGTGAACACCCCGGCCACGGTAAACGCAATTACCCTGTACTTCATAAGATGCATGCCCTGATGCTCGGCAAGCACCGGATTGAGGGCTACGCCGGCGAAGGCGCGCCCCAGACGACTCTGACCGATCTGCCATAAAATCAAGGCTGTTACGGCGATCAGACAAAGGGTGAAGTAAAAATAGGGGACCGGACTGGCTTCAAAATTGATTTTAAAACCACCCAGGATAATCGGCGGCGGCGGAGAGAGTATCAGACCTCGAGTACCGCGGGTGACCGGCTCCCACTGTTGGGCGATAATCCTGACAATCTCACCAAGGGCCAGGGTAATAATGGAGAAATAGATGTTTCCCACCCTCAGTACTACCATACCTACAAGTAAGGATACAATTCCCGAGGCCATTCCGGCCAGAAAAAAGCTGGGCCAGAACGGCCAGCCCAGCTTGACGGTGAATATGGCCGAGGTATAGCCGCCGATGGCCAGAAAGGCAGACTGCCCCAGGCTGAACTGTCCGGTTCTCAAGACCAGGGTAAAGCCCATGACGGCAACGGTCCAAATGCCGCTGAGGATAAGCATAGACAAGGTGGCCACATTAGTGGTGAAAACCGGGATTAAAAGGATCAGGAAAACCAGCAGACCAATTACGGTCTTGGGTACTACATTTTTATAGTCAATGAATCGCATTATTTTAGGGCAGCTCCGAATAGCCCCTGCGGTCTGACCAGCAGGATAACGATGACAAGCAGAAAAAGCACGACCTCGGAAAAGTAGGACAGATAATAGGCTATGACGCTGTTCAGGAACCCCAGGATGAGACCGCCCACGATGGCCCCGGTGAGGCTGCCGATGCCTCCGATAACAATGGCCAGCAGGGACATGATCATGGGAATGCCCCCCATGAAAGGGTTGATGGGGTAGATCGGGGCCATGATACTGCCGGCCATCGCCGCCAGCGCGCAACCGATGCCCATGACAATTAATGAAAGGCGCTCCACACTGATGCCGTATAAGCTCGCGGCCGTCGGTTCCTGGGCTGCCGCCCTGATGGCCAGCCCTACCTTGGTGCGGTTCAGCACGATATACATGGCGATCATGACCACCAGGGTGAAAACGAGCACGGCCATCTTCTGATAGCTCACACTAAACGAGCCCAGGTCAAGGACACCGGAGAGCACCATGCTCAATCCTCGATCTTCCATGCCGAAGATCATATTGGCGGCACCCTCGAAGAAAAAGATGAGCGATATGGTCGCCACACCTACATATAAAACGCCCTGAACACGATCGATAACAAATTTTTTAACCATGATACCCAGCCCTGCAATCAGCAGGCCGGTTAACAGAATACTTATGGGAAAAGGTATGCCCGCTGCCGTGACGGCATAATAGACTACGAAAGCCCCGAGCATGTAAAACTGGCCGTGGGCCCAGTTCAAGATTCCGAGGATGCTGAATACCAGCACCATGCCAAAGGCCATGGTCATATAGATGCAGCTCTGGATCAATCCGTCAATCCATATTCCGACAGGGGGCATACCTTTCTTTTCCTCCTCTTACACGTATTCCTCTGTGATTATGGGAAATATGTCAATGGATGTTCACTCAGATATACTTCTTTGGTACCTTTGATCTGAGACATACAGCCAGGCGTTCCAAAGACGATCGGTGATCCGTAAGTCTTAGCACCGGAAAATGTGAATTTTCCAATGGTCGTGTCAAAGGTGCCGCCGCGGATGGCCTTCATAATGGCATCGGGGTCGTCCACCGTGCCGGCCCTCTGCATGGCTTGAGCCAGGATCTCTATGTGATGGGGAAACCAGCCTATCCAGGCGGTGTAAGTAAATGGCCTGCCCTGCTGCTTGGACACGATTTTCATCACTTCCCGGCACCGTTTGATATATTTGGGATTCACCTTGGTCTTCTTGAAATCCCAGTTGGCAAAATACTGACCCATGAAGCCCTGAGAGGCGTCCATGCCGCTGACACTGATATACATCATGGGATTGAGGATTCCGCCGGAGGTACCGGTCCGCCAGGTCTTGAAACCCATCTCCCAGCGCTGTTTGGTGATCAGCATGGCGGCCAT
>MGQS01000131.1:0-3657 GCA_001797905.1 Deltaproteobacteria bacterium RBG_16_54_11 | reverse complement strand
ATGATGATACCTGATTCCCGCTTGATCAAGCTCCCGATCCACATAGTCCCAGCCGATCCCTTTGCCCAGGGTTGAGTCGTTAATGCCTATCCTTTTGTACTTGGGGAATGCCTCGGCAATGGCGCGGATATCCGCGATAAATTGTTCGTGTGAGGGATTGGCAAAGACCGTGTAAGGCTGTTTTTTGGGGTCATAGACACCACCCGGTACTGCCTCGTTGCCGGTCCTGCACAAATAAATGATTTTAGCCTGGTTGGCCACGGCGGATACGGAGGGGAAGTTCCAGCTCCAGTGCGAGATGATAAACTTGACCTTGTCCTCGTAAATAAGTTTCTTGGCCGCGGCGGTGCCGCCTTCAGGTGTATTCTTGTCGTCAACGCGGACCAATTGAAACTTATAGGTCTTGTCCCCTACCTTGAAGCCTTCCTTGTTGAACATCTCTAACCATACATCACTGGGGGCAATCCCGATCTGACCCCAGGGTCCTGCCGGACCGCTCAGCGGCGTTGGTATGCCCACCTTGATGATGATGATGGGTTCCGCCGCTTGCGCTGGTTTCGGCGCCAGGGCCATGCCAAAGACCATGGCCGTGATCATTACCATTATTGCGATGCTGTACCTTGTTTTCATGGCTTTTAATCCTCCTTTTTTTATTGGCTGTTGTCTACCTTACCTTTTCTCCGCTGACGTATGCACCCTCCTTTCCAAGGTCAGTGGCCATGCCGTACCTTCCCTCCGGTAATTGTTCCCGAGATCAAAGCCACATTCCCTTTGCAATAATAGAATTTGTCCAAAAACGCAATCTTTATAGTGAGCTGGATGAATTTCTCTCTTAAACTGCCATCACATCTGGGCAGCCTTTTCAACCACCTGCAACTATGAGCAGCAGATCAAGGTTATCGCCATCCTTAAGCGCCGGCTCATCCAACTGCTTTATGTTCCTGCCGTTAAGCAGGATATTACTGCTGTCCCATATGGAGTGCTTCTTATGGGCACCCCTGGATCTGAGCTTTTCCTGATAGACGGGCCCGTACTGGGTCTCAACATATGCCTTGGCTTCATCAATACTATTTACCTCTGCCGTTATTGTTCGCACACCCAGGAACAGACTCCACGGTCCTATAAAGTTGATTTTTATCTTCGCCACGATCAATGCAACCCACTATGAATTTTTACATCCGTCTTTAAAACTACTTCGCGTTGATTGATGCAGCGATCTCCGGCATGCCCAGGCCTTCTAACCGTTTCTTTGACGGCTTGCCGGTAACGCTGTCCCACGCTCTGAGGGCATAGTACTCCGGAAGCATCTTCTCCATGTTGGGCACATGGCCCTCGGTCCCGCCCTCGGGGATCGGCCTCATGGCAAGCTCGGGCATTACATCATCCTTGGCAGTGATGCCGAGCTTGCAGGACAGGGCCCGCTGCAGCTGGAAGATGCGTTCCCCTGCCTTCAAGAGCTGGTCCATGTCCGTATCCCAGCCTGTGGAGGCGTTGATCATATCTACTATCAAGGCGAATGGTATGATGGCAAAATGACAGATGCCCAACGAATCGGACAGAGCCCGGAAGTTCTGGCTTTTCTCAACCATCGCGGCCCTATCGTCTCCCCAGCGGTCTGCTGCATTGAGGCCGAGGTCTGGATGGCCCGCGCCGCCGTCTACCTGGTACCCGTCGCTTTTATTATGATCGGCACCGCGCGGAGCGGTTGCATAGACGAGCCCCATGGAGTGGTACGCCCGTGGATCGTGCATCGGGATCTCGAGGCCCTTGGTCTGGACGGCCTCGCCGACTGGGCGGCCATATCTCTGAGCCATCCGTCTGGTCCCGCCTGCCAGCACGGCGCCGAAGCCCTGGTTCTTGCCGATCAGGTGCATCAGCTCGATGGCAGCTTCGATATTCCCCCAGGTGAGCTTCAGACCGCCGGTGTCCTTGTCGGTGATCACCCCTAAGTCATAGAGATAGAAGGCATAGCCGGCGCTGGCGCCGCCGCTGATGGTATCAAACCCATAGGCGTTACAGAGCTCGTTTAAGTAGACGATGGTGGACATATCAAGGGCGAGCCCCATCATCGCCCCCAGGGCAATGACGGTCTCATATTCAGGCCCCTCGATGCTCTCGTACTGATATTTTCCCTCTTTGATCCGGAGCACCTTGCGGCACCGTATGGGACAGCCGAAGCAGGCCGTGTGGCCTGTCTCATATTTCTCCGCCATGGTGACGCCACTGATATTCGTCGCCTCCGGCATGGTAGGGGCGGTGTAATATCTTGTTGGGCCGTCGCCATAGGAAATAGCAGAATCAACCCATGAGGCGGTGCCGCCTTCATGCATCCACTGGCTGAGAAAACCCTCCTTGACCTCGGTCATTGCCCGTTGTGCGGCCTCGCGGAACTTCTCCGGGTCCTGCATGGGCGGCTTCAGCTTGCCGCGCACGGCGATGGCCTTGACCTTCTTGGAGCCCATGACACATCCCAGCCCGGCCCGGCCCAGGGAGTGACCCCACTCGGACATGATGCAGCCGTAGAGCACCAGGTTCTCCGAGGCGGGGCCGATACACGCAATCTGTGTGCGCTTATCTTTGCATGCCTTTTTGATTTCCTCCTGGGTCTTATAGGTATCCTTGCCCCACAGGCTGCCGGCGTCTTTTAACTCCGCAACGCCGTCCTTGATGTAAATGTATACGGGTTTGGCTGACTGGCCTTTGAGGATGATGCCATCGTAACCGGCGTTCTTAAACTCCGCGCCGAACCAGGCGCCGGCATTGGCATCCCCGTAATGTCCGGTGAGCGGAGATTTAGTGGCGCCTCCCCAGCGGCTGACGCTGGGCCCGCTGGTGCCGTTGAGGAGACCGGGCATGAGGATAAGGGGGTTATCCGGTCCCAGCGGGTCGGTGTTATCATCGACCATGTCGAACAGGTAGCGCGCGGCCAGACCGGTGCTGCCGAGGAATGCGCGAGCATATCTTTCATGCAAGGGCTCATCGGTAAGCGTGCCCTTGCTGAGATCGGCTACGAGGAGCTTGCCCCAGTATCCGTTCATGATCTTCTCCTTCGGCTAGTGCTTAGAAAATAAACCGCCCAAATCCCTCCCCACCTCCCTCCTTCGACGAGCTCAGGATGGTGAGCATGCCGAACCATTTACTAAAGGCCGAAGGTGGCTCTTCAGCCAGAGGCGTTCTTCCCCCTTTGGCAAAGGGGGATTCAGGGGGATTTTTTATAGTTCCCGGAGGCGACCCTGACCAAAGGGTCACCTCCGGTTTGGTCAGTGGATGGCGCTCCGTCATGCCTGAGGTGGCTCTGACCAAAGGGTCACCTCTGACCAAAGGGTCACCTCTGGCCAAAGGGCCACCTCCGGCGGTTGAGCCAATGGATTGTCTAAAAGTCGATGCTCTTGCCCTCATACGCATAGCGGAAGATCTTGTCCAGGTCTTCCTCGCCGGGAACGCGGGTGACGGTAATCGTCATGACCTCATTCAACGCCCTCTCTATCAGCCCGGGAATCGATTCGTCATACTTCGCCTTGTCTATGCCGCACGCCTTGACGGAAAGCGGCTGGCCGATCTCCTTTGCCAGCGCGCGGATCTTGGCCACCAGGGCCTGAGCGCATTTCTTTTCAGGGCCGGTGGCAATGCTGCAAAAGCGGGCAATCTCGGCATACT
>MGQS01000130.1:18120-18235 GCA_001797905.1 Deltaproteobacteria bacterium RBG_16_54_11 | reverse complement strand
TAGATACCCCGGTCTTAAAGCTCCTGGCAACCCTGGCCGACGGCGATGCCCGGGCAGCGCTCAACGCCCTGGAGCTGGCCGTCATGACGACCGTGCCGGCAAAGGACGGGCAAAG
>MGQS01000130.1:17765-17865 GCA_001797905.1 Deltaproteobacteria bacterium RBG_16_54_11 | reverse complement strand
GGTGGCGGCCATGCAGGCCTTTCACTTCATCGGCCGGCCCGAGGGGGAGCTGGCCCTGGCCCAGGCCGTGGTCCATTTAGCCACGGCCCCGAAGAGCAAC
>MGQS01000130.1:17250-17408 GCA_001797905.1 Deltaproteobacteria bacterium RBG_16_54_11 | reverse complement strand
CTATCGTCTTAAAGAAGGGGAGCAGGAGACGCTCTTTATCCTCGTCACCGAGGTGAGCAACATCTTCGCCCAGGGCAAGCAGACCAACCGCCGCACCCACACCCTGATCTTTGCCCCTAATATTGAGACGGCTGAAAAGATAAACACGGCTTTGGGCA
>MGQS01000130.1:13109-17054 GCA_001797905.1 Deltaproteobacteria bacterium RBG_16_54_11 | reverse complement strand
GAGACCGGCCTCTCCTCGGACCCGGAGATGAACTGGCGGCTGAGCGCCCTCGACCGTATCACCCTGATCTCCAACTCCGACGCCCACTCTCCCGGCAAGCTCGGCAGGGAGGCCAATGCCTTTGCCTGTGCCCTGGAATATAAGGAGATAGCGCGCGTGATCAAAGAAAAGGACCCTACAGGTCTGCTCTTTACCGTGGAGTTCTTCCCCGAAGAAGGCAAGTACCACTACGACGGCCACCGTATGTGCAACGTCCTCTATACACCCGAAGAGAGCAAGCAGCATAAGAATATCTGCCCGGTCTGCAACAGGCAGCTCACCGTGGGGGTGATGCACCGGGTCGAGGAGCTGGCCGACAGGCCGGTGGGCTTTGTCCCCAAAAAGGCCATTCCCACTATCCACCTCATCCCCCTGGAGGAGATTATCGCCGAGGCCCTGGAACAGGGGCCGAACACCAAGGGGGTGCAGCAGGAGTACATGCGGATGGTGGAGCAAGGGGGATCGGAATTCGCCATCTTGATTGACCTGCCATCCGAAGAAATTAAAAAGATAGCTACTCCCCGGGTCTACGAGGGGATCATGCTCGTGCGCCAGGGCAAGCTCAAGATCGTGCCCGGCTACGACGGCGTCTACGGCCGGATCAGCATCTTCCCCAAGGAGGGGGAAGCCGAGAAACCTGTCGCTAGCGACACCCAGATGAAGCTGTTTTGAAGGGATTGCGCTTGCCAATGTGCCCCATATGTGCTACATTAAATGTCATGGGAGGTGCACGATGACTAAAACAGCAACAGTAAGGGCGCGGATAAAGCCTGATCTGAAGGAGAAAGCGGAACAGGTCTTGCGCGATCTGGGCCTGAACCCGACGCAGGCCATTACCCTCTTTTATCGGCAAGTTGAGCTCCACCAAGGACTTCCCTTTGAGGTAGTCGTCCCTACGAAGCAGACCCAGCAAACGTTCGCGGACACCGATGCAGGCCGTAATTTGATAGTATGCAAGAACGCCGATGACATGTTTAAAAAACTACGCATCTGATGCTGACCCCTGTCTATACACGGCAGTTCGAGAGAGACGTCAAACGTATGGGGAAGCGGGGGAAGAATATGGAGAAGCTTAAGATCATCATTCGCTCCCTGGCAGGCGAAGAGCCGATCGATCCTATCCACCGGGATCATAAACTCCTGGGGGAGTGGCAAGGGAGGCGCGAGTGCCATATCGAATCCGACTGGATACCGATTTACA
Organism: Deltaproteobacteria bacterium RBG_16_54_11; assembly: GCA_001797905.1. GTDB lineage: Bacteria > Desulfobacterota > B13-G15 > B13-G15 > RBG-16-54-18 > RBG-16-54-11. The sequence goes on along the minus strand of MGQS01000130.1, from coordinate 15,814 downwards.
AGATTGAAGAAAGCAGCGTGATCTTCGAGCGGACGGGAACGCACGCCGACTTGTTCAAGTAAATTGATGAAAGGATTATAGATGAACACAGCGAAAAAAATACTTGAGTATCTTAAGGCTATGCCCGAACCAGAGCAGAACGAGGTGCTCGACTTCATTGAACACTTGAAAAAATCCGCAAATCGCCGCAAGCAAGAAGAGGAAGATTCGACGTGGGACCAGTTTACCCTCGAATCGGCGATGCGCGGAATAGCGGAAGAACCGAGCCCTTACGGAATCGAAGATATTCAGGAACGGTTTCGATGATTAAGGCAATACTTTCTATGAACAAGTTAGACAAGAAACAGTTATAATAGATAAGGCGGTATTGGTGAAAATAAAATTCTCACGACATGCTATAAGACGGGCAAAACTCTACGGGATAGCCGAATCAATAATAGAAGATATTATAACAAGCCTAAATTTGCATGAAGGTGAACATGAAATTATAAAAGACGTTGTTGGCTTTAAGTATCCTTTGAAAATTGTTGTTTCAATCGAAAAAGATACGGCAACAATAATTACCAATTATCCACTGAAGAAAGGAAGGAAAAAATGAGAGTGCATTATGACAATGAGGTTGATGCCATATATATAACACTAGGGAATCAAAAACCTGATGGTGTCGTTGAGATTGACGAAGGGGTCAATGTAGATACAACATCTGAAAATAGAATAGTAGGCATAGAAATTCTTAACGCCTCTAAACGGATGGACATTAAGACGATTCTCTCGTATGAACTTGACCTTGATAAAGAATTGATTCAAAAAGCTGTTTAACTGCAACTCAAACAGATGTCGCACTCGGCGCGTGAGTACTTACAGCATATCCTGGATGAGGCCGCTTACCTGATCGAACAGGTCTTTATAGTAAGAGCGAAAGGAAGCGCGTAATGACAATTAAAGAATTACTTCGTGAGCGTCGGACAGACATAGAAAAGATAGCTGCCAAACATGGGGCATTCGACATCCGGGTCTTTGGCTCAGTGGTGCGGGGACAAGAACGCGGAGACAGCGATATCGACCTCTTGGTCAAGACAAGTGAAAAAACGAGCCCCTGGTTCCCCGGCGGTCTTGTTGCCGACTTAGAGGAAATGTTAGGGCATAGCGTTGAGATCGTTACGGAGAACGGGATCAATCCTCTTATACGAGAACAGGTCTTGAAAGAGGCAACCCCCCTATGAAAGATGGACACTGACACCCAGGGCTACGACGGCGTCTACGGCCGGATCAGCATCTTTCCCAAGGAAGGGGAGGCAGCGAAATCCGCCGAAGGCAAAGAACAGATGAGTTTGTTTTGATCGCCCCTATACGTAAGTACCTGACAAGAAAAGGTTTATGCCCGATTCGGCTCTTGTTTCACAGGTGTCTTATATGGCAAATATATCAATCTTTGGAGTATTATAAGGAACCATATAAACACTGTTAGGCCAAATAGGGATGCTGCATGAATGATTACACATATCACCGCGGATCTGAATGGCGAAAGTGGGATCTTCACGCCCACACACCTCTGGATACGGAGTGGATCAACCGCCCTCCATTGCAAACTGAATCGGAAAGAAAACTATTCGCGGAACAATATGTAGAGACCGCCACTGCTGCTGGGCTTGTAGTTGTAGCTATCACAGACCACAACTTCTGTAGCAATCGTGACGAGCTTCTCATCCCTTACGTGCAGCAGGCCGCAATTCCTCTTGGTTTGACTGTTCTGCCTGGGTTTGAAGTTACCGTAAATGACTGTGGTGGAACGCACGTTCTTGTCATATTCTCCGAAGTATCTTCATTAGATACAATAGACGAGGTAATGTCCCAGTTGTTTCCACCAGGATCCTCTCGATTTAAAGGAAAAGAAGTTCTTCCGAGCAACCGAGATATTATAGGGCTTAATAACATACTGAAAGATTCTGGTCTGAGATACCTTATTGCATTCGCCCACACCGATAGAGAAAATGGGGCGCTAAATCACAGAGGCAGTGACTTACGCGCACGCCTATGGAAACAGCCTTTCGTAAGGATAGCTCAACTGTCTAGGCCCCCTTCGGCATACACTACTGGATTCATCGCCTCGGTGGTCAATGGCACTAATTCGCTCTACTCAAGGGATATTACGTATGTAATGGCTTCGGATTGCAGAAGTCTAGACCCGGCAATACCTGCACCCGAAAGGTGCGCATTGGGGGAACGTTACACTTGGATAAAAGCAGATCCAACCTTCGAAGGCCTAAGACAGATAGTCTTCGAACCCAATGACCGTACTTGCTTCCAGGAGCATAAGCCAGAACAGAAGCCGCCTTTTCTCACAATTGATCAAGTGAGATTTCTTGACTCGTCTGGCAAATTTCAAAGCTATCCAATTTTATTAAATCAAAATTTAGTTACTATCATTGGCGGAAAGTCAACCGGTAAATCGATACTGCTATCTTGCATCGCTCGCGCCATTGATGCTAAGCAAGCTGAGGCGGCAACGGAAATAGCAAAAACAAATCTTTATGATTTGGGTGCTCTAGACTTCGAAGTCACGTGGAGTAACGGAGATGTTGATAAGTTATCAGCGAATGAAGTCCGCCACCGAGTTACTTTTCTACCTCAAATGTATATTCACCGTCTTGTTGAGCAGGAAAACCGACCTTCTTTGTCCGAGTCTCTACTCCGCTACCTTCGCC
>MGQS01000130.1:12753-12994 GCA_001797905.1 Deltaproteobacteria bacterium RBG_16_54_11 | reverse complement strand
TACAAAGATCAAGGAACGCGGCGACAAAAGCTCAATTGAATCTGAACTAAAACGAATCGCCGAAAAATCTGAGGAGCTCCGAAATGCCTCTGGCTTCAGCGATGAGGAGACAAAACAATATAAGAAGATACAGCAGAGCCTAATTAGCGCGAATGCCAGATTCAAAGTAGCGCAACGTATTGAGGCATTCATGAAAACTATATTTGCTGAGATACCAGCGGTAATTCAGGATACTCTCACC
>MGQS01000130.1:9853-12670 GCA_001797905.1 Deltaproteobacteria bacterium RBG_16_54_11 | reverse complement strand
CAAGGCAGCTGATAAAGTTTTCACCGAGGATACTTCGCAAACGATTGTCGGACTGTCTAGTGATACAAAGACTGCCTCCAAAGCAGTGGAGGCCTCTGAGTCTGCCCTAAAGCCATTCCTGGACAAAATTGCAAACCAAAAAGAGCTAAGGGAACATCAGGAATCAACGAAACAACTTAGCTCACTTTTGGAAGGAATTAATGGGTACGAGAAAGAGAAAACGCAGATTGAACAGAAATATTGGGCTTCCGTTCAAGCAATGGAAAGGCTGGTTTCTGATCGCTTTACGACACAGGAGCGCCTCATTGAGTTATTCAATGATCCTGTCTATACCCATGTTGGCGATGATATCGTTATCTCGGCTGACTTAATGTTTGAGAAGGACAAGTTTGAATCCGATTTTCTTGGATGCTTCGATTTGCGTCATTCCGTTTCTTGGCTCGGCGATCATTTTTGGTACAATTCCATCGTCTGGAGCCAAGAACAGCATGTTAAGATAATAACCTCTACACTGAGAAAACTGATTGAAACTCCCGAGGTCGAACTACAGCTGCGCGCAGGACAGAAACTCCAAAATGCTGTTGATCTACTGCTGCGTGATTATCTATCACACAGCTTTTCCGTGAAACAGAACGGAGAGGATATCTTTCGAATGTCGCCGGGCAAACAGGGGCTAATCCTTCTTGAGATATTTCTACATTTGAGTAATTCGGTATACCCTGTCCTGATTGACCAACCAGAGGACAATCTCGACAACAGAACAATCTATTCTCACCTGGCCCACTGCATCAGAAGAAGAAAGGTTGACCGCCAGATCATCATGGTTACACATAACCCAAATCTCGTACTTGGAGCTGACGCCGAGCAGGTGATTGTCGCAAATCAGGACGGCGAAGGGCAAGGTGAGAATGCAGAATATCGCTTTGAATACGTCTCGGGCGGCATCGAGTGTTCGTTTACAAATTCTGAGGCTGGATCGGTTCTTAAGTCTCAAGGGATTCGCGAACACGTGTGTCACGTCTTGGAGGGTGGAGAAGAAGCTTTTCGAAAAAGGGAAGAGAAATATTGTTTGACATAACAAGGAGATGAAAAAGGGGTCAAATCTTGATGAAAAAGGGGTCAAATCTTTATCCTTGACAAGGGATGGAAAAGGGGCAAATCTTTATCCTTGACAATGCAGAACGTAGACAAAGTCATCAAAGACTTAACTTCAAGGGACTAAGTTATGAACTATAAATTGAGCCCATCGGATTTAACGTTCTTATACGAAGGTTGCAAGCATTGTTTCGTTCTAAAGGTTAAACACGGCATCCCGCAACCTTCTATTCCTTTACCCGGTGTTTTCAGTATCATCGCAAGTCTTCAGAAGAACCACTATTCCGGAAAACGAACGGAAGATTTTTGTCCACAACTACCTCCAGGCGTTGTTACCCTTGGTGAAAAGCGAGTTCAATCTTCCCCTATAAAGTTCGATGGTCTGGAAAACACCTGTTTTATTGCCGGCAGATTTGATATTGTTGCAGAATTAGATGATGGTTCGTGCGCGGTGATGGACTTCAAGACCGGGAATCCCAGCGATGATAAGGTTGGCATGTACGGCCGGCAACTTCATGCTTATGCAATTGCCCTTGAAAATCCAGCAGAAGGCGCGCTCAAGCTATACCCAATATCGCGTATGGGTCTTCTCTACTACACACCTGATACGTGTGAGTACATTGGTAACGATCGTCAGGTCCTTACCGGCCGGATGTCGTGGCACGAGGTGAAGAGAAACGACGCTGCCTTCCACAGGTTTCTGCATGATGTGATTTCTTTGCTTGACGGCCCCCTGCCTGTGGCTGACCCTGAAACATGCGACTGGTGCTCGTATCGCTCTGAGATTATTGGAGTCTCGGGTACCTCAACAAAGGGTAGCGTCGATTCACAATCTCAAATTTTAGTTCCAAGCTGCCCGACTTGTGGGGATCTCATGAAAAAGCGAACCGGCAAATTTGGAGACTTTTGGGGCTGTGTAAATTACCCGAACTGCAGAGGAACTCGACAAACCTGACGAAATCGATTCACCAACAAGGACGGGAAAGGGGGCAGGTTTTAAATTTCAACGGAGTGAGGAAAAGCAAAGACAGACCTGACGATGCAGCGGCACCCTCGCGCCGAGAAGATGAGGGATAACCGGAAAAAGGGGTACACGATGCGAGATATAGGCAAGGAGGTACACAATGTCAGATAAAGGCGAGGAGATGCACAATGCGAGATAAAAGCAAGGAGGTGCACAATGGGAGATAAAGGCAAGAAGGATAAGGACAAGGGTCGGAAACAGAAGATAAACAAACAGGAACAAAAGTCAAAAGAGAAGATAGCGAAGCAATCAAAGGAAAAAGGGATCAGGTCTTGAATTATAATATAGTGTGTAATGGGTTGTTTTTTAAAGAAATTATCTCACATAAATGCGAAAAGCTTCTATACGCAACTACCTGATAAGAAAGAGTTTATCACCGATTCGGCTCTTGTTTCGCAGGTGTCTTATATGGCAAATATAACAATATTTGGGCTATTATAAGGAACCATATAAACATTGTTGGGCGACCGAGATGTCGTCCATTGATTGTGGCGTTCAGTTAAGCTTTAATACGGAGGTGAACATTATGTGGCCACGTGACCAGTATACCGGCGTCGGTGGTGGCTTATACACCGGCGTCGGCGGGGGCTTGTATACAGGTGTTGGCGGCGGCCTTTACACTGGCGTCGGCGGAGGGATGTACACGGGCGTTGGCGGCGGCCTTTACACTGGCGTTGGCGGCGGCCTTTACACTGGCG
>MGQS01000130.1:8684-9701 GCA_001797905.1 Deltaproteobacteria bacterium RBG_16_54_11 | reverse complement strand
CCATACCGCCGGGTCATGCCACCTTGGCCGGTATTCATAGAAGAACTGAAGAAGCGAGGGCTACATCAATTCGTAGACTTAATTCTCGCGCACAAACTTCCATCCGTGCATTGGTAGCTTCTAAGCCTACACCCTTTCGCATTGGAGGTCGCCCAACAAATCGTTGGACCGGAGCGCGAGCAGCCTCTTTCTCAACTTGTTCTATGATACGAAGGTTGTTGCTAATCGCCGCGCCCGGTCAACTCTGACGTTCGGAATCAAAATGAACAGTGCTGCCTTAGCTAACCACTATCGGCAAATCCGGCGCGATCTTAATGAGGTCAGAAAATATATTTTAGCGGCCGTATTAATTTTCGTTGCCGGAAATATCCTGGCTATTTTAATACCATCATTAGGGGAACGCGTTATTTCCGCATTTTTGGGATACTTTAAAACATTTGAGAATAAAAACGTCCTGGAATTAGTTGTTGCTATCTTTTTGAGAAATGCTTTTAGCGCTTTTCTTGCCATTTTATTTGGTTTTTTGTTTGGGCTACTTCCCGTATTTGGCGCTGTTTTCAATGGTATCGCAGTAGGGGCCATTTTAAACTTGAATCCTCTAAATTTCTTCAAGATTATCCCCCACGGCCTTTTCGAGCTTCCTGCCATGTTTATTACCTGGGGGTTAGGAATTTGGTGTGCAGGGGGTCTTTTCCATTCGCCGCCTATTAGCTTTAGGATTAAAAGAAGCTTGAATATCTATCTTTCTATAATTGTGCCCTTACTTATAATTGCAGCAATCGTTGAAGTACTTGGCATAAAAATACTTTTTGGCATTTAAGAAGTAGATAAGGGGCCGAATCTTCATTCTTGACAAATCAGAGAGCATACAGCAGTATCAACCATCACAGTGGATGATGAACTGGACGGGAGGCAGTTGGCATGGCAAGTAGAAGAAAGTCAATAGTGGGTCTTGGCCTAACGTTTCTCGTGGGGTGTGTCGTCGGTCTGGCAATAGGCGGATATGGTGGTTTACGC
>MGQS01000130.1:7892-8659 GCA_001797905.1 Deltaproteobacteria bacterium RBG_16_54_11 | reverse complement strand
AATGTATGTATAAAGACGCCAGGGCGATTCAGTCACACGTTGTCGCACTCAGGCATTTAAGGGCGGCGCAGACGAGCCAGGCAGTTGAGCTGCTTGAAGCTCAACTGGATGATGCTTTGATTTTATTTGATCCTTGGGAACCGTACCCCCGCCTCACCAATAGAACTATCTCCGCAATTAACAAGGCGATCCGAGAATCCAAAACATATCGGTCGGCAAATCCTCGCCAATCAAATCGACCTCATGTCGACAAGATGGTTGCCAACCTGTTTGCGCGTGCGCCGTATATGGAAAAATGAAGAAGGCGCATGTTTACCGCGACAATGCAGAATGTACACAACCGCATCAACCATCACAGTGGGCGTGGCAACCCGCTTTGCCGATTTCAGCAAATAAAGACAAAGGAGTTTTTATGAAGAAATCCTGTTCCGTGACCCGACTGGTAATGATCTTGTTGCTGGGTTTTGCTGTTATTGCGATTGCTGCCGAGCAGACCAATGACCGCCGCTATACCTTGCCCGGTCACGGCGTCTTCCAGATGAAGGCGCCGACACCCTGGAAAGACGAGGTAACGCAGCCGACCAACGATCTGCCGCCGAAGATTACCTTGCGCCCGGCGAAAGGGGATCAGTTTATAATCTCTATAATACCCTTTTGGAAAGAAAGCGAAGATGCGCCTTCGATAACCGATGCGGCTGCTCGACGAATGGTAGAACGTGCGGCGGATAAGGCCCAGCCGAATGCCGTGGAAAAGAACCTTAAAATAG
>MGQS01000130.1:6993-7855 GCA_001797905.1 Deltaproteobacteria bacterium RBG_16_54_11 | reverse complement strand
CTCTGCGACGGACAAGGCGCCCGAACCGGGAGACTACAAGTTTCTGACCCAGGGAATCCTGCTCGTCGGCGAGTTGGCAGTTACCTTCACGGTCCTCACGAAGGATGGCCAAAAAGAGGTCGATAGCGCCGCGCTCGCCATGCTCAAGAGCGCCATCCACGTGAAAGAAAAATGATTCGTCTGCCCAAACAAAAAAGAGGAAGTGCAGAATGATCTTCAGATATAGAGCCTTTCTTGGGCAATGCAGTCTATTGCTCGCCGTGCTTCTTTTATTTGGCTGTTCCTCGACGTTAACCCAGGAGCAGAGCGAGCCGCGCTATACCTATCATGAATTCGACGGCATCGTGGTCTTCTTCAAGACCCGGGACGTCGCCGCCTACCGCGAGCTGCTCCCCAAGGTATTCGAGATGCCTGATGAGCCGCTGATCAGGGCCTTTGTCATGGACTACTACAAGATGGATAAGGCAACCCCGCCCTATTTGGAGGCAGCCGTTTATCTGCTGGCAAGATACGAAGGCAAGCCTGCCTGGCATTGCGTCACCATGCCGGTGACGAGCGATGAGGCACGTATCGGCGGCATCTACTACCTGGGCTATCCCAAGATCATGGGTGACGTCACGCTCAATCGCGGCCGCTCCACATACACAGGCCAATTGAAGCTGCATGGGAAGACGGTCATGAGCATCGCCCTTGAGACGAAAGGGCATATCGTTACGAGGGAAGAGAAACAATGGTTTGAGCAACTGAAGGCAATACCGCAGCTGAATATATTGAACGGAAAGATCTACCAGCCGAGGTTCGGCAGCGGCAGCGGCGAAAAGACGCTGCTGGAGATAGCCGAGATGTACCCGGACAGGCTCCA
>MGQS01000130.1:0-6961 GCA_001797905.1 Deltaproteobacteria bacterium RBG_16_54_11 | reverse complement strand
ACCCAATAGCTGCCGGCGAATATTCGGAAAGGCTGGGCCGCATCTTCAGCATCAAGCCGGCGGAGACGGTGCTGGCTTATTATTTAAAGAATAAGTTCGTCTCCGGGTTTCAAAGGTAAGCCGACTCAGATAAATAAAAAAAGGGGGATACGATGAGTAAACGCGAAGCAACGATCCGCGTATCAAGGGCATTGCTGATTGTCGGGAGCATTGGCGTCATACTGGGAATTGCGACTGTTGTCTTCTCTACGCTTTTGTACGTTCAAAACCATGATTTTTCTATGCTTGCAACCTATCTCAGCGATATAGGAAATACACCCGGGTGGCCGCAAACGTTTTTTAATTCCGGCATGCTGATCGCTGCTCCCGTGCGATATCTATTCCTGGTGTTCCTCGTTCTTCAGCTTGCCCATGTGGGTGCCGGTAGAGGCTTTAGCTCGGCGGCCTTGATAATCGGCGCCCTGGTGGTAGCTGGGAGCATCGGCATGTCGGCGATCCCCTATTCCCTGAATTTGGCGCTCCACAAAACGTCAGCGCTCCTCTACTTCTTCGGGGTCGTTATCCTGCAAAGCCTGATCGGATTCCAAGAGTTGCGGCGCAGGTTGCCCGTGGTCCTGCCCGTTTCGAGCTTGACAGTCGTGGCTATCTATCTTGTCTTCGCCGTTTTGCTGACATTGGCCGGTAAAATAGATGGCATTACCCGGAATACCCCTGTGATCTGGGAATGGCTGGCCTTCTTATCGCTTATGTTCTGGCTGGCAGCGCACAGTATCGTACTTGGGAAAGCGCAGAAATCGCGAGCATAGTGCGTTGGCCCAACGGGGAACTTTGAGGGCGTTGCTCCTTTCTGTTATGCATCATAAGAATCATCGTTCCCATATCTGCTTTTAAAAAAGGGGACTGCCGTGGATGAGCTGGCCTTTTATCCCGCTACAAAACTCGCGCAGATGATCCGTGCAGGCGAGGTCTCCAGCACGGAGCTGCTCGAACTCTATCTTTCACGTATCGAGAGGCTTAATAGCCGGATCAACGCCGTTGTCACCCTTGACGCGGAGCGCGCTCGCTCGCAGGCAAGACAAGCGGATGAGCTGCAAGCTAAGGGCAAATCGTTAGGCCCGCTCCACGGTGTTCCCGTCACGATCAAGGACGCCTTCGAGACAGCCGGCCTGCTTACCACGTGCGGCTCTCCTCGTCTGAAGGATTATATCCCGGCCGTCAATGCCGTAGCGGTACAGCGTTATCTCGACGCCGGCGCCGTGATATTCGGCAAGACCAATGTGCCCCTCTTTTGTGCCGATTCCCAGACCTACAACGATATCTTCGGTATAACAAACAACCCGTGGAATGTAGCACGAACCCCCGGAGGCTCGTCGGGAGGCGCAGCAGCTGCCCTAGCTGCGGGGCTGACCGCCTTGGAGCTGGGCAGCGATATCGCCGGATCCATCCGCATCCCTGCCTGCTGGACCGGCGTCTATGGACACAAGCCTTCATACGGCATCATACCCCAGCAAGGCCATATACCGCCGCCGCCCGGAACGGTATCTGAAACGGATCTCAATTGCGTAGGACCCCTGGCACGCAGTGCCGCGGATCTGATGCTGGCCCTCGATTGCTTAACTGGCCCGGCTCCTGCGGACGCGATGGGCTGGACCCTGACGTTGCCTCAGCCGCGCGCCGCTTCCCTTCGAGAGTACCGCATTGCCGCCTGGCTCGATGACAAGGATATCCTTGTGGACAGCCGGGTGAAGGCCCGCCTCGAAGCCGTTATCGATGCCCTGCGCGCTACGGGCGCGACGGTAGATGATCAGGCACGTCCGGCGTTTAAAACCGCGGCAGTTTGCAGGACCTTTCAAAAAATGATGTATCCGGCATTGTTCGGCTGGATCCCAACTGCCATGTACGAGACGCTGGAAAAGATGGCCCAAACAGGAGACGAAGATTCAGAAATGGGCCGATTTGCCCGTGATGTTACTCAGCGGCATCGCCAGTGGCTGGCATCAGACGCCGAGCGTCATAAATACCAAGCCAAATGGGCCGCATTCTTTAAGAGGTTTGATGTCCTCTTGTGCCCGGTGGCCAGTGTGCCTGCCATCCCCCACAGCATCACCAAGGATGAGACGGCGCTGGAGCGAACGATCGAGGTCAACGGCCACACTGCCCCGTATAGTCTCCTGCAAAGATGGATAAGCCTCCCCACGCTGGCTTACCTGCCTGCTACCAGTGCACCAGTAGGCCGCACCGAAGACGGGCTGCCCATAGGCTTGCAGATAATCGGCCCGTTTCTCGAGGATCGCACGCCCATCGATTTTGCAGCGCGATTGGCGGATATTATAGGGGGCTTTGAGCCCCCGCCCGGGTATTAGAAATGGGCAATTTATTGCCGTGTTTTATGCGGGATCTATTATGATGCGAACACTATTGGCTTCGATTATTTTGGGTGTACTAAGCTTGTGCATCGTATGCTGTGCGCTTGCAGACCTGCGGCCACCTCTTCTCTACCGGGTTAAGGTTACCCTCATGAATGGCAAAAGCATTACGGGCGCATCTTACGGGCCGGCAGGTTTTTTTGTCGGCGGCTCATTAGACAAACGGGTCAGAAGTGTTGAATTGTCTCATGCGGCCGGCAGCGTGAAGGGTCGTTTTCGTTTTTTCGATAGTCCTGAAACGGAACAATACGAAAGATCCGATGCTCGAGTATCGGAGCTAGAACTCAGCGTGTACACGGAATATGAGGCAGTGAGTCGGCAACCGGGTGAATGGAAGTGCTATTGGATCAAAAAACAGGTGCAGGCGCCCGTTGCCGACATCCTTCGGGTCGATACGCTTACTATTATAGGAAAAGGGTTCACGATCTTCCAAGACCCGGCCTTGTATGCAAATGTCAAAAAACCCTACCTGTTGATCGAAGACTGCGGCCTCGGCTGCCCTGCCAAGCTATACTCAGATGATAAGTCAATGGCTCAAGAAACATTACAAGAGCTTTTGGAACAAGTATCTTGCCTGTCAGTATCGCCATAGCCCTGAAGCGTCTCGGCGCATGACCGAGGTTATGTCGCACTACCGGCTCAAGATCTTGATCGACCCCTTCTGCATCGACTGACCGTATAGTAAGGAAAAGAGGTCGCATTTTTTAGCTGGACAATCTATAATGCTTACAACCTCATCAAGCATCAAGCTACGCTGATCGCGCAGGGCGTAAGGCGTAGCATTTAACAACAAATAAATGATAGGGAGGAAAACCATGGATGAGAAGGTTGTATATCTGGAAAAGATGCAGGCGCAAGTAAAGGACTGGTCCGCTAAGATCGACGCGCTCATTGTCAAGGCGGACAAAGCAGCGGTTCAAAAAAAGGCCCGGTATCAGGAGCAGATCCGGACGCTCCAGGCGAAGAAAAAGATCGCCGAGGAGAGATTGCAGATACTCAGGACGGCTGGTGAAGGCGCCTGGCATGACGCCAAAGAGGCCATGGAGAAGATCTCGGGGGATATCCGAGGCGCCTTTGACAAGTTTCTGCACGGAGAGGAAGACAAAGGCATCTAAGCAATAAAAGGAGAAAGCTTATGAATATGGACTTTTTGTTATGGCTGCTTCTCGTCATCGTTTTCTTCGCCGGCGCCATCGGCGGACTGGTCAACGCCCTTATCAGCGAGAATGTTTTTTGGGGGTGGAAAAAGGAAAAGGTCGATAACCGGACGATATGGCGGCCGGGGATAGCGGGCAATATGTTAATCAGCGGAATAGCCGCTTGTATCTCGTGGGGGCTGTATGGGCCATTTGCCGCTTCGTACATTATTGGTGGCGCGCAATCCGACCCAATGCAAGCGATTGGGTTGACCCTTTCTGCTCTAGTGGGGGCGGTGCTGGTGGGCGTATCAGGGGCACGGTGGCTGACCAACGAGGTCGACAAGAATCTCTTAAAACAGGCGGCGAGCTCCGCTGCTGCGACTAAGGCGAGCGAGACCAAGGCAGCAAAGATTGCCATAGCGACCCCCTTCCAGGCCATGAAGATAGCTATGAAGAAGTAAGACGGGGAAAACTTGGCAGCTCTGTCCGCGCTGTCGGTTGCCGGCGATAGACGTTTCGCAAGGAGGGATTGTTTCGCTTGTTATTCACCCCTGACGGGAAGCAGATAAAAAGAGTCCCGCATGCCTCTGATTTTAGGGCAGCCATCCAACTGCTGGGCGCGAGCCGGGCAGAGGGGGTTCGGCGCGCGTTGAATCGCATAATCGACGAAATGCCCCCGGATAAAGAGACGGGAAGGCGCACCTTCAACAGTGCCCAGGTAGCGTCTCAGTTGCAACCATGGCCCTATCCCCTGGCCGGCCTTTATGATATCGCTTTAGACATAGAGGGGAATGATGCGACAGGGCGGCAGGTATACGATCGGGCCGGACTTATCTTCGCGCTATTTGTTTGGGAATGCTTCATGGCGCGTCAAGAGAGATGGGTGTTGCAGGATCAAGGGGCCGGTCCATCCGGCCCGAATCAAGAGATTATGGGCGCGGTCTATCAAGAGCTTGGATTGGATTAAACCATCCCATCGTAAGAGCGGGCAAGGGATCGGCAATGGCTGACAGGCATCCTCGTCTAACAAGGGAAGATAAGACGGTTGAGGCGATGATACGGATGCATTGCCGCTCCGAGCACCATGCCGCGGAAGGGCTCTGCCCGGATTGCCGTGAGCTCCTGGCATACGCCAGGGAACGGCTCTCCCGGTGCCCATACCAGGAAGGGAAGACGCAGTGCGCCAGGTGCTTGATCCATTGCTACAGGCCGGCTATCAGAGAGAAGATCCGCGCGGTGATGAGATATGCGGGCCCCAGGATGATGTACCGGCATCCCATCATGGCCTTGTATCACTTCATTGATGGGATACGAAAGGAACCGAGCAAACCCGTGCTCTTTGCCCGGGACAAGGGGCGATGCGAAGAGAAGGGCACACGGGTGAGAAACGGCTAAGTAAGAAGGTATATGTATATAAGCTTGCCATGAATCCAAAAACGCCAAGGGCCTTAGTTCAGTTTGCCGCTATCCTCGCGGTAGTGGGGATAGTTATCATGGATCCGCTGGCCGGCCTATCCATCCTGGCGCTTGCGGGCATTCTCGCTGTCATTGCGCTGGCCTTCGGCTCCAGGAGGGTACGCCTTGTCGCCCTCCTCTGGCCAAAGGGCCACTGGCCAAAGGGCCACCTTCGGCTTCGGCTTCGGCGGTTCTTGCTTATCATCGCCGCTTTTTCAATTTGGAAGTATCCCGATGCCCGAAGGCACTTAGAGCGTTATCGGAACCGGACTCTTGCGGATAGGCACTCGATCACGCTTCCCCGAGGCGCTGCGCGCACCATGAAACTGAACTTGACAGGGGAGATTTAGTAATATTATAACTGTGAAACATGACCATATCAGCCTTCACAGAGGATGGGGCAACCCGCGCTGCTGATTTGGGCATTAGGCAAATACTACTGACGGAGGTCATATGAAATTTCTTGTGATAATCTTGGGTCTCATCATGCTCGTTTCCGGGCGAAAGCTTTTTTGGCTCTTTGTCGCCATCGTTGGTTTCCTCGTCGGCATGGAGTTTACCGATCTGCTTCTTGTCAATCAACCGATATGGGCTAAGCTACTGGGCGGCCTTGGGGCCGGCCTGCTCGGCGCATTGCTGGCGATCTTTGTTCAGCGCGTGGCGTTCGTCGTCGCGGGATTCTTCGCAGGGGCTTACTTTGCCCTGATGCTCGCCCATCCCTTGGGTGTCGGCGGCGCCGGCTTGCTCTTGCCCGTTGCCGGTGGGGCGATCGGGGCAATTGTTGCAGCCTTGCTCATGGACTGGGCGATCATCGTGCTCTCGTGCCTGGTTGGAGCCGGTGCAATTGTTTCCCGATTGGGGTTACGCGACACCAATAGTGCGATCGTCTTTCTTGTATTGGTAATCATCGGTATTCTGGTTCAATCAAAGCTTATGGAACACGCCGAAGAAGACTAGTCGAACTTACAAAGCAAGAAGTTTATCCGATTGCATGACAGAGGGAATATATGGGGGACGCATTGTTACCCTTGGCGCATCAGAAAGCGCACCCCCCCGTTATCATCAAAGGATATAATCTAATAAAAGAAGATTTTTCATCTATTAACTCATAGGCTGTCGGAACAGAGAACAGCATTACAGAAAGGGACGTGTATGAATCTGCCTTCAACTGCTATCCTTTTATTGATCGGGCTCATAGCGGGTATTGCCTCGGGCCTATTTGGCATCGGCGGCGGCGTGCTCATCGTGCCCGGGCTCGTATTCTTGCTCGGCTTCTCGCAGCACGCGGCTACCGGCACGAGCTTGGCGATCCTGCTGCCACCGGTGGGGATTGCTGCCGTCCTTGAATATTACCGTCACGGAAATGTCGATCTAAAAGCGGCCTTCATTGTAGCGGCAGCATTGCTCGTAGGAGCATGGTTCGGCGCGCTCATGGCGAATCATCTCAAAGGCCCGCATCTCAGATTGGCATTCGGAATCTTTGTCGTGGGTCTCGGCTGCTACCTGGTATTCGGCGCCTTGCGGCGGCTCTCTTGGATTTGAGACGACCCAAAGCCGGAGTAACGCCATGGATAAAGATGCACGGTCGTGCCAAGGGCCGATGCAGGAAGGAGAAGATATATGAAGAAAAAACACCTCCACAAAACAATTAAGGAACTCCGCGCCGAACTCGAAAAGACCCAACCGGCCGACGACCACGTCCGAGATCACATCCAGCGGCTGCTCCTCGAGATCGACATGCTCAGTGGAGAGGCTGAAGATATTCCCTTGCATCGGTACCAACAGTTCCTTGAGCGCCTCAAGGAATCGCTCCAGCATTTCGAGGCATCACACCTCCCGCTGACGTTGGCCGTGGGTCGGGTGATAGATGCCTTGAGCAACATGGGGATATAAGGACCACGGTCTTACTCGCCGCCATTGGTGCCGAATGTCGTGGAAGGA
>MGQS01000129.1:8636-10286 GCA_001797905.1 Deltaproteobacteria bacterium RBG_16_54_11 | reverse complement strand
TCGTAGCACCTCAGGTTCAAGTTCGGCACCGGCCAAAAAAGTCAGCAAGACTGCTCCGGATGATGCCAAGAAACGCAGCCATTCCAGATTTGAACCCAAAGCGTCCAGTTTACCGAAGGAAGCCGCCACGGCGGCCGTGACCACACCTACGCAGATTTCCACCAGGGCGATGGATATGCGCAGATGATAGGCGAGGACGGCGGAGAGTACGGCCAATCCAAGCCAAAGGGAAGCAATAATGAATATCTGTTCCATAATGGAGTCCTCCTTTCACAAAACCTCTCAGGCCGTCTCGCAGGCATAAAAAAACCCGCTCTCGCGCGGGTTCTTCATCGCATGGTAACGACGCCACCGCTGCAGAACCTGCGCGGTAGGAGTCATCAGCCCGGCCTGGGCAATTGTCAGGGGAACTCCATCCCCTCTTAGTATGAATAAATAATACCTGGTTTTCAATAATATGTCAAAATAAAAACCCCATCGCAGTCCTTTTCTTAAAGTCGTAGGGCAAGGAACGGGAATTTCTTAAGCCCTCTTCCCTCGCGCTACCTTCGCCATCAGGACCGAGGCACGGCACAACATCCTCCCCCAAAAGGGGGAACTGCTCTTGCGGGCATCGGGGTGGATGAAACAAAAGCGGCGACACTTTATCTCCTGCAACCTCCGCTGGAATTCCCCTCCGGCACCCTCACCCAGGTCAGGAAAGTAGCCCGGTATGTGATAGCCGAACGCGCTAAACCCCTCTTCTTCCTCTTTATGATAGGAGTAAAGATCGGAAAACGTCTTGAGTGTTGTCTCTATCCCAAACTTTTTGGGTTGCCGTTGCCAGGGCGCCCCCGGCTCCATCTCGATGGTAAAGGTCCTGATCCCCTGGACATTGGGGAATTGCCTCCTGATACGGGCGATCAACCGGGCGGTCTCATTGAGATCATTCTCCGTCTCAAAGGGGAGACCAAGGCCGAAAAAGAGGTCCACCCGCACCCCCTTCTCCCTCGTGTATGTCAGACAATCCCACAGTTCTTGGTTCGTGTAGGAATATCCCTTGTTGCGCCGGCGCACCTCCTCCACACCGCTCTCCGGCGAGATGGCGAGAAGGGAGCGGGGGCCAAAGGTCCGGGCAAACCCATCGATGAACGCCCTGGTGGGGAGACCGAAGGATTCAAAAAAGAACTCCACTTTGATTTTTTCCTCTCTGATCCTGGAGAATAACTTGAGATAGTAGCCTGGGCGATGGGGATAGGGATCAAAACAGACGTGCATGGTTTCGTATCCCCAGCGCAGGGCCTCCCTGATGGAATCCAGCACCCGCTCTCTATCCCTGAAGATCACCTGCCGGCGTCCGGCAATGAGCCTCTGCGCATCCTTTCCTCCGCCGCACCACGTACAATTGACCGGGCACCCCCTGCCCACCATCAGGTCGAACATGCGGGTCTTGAGGGAGAAAAAGAGGCGATTCCTCTCTTTGGAAAACCCCGTCACAAAGAAAGGCATGAGGACCCAGTCTATGTAGGTCCGGTGATTTTTTAAAAGGGCAAAATTGGTGAAGCAAAGCCCATCCAGGATTTCCTGAGAAGCGCAATACGCCAGGGGGTTCTCGCTGACCTTATCACCCCGTCTCCACGTCAGGTTGGGTATCTGGTCAAGGGGGCCCCC
>MGQS01000129.1:8186-8461 GCA_001797905.1 Deltaproteobacteria bacterium RBG_16_54_11 | reverse complement strand
TAGGATTGGGGGTGCCAATGGAGGGGAAGGGCCACGATCCGTGGCTTTTTTTGGGCGATATAATCGATGAGGGAAAACCCCTTATCCTCGATCCACTCCACCCCGAGGTGGAGGACCTCGGTCCCATATCCCTCGCAGGCGAGGAGATCAGCCAGGGCCAAAACCCCCATAGGCATGTAATTGACAAATGTGTACTCGCCGATAGGGCGGTAGTAGTTCTTGAACTTGGGCACATGGACAAAGAGGCAGTCCATCACTGCTATCTCCGGTACTCC
>MGQS01000129.1:5123-8096 GCA_001797905.1 Deltaproteobacteria bacterium RBG_16_54_11 | reverse complement strand
CCCTGAAGAGAGGTCCTGTTGGCCGGCCTCCCCCTGCCGATTTGATTGGGCGTCGGGGCCAGGCCATAGCTCGCGCCCTTTTCATTGGCTGTATATCGCTCTAAGGTCAGGGGGGTGGCGGCTTCGATGCATGTGCAATGGCTGGAGAGGCCCGGGATGTGCTTCTTCTCCACCATGCGGATGAGACGTTGCGCCGCTTCCTCCTTTATTCTGAGATAAGAGGATTGATCATGCGACCCCCACCCATTGCAAAACCCGTATGAGGCCGGGGCCATGATGCGCACGATGTGATGACCGGGCGGGGCAAGGGAGGGATCGAGCAGGGTGGGTATGGTGATGATCACCGTGGGATCGTCGGGCATCTCGCCCCGCATCAATTGTTCATATTCCCCCTGCGCATCCCCGGTGCTCACGTAGGTGAAGTAGGGGAGATCCCGTTTATCCAGGTCCATCCGCACCCCCAGATAGACCAAAAAAGAGGAGAGGGAATACTCTAACCCCTCGACCACCCTGGAAAACCGCTTTCTCTGCTCTTCCGGAAGCAAATCAGCGAGTGCTTGGCGGATGTTGATGGCGGCCACCACCCGCCGGGCCGGAAGGAAATCCCCTTCCGCGGTGATGACCCCCTTCACGCTGTCACCCTCTATTGCAATCCGCTCGGCAGCCGTCTTGAGGCGAACCTCGCCCCCTGCCTCCGCAAAGGCGGCCTCTAATGCCTGAGAGATGGCCCCCATACCTCCCTGCGGATACCACACCCCCTGCGCCAGGACCTTGCTGATGAGGGTCGCGGTAAAGAGAAGGGAGAGACGAGAGGGAGGGAGATGGGCGGGGAGGGTGGAGAGGACCCGCTTGATCCCGTCACTATGAAAGTACCGATCCAAGATCTCCCCCAAAGAAGCCCGCTCATACCTGATCAGGTTGCGAAAATAAAAAGGAAAAAAGATCAGCTGCCGCCAGGTGATCTCTTCAAAGCGGCTTATCTCCGCCCCGATCTTTCGTATTAACGCGAAGTAATCTCTGAGACCCCTGTGCTCTTCCGGGAAGAGTTCCCTGACCCCCCTTATATATTCCTCAAACCCCCCTCTGAGGCGGAGATCCAAGCAGAAATCGGGGTAGATGTTCCTGGCTATTTCAATCCTGAGGAAATGAAGATATTGCAGCGCGCCTGTCTGGACCAAGATCTTGCGAAATTCCCCGCCCTCCTCGCAACCGCCCAGGAAGGCGCCGGTGGCATCAAAGGTGAAGCCATCCCTCTTAAAAGAGGTTACATACCCTCCCGTTCTATCTCCACGCTCAAGAAGCAAGAACCGCCGTAGCCCACGCCGAGCCAACAGGGCCGCAGCTGTTAACCCCCCGATCCCCCAGCCGATAACGATCGCATCATACTTCATCCGCATGGTGTTCTTTTGTAATATCGTTGACTTCAATAACCCTTTACCATAATATAGGCGGGTCATCGCGTTTTCAAGATGAATTTTGCGATAATTATATAGAAGGAACTTCCATGGCAGAAAAACAATACCTTATCGATGAAATCACCATGAGAGACTCCTGGAGGCTCTTTCGGATCCTCTCCGAGTTCGTAGAAGGCTTCGAGACCCTGGCGGATGTTCACCCTGCGGTGAGCATCTTCGGCTCAACGCGCGTGAGCCCCAATAATCCCCTCTATGAAAAGGCGCTGCAGCTGGCAAGGCTTTTGGCGGAAAATGGTTTTACCGTCATCACCGGCGGCGGCCCTGGAATCATGGAGGCCGCCAACAAAGGGGCCCTGGAGGGAAAGGGAAAGTCCATAGGGTTGAACATAGACCTCCCTACCGAGCAACCTCCCAATGCGTATGCGAATATCCGCTCGAGCTTCCGTTACTTCTTCGTCCGTAAGGTGATGTTCATCAAATACGCCATGGCCTATATCATCTTTCCCGGCGGGTTCGGGACCCTGGATGAATTATTTGAGGCGATCACGCTTATCCAGACCAAAAAGATCAAACCTCTCCCCGTGATCCTGGTGGAGAAAGCATACTGGCAGGGGTTATTGGATTGGCTTAAAGGCACCCTCTTGAAGGTACAGCACATCTCGCCGGAGGACCTGGAGATCATTCAGGTCATCGACGAACCCAAGGAAATCATCAAATACATCAAACGGACGGTTATCATCTGATCCCTCCCACAGGGATGAGCTCGAGGAACTGCCGCAAGATCTTAGCCGTTGCCCCCCAGATAACATGCCTGCCGCAGTGGTAGGTGTATACCTTCGCGGTCTTCTCTTGGTATGTCCAGTCCTCTTCACTCAAAACCCCCTCTTTGAGAAAACCAGCCAGGGGAAGGATAATGATCTCTTCGATCTCCTCTGGAGAAAGTATAAAGGAATAGGGGTAAGGCATGAGGCCCACAAAGGGCGAGACGACGAAGCCGGTCATGGTTATCACCTCATCTAATGCCCCCAAAAGATCCACGTCCTGCGGCTTGAGACCGATCTCCTCGTGAGCCTCTCTGAGGGCGGTGGCCGATAGATCTTCATCAGAGGTATCGTAAATCCCTCCGGGGAAAGAGATCTCCCCTTTGTGATGCCTTACCCTGTCGGTCCGCCTCGTAAAGAGGCAGTGATATGAGCCATCCTTGCAGAACAAGGGAAGCAAGACCCCGGCCCTGGCCGATGGCGGCCCTTGATCCGTGAAGCCGGCAGCTGCGGATGCCCGCTTGATCTCACGCGTGGTCAGGATCTCTTTGATCCTCTGAATCAGATCATCCGCGCCGCAGGACGACTGTGACATATGACAACGAAATCCCTTCTGTTCTTTAAAAAACTTATGAATACACCATATAACCTCACCTGGAAAAAGTAAAGCTACTGCTGACATCTCTTGCAGGGGTGATACATCACTAAGACAATTGCTCGTGACTGCCTCGGCACTATGGGAATCCCCCCTTGCCCCTTTAGCAAACCGCCGAAGCCGAAGGTGACCCTTTGGTCAG
>MGQS01000129.1:4699-5095 GCA_001797905.1 Deltaproteobacteria bacterium RBG_16_54_11 | reverse complement strand
TTCTCTGAGCAATTGGGAAACATTGAAATAACGAGGCATAATTGTTATAATAAAAGAAAGTCGCGCGTAGGAGGTATGACAAGCTACCATGAAAGATACAAGCGAAAAGATTCCTGACCAAAAAGAGTTGGAGCAGGAATTAAATACGTACTTGGAGAGAAAGTACGGTGACCGGGTAAAACTGGTGGTCTCCACCATCGTTCCCAAGCCCTCCCCAGAGCAAGAGGGTGACAAAGGGAAGAGATCGGAGAAGGAATCGCCCCGGATCAATTTCGCAATGAAGCCCGAGGAGCTCATCTCGTATCTCAATTCTTTCATCGTCAAACAGGATGAGGCGAAAGAGATCTTGGCCACCAAGATCTGCACACACTATAACAAGATAAAATTCATGGCCGA
>MGQS01000129.1:3383-4685 GCA_001797905.1 Deltaproteobacteria bacterium RBG_16_54_11 | reverse complement strand
CCGATCAGGCGATCGGAAAGATCAAGAACAACATCATCATGGCCGGCCCCACGGGCGTGGGGAAGACCTATATGATAAAGCTCATCGCCCAGAAGATCGGCGTCCCCTTCGTAAAGGGAGACGCCACGAAGTTCAGTGAAACCGGGTACGTGGGAGGCGATGTGGAGGACCTGCTGCGGGATCTGGTCTACGAAGTCAACGGCGACATAGAGCGCGCCCAATATGGGATTGTGTACATCGATGAGATAGATAAGATCGCTAGCAGCGGGAACATCATCGGCCCCGATGTCTCGAGAACCGGGGTGCAGCGGGCTTTGTTAAAACCAATGGAAGAGACGGAGGTTGATTTGCGGGTGCCCCATGACCCCATATCCCAGATGGAGGCTATCGAGAAATATCGCCGGACAGGCAAGAGGGAAAAGAAGACTATAAATACCAGGAATATCCTCTTTATCGTGAGCGGGGCCTTTAATGGTCTAGAAGACATCATCAAAAAGCGCATGAGCAAAGAAGGGATCGGATTCGGGGCGGAGATCAAGTCCAAGGATGATAAGGCTGAATACCTCAAGCATGTCTCGGCCGAGGACCTTATCGCCTATGGCTTTGAATCGGAGTTTATCGGACGACTTCCCGTCGTCGCCTGCTTCCATCAGTTGGAGGTTGAGGACCTCTATGAGATCCTGAAAAATCCCCACAGCCCTATTATTAACAGTAAGAAGAAGGACTTCCAGTCGTACGGCATCGACCTCCAGTTTGAGGATGAGGCCCTGCGGGAGATGGCCGGGATGGCTTGTCAAGAACACACCGGCGCCAGAGGGCTGATCAGCGCCATTGAAAAGGTCCTGCTGAAATTCGAGAGGAAACTACCTTCCACCAACATCCAGGAACTCGTCGTAACAGCGGAGATAGTAGAGAATCCGCCGGAGGAGCTCAAGCGGTTGCTCGACGATCCCCGTGAAGAAAAGCGTCTCAGGCGATACCACGCGCTCGTTGCCAACGAGAGAGAAGCAATGAAGAACTATATAAAGGAACGAAAAGCAGAATTCCTGAGCCGATATGGGGCCATCTTTACCGAACTGCGTCTGGACCTCGTCGTGGATCGGGTGATCAAGAACGAGACTGATGTGAACTCCGCTTTTGAAGAAGTCCTTTCCATCTATTACCAGATCAGAGGATTTGAGAAATCCTTCCAGGAGCGGCACGGCATAGAGATCTCGCTCGATGATGAGGCTGTGGACCTCCTGCTGACCCGGATTGTGAGGGAAGAGAAGGATAGCAAGGAAGTGCTCACCACCTTAGACA
>MGQS01000129.1:2804-3361 GCA_001797905.1 Deltaproteobacteria bacterium RBG_16_54_11 | reverse complement strand
CCCTGCAATTGATCAGGAACAAGGTAGGAGTCAGCGCCTTCTGCATCCCCGTAGAGGGGGTTGAAAACCCTGACACCTATTTTGATAACTTGATAAAAGATACCTACGCACACAAACAATAGAGATGCAGGTGAGAAAAAGTTTATGAAAGACTACTACACCCTGTTGGGAGTAAGCAAAACTGCAACCGCAGACGAGATAAAAAAGGCCTATCGCCGGTTGGCCCTGAAGTACCACCCTGACAGAAACAAGGGAGATAAAGAGGCCGAGGAACATTTTAAGGAGATCAATGAGGCCTATGCCGTGCTCAGCGATCAGGAGAAGAGACATCAATACGATATGTTCGGGGCTGAGGGGTTCCGGCAACGATACTCCCAGGAGGACATCTTCCAGGGATTCGACGTTGGCGATGTCCTGAAGGATTTCGGTTTTGGCACCTCGGACATCTTCAGCGTCCTCTTCGGCGGCGGCAGAGGCAGGGGTAGAGTGAGGTACACAACCTATGGCGGGCCACCAGGAGCGGGCGGGGCCGACTTTGCCGACTATTTTGCCCGCGG
>MGQS01000129.1:0-2739 GCA_001797905.1 Deltaproteobacteria bacterium RBG_16_54_11 | reverse complement strand
AGGAGCGGAAAAGCTCATCTCCATCCACAAGGACGGTAAGGTTGAGAAGATCGCGGTCAAGATCCCCCCTGGTATCGATACAGGAAAAAAACTGAGGGTGGCAGGCAAGGGGGAGAGCGGGCCCGGCGGCGGGCCAGCCGGGGATCTCTACGTGCGCGTTAACGTCCAAAAACATCCCCACTTCACCAGGGAAGGGTCGGACATCTATATCGATCAGGAGATAAAGTTCAGCGAGGCCTCCTTGGGCACTACCATCGAGGTACCCACCCTCAACGGCATCAAAAAGGTGAAGGTCCCCCCCGGCACCTCGGGGAATACAAAATTGAGGCTCAAAGGGGAGGGAATACCCCATCTGAAGGGCAGAGGCAAGGGCGACGCCTATGTTCGCATCGTTATCAAGGTCCCCAAAAAGTTGACCTCCAAACAGAAGGAAGTGGTCGAGGGTCTTGCCAAAGAAGGGCTTTAAAGACGATATCTTTTTCCCCTTGGGTGTGGGAGAATTAAGCAGTTGCTGATGGCGCAAGAAATGGCTAAAGAAGAACACATAGTCAGCATGAGGATATTGGGGCTGATCTTCGACCCCAACCTCAACACCACCGTCGTCGTCCTCCTCGATCCCAAACAGGAACGGGTGCTCCCCATCTGGATCGGACCTATGGAGGGGAATGCCATTGCCATCGGCATGGAGAAGGTAAATACCCCCCGGCCCATGACCCATGACCTGATGAAGAACCTCCTGGATAACTTTCAGGCTGAGGTAACAAAGGTGGTAGTTACCGAGCTGAAAGACGATACCTTCTACGCTGTCATTCATCTGAGCATTGACGGCAAAGAGCTGGAGATCGATGCGCGACCCAGCGATGCCATTGCCTTGGCCGTCAGGGTAGAGGTCCCTATCTATTGCGCGGAAAAGGTCATGGAGGCGGCAGCCGATCTGGGACTGCTCAAGCAGCGCAGCGACTTTGATGAAAATGAGGATCTAAAAAAATGGCTGGAACGCCTCAAACCCGATGACTTCGGGAAGTACAAGATGTGACCGCACCTTCACTGATCACAATCCCCCCTGCTGTGCGTGAGCTTTTCAGGTAAGCCCCCTTAATTCCTTCGCGTTGGCCTTTGAAAATCAAAAGAAAAGCAAAGCAACTGTTTGCAGGTCCACGGCTGGCAAACGTATCTTCACGACAACGGCGGCAGGGATTCCACTTTGACCACCCTGAGCAGATCGGTCTCTTCAGGGATCAGTTCGAGTATGTGCTGTGCTGCTAACCATATATCAACACAGATCTAACGTGAAAAATTTGAACAACTTCTCCTTCTTCCTTGTTTTTTCTTAGAGCGCCCGCCCCTACCCTCTGAAGCACCAGGGGGCGGGCGCTCTCCGGCAGATGAGCCCGGCATCTGAAGGCCACGGCCAGAGGCCGTGGATGAATCTGCCAGCATTTGATTGGCCTGTCCCGACGTCAGAGGATAGACGTCGCCCCAGGGGGGCGTAACGTAAGATGCCACAGGCCTTGCTCGGAGGGATTCCACTTACTTCTTATACTTCTTGATGACCCAGGGCGGTATCTTATAGGGGACAAGCCCCGGGTAGGTGACTTCAGGAGCATCTGCGGTCAACTTCTGCTTGCTGGGCCAGACACCAACAAGCTTACCATCTTGCCATTGAACCCCCAAGCTCGTCAGGTACCCTGGGCCCCAGGTTACGTCATGGAGAGGTTTGCCTTCAAAATCCTTCATATATTTTATGGTGCCGGAAGTGGTCTTGTACACACGATTCTCCAGGATGGCAACCAGCTTGTCGGGTTTAAGGGTCCCGGCCTCCTCAATGGTCGGCACGAGTGTGTACTTGATAGCGCTGTAAGTATCCGCGGTATAGGGCGGCGTCTCACCGAACTTCTTCACATAGCCGTCAACAAAGGCCTTGGTGTTTTCATTGGACTCAACTCCGCGGGCATAGGTATTCATGGTAAAGACATAATTGGCCTTGCCCTGGGTGGCCTGCCAGAAGCTATCCTTCTGGGCCTCCACATTGATGCCCACCTGCACCGCCGGGATCTTGAGGTCCCCTGCCTGCCTGGCAAAGGTAATACCCACCGAGTCGGAAAAGATCGTGAAGATGACATGGGCGCCTGAGCGCTGGATGGCGGAGAGCTCGGCCGTGACATCCGTGGCCTTCAAAGAGGGCCTCCAGACACCTGCCAGTATCATACCCTGCTGGGGGATGATTGCCTCGCAGGTCTTAACCATCGGATCAGCCCACAAGGCCTTTTCCGCCACCACCGCAACCTTGATCTGGGGTATCTTTAACTCTTTTTTCAAGAGGTCGGCAACGTAGTTCATCTGGATGAAGGCCGTTCGGACGAGGAATGTGGAATTGAAAGGGGAGAGTCGAAACCAATACTTGTACTTATCATAGTCCGCGGCCACCCGCGAGCAGAGCTGCGGATGGGCAGCCCCAACGCCGATAAAGATAACCTTGTGCTCCATGGCAATGTCCTGCATCGCCAAGACCGCCTCGGTCCGGAAGCCGCCGATCACGAAGTCCACCTTGTCCCGCGTCACCAGCCGCTCCATGGCATTGGCGGCGTCGGTGACGTTGACGGACTCGTTGGAATCCGCCTGCACAACCTCGATCTCCATCATTTTATCGCCGACCTTGACGCCCCCTTTGGCGTTGATCTCGTCCCTGGCCATGACCGCCCCATTCCAATGGGATATGCCCTGCACAAATTTCATCGG
>MGQS01000128.1:29288-39701 GCA_001797905.1 Deltaproteobacteria bacterium RBG_16_54_11 | reverse complement strand
AGCTGAGGTGTTATCATGTTATCATCTTTGTAATCATAGGAGCAATTATGGTAAGAACACAGATCCAATTAACAGATGAACAGGCGCGGGCAATTAAGAGGATAGCTTCGTCAAAGGGCGTTTCGGTTGCCGAGGTCATACGCCGGGCTGTTGAGGGGGTCATCAAGTCAAGCCCAAAGGCGGATATGGAGGAACGACAAAAGCGGGCCCTTGATATTGTCGGGAGATTTAAATCGGGCAAACGCGATGTCTCCAAAAGGCATGATGCCTACCTGAAGGATGCCTACGGCAAATGAGGCTATTCGTAGATACCTCTGCTTTCTATGCATTGTTCGACAGTGACGATGGAAGCCACCCTAAGGCAAAGAAGGCATGGGACGAGCTTATCCAGCCCGAAAACACGGTGGTAACGAGCAATTATGTCCTGGTAGAAACCTTCGCCCTCATGCAGAGCAGGCTTGGTGTTGAGGCAGTGAGGGGATTCCAGGAGGATTTGGTCCCCATCCTCCACGTGGAATTCATCACCTTCGCGATGCATCGATTGGGCGTTGCCGCTTTACTCTCCGCTTCGAGGCGGGGACTCAGCCTGGTCGATTGCGTCAGCTTTGAGATCATGCGCGACCTCGGCATAAAGACGGCTTTTACGTTCGACTCGCACTTCAGGGAACAAGGATTTGAAGTAACCCCTTAAAAAAAAGAGGTAATAAAAAGGGGGTTGGCCAGATTGAGCCAACCCTTTTTTATTCTCTGGCTGGGGGACCAGGATTCGAACCTAGATTCACGGAGTCAGAGTCCGTTGTCCTACCATTGAACGATCCCCCAATTGTTGTATTACTTTACCGAAACTCTTGTGATGCGTCAACGTCTTTTATCCGAGTATACGGTCAGACCTGGGTCCCTCGATTTCTCTACATCCTGCTGAATATCTTCTTCAACCCAATCAACCGGACGGGATTAAATATGCGTGCTTCACAAGGTCCACCTAGTCGGGTATACTGTATGGCAGGCTATGGGCTTACCTTAGTTGGTTGCCCGCATGGTTTCCAATATCCCGAAAGGACAGATAGCGCCGGATATACGCAAGACTTTGGGGTGAAGACAGGTGCTAAACTATAGCTATACAGACCGTTAGGTGAAGCGGCGGCAGATATGCTGAAAGAGAGGGGGTGATGAGCAATGATATTCGGGAAGAAGAAACAGAAGTCCGAGAAAAAGGGCAAAGGCATGAAAAAAGGCGACAAGTGGGTTTGCGGCCAGTGCGGCCTGGCCGTGACCGTAGATGAGGCGTGTGGCTGCGTGGACATGTGTGACATAATGTGCTGCGGCAAAGCGATGAAACGAAGATAGATATCTCTATCAGCAATAATTACTCAAGCCGCCGCTTCACCTGGCAAGGCCCTATTCCTTCCGCCTGAAAGAAGTCTCCGTCTTGTCTTAGGGAGCAGGAAAAAAACATAAGGGGCCGGTCTTAAAAATTTGTCCAGAAAATAAGCCTTCAAATTCCCCCAACCCCCCCTGACCAAAGGGTCACTGGCCAAAGGGCCACTGGCTAAAGAGCCACCTCCGGCTTCGGCTTCGGTTTAGCCAGGGGGCAAAGGGGGGGATTGATGATCCTTTCTGCCACACCTTCATATCTCCCGTGACTTTTCTTGCGCAGGATTGGCCCGCGCCCTCACCTTGATCCGCTCGACAACAACGCTCCAGGCGAGCTCCTCAGGGGTCTCCGCATTGATGGCAAGGCCGATGGGGGCGTGACCCTGGCCGAGTTCCCTCTGCGTGTGCCCCCTTTTGCAATGGCACCATACCCCCTTGCCGACCTCTCTCTTGCAGTTCAGGGATACGTTGTAAAAAATCCGCAAGATCGGTATAGTAAAGGCATCACGAGATGCCATTGAGATACACCGCCGTTGCGATGGCTTTACAGGGAGGAGGAAGCTGATGGAAGAATTGAAAAAGGAATTGCTTGACCAAAAAAGGCGCCTGGAGAGCCTGCGGGGTTATCTTTGACCTCGATGACAAGGGGAAACGGGTAAAGGAGATCGAGGGAAAGGAGGGGGTCCCCGGGTTTTGGGATGACCCCCAAAAAGCCCAGGAGCTCTTAAGAGAAAAGGCGGGTCTGCTCCGGGTTATAGATTCATGGAAAGGGCTGACTAAGGAATTGGAGGAGATCGAGATCCTCCTGGAGATCGCCGAGGTAGAGGATGGGGGGGAGGCCGCAGAGGCCCGTGAAAGGTTAGCCGAGACCGAAAAAAAGCTCAAGGCCCTGGAGCTGGAGAGGATGTTTGCCGACAAGGACGATCCCCGCAACGTCATTGTCAACATCAACGCCGGCGCCGGAGGAACCGAGGCCCAGGATTGGGCGGAGATGTTGCTGCGCATGTATCTGCGATGGGCCGAGCGCAGGGGTTTTTCCGCCGAGATAGCCGACATCCTCGCCGGAGAAGAGGCAGGGATCAAAAGCGTAACGTTTCTGGTCAGAGGTGCGTATGCCTACGGCAATCTGAAGGCCGAGGCCGGGGTTCATCGCCTCGTGCGGATCTCGCCGTTCGATGCAGGCAAGAGGCGACATACCTCCTTTGCCTCGGTATTTGTATACCCGGAAACCCCGGACGACGTGGTCATCGATATTGACGAAACTGACCTGAGGATAGATACCTACCGGTCCGGGGGCGCAGGGGGACAGCATGTGAACAAGACCGATTCAGCCGTCCGCATCACCCATCTCCCTACAGGCATCGTGGCACAGTGTCAAAATGAGCGCTCTCAGCATAAGAATAAGGCCACCGCTCTGAAGATCCTCAAGGCCCGCCTCTATGATCTGGAGATGCATAAGCGGGCCGAGAAGATGGAGGAGATCCACAAGGGCAAAAAGGACATTGCCTGGGGGAGTCAGATACGCTCCTATACCCTTCACCCCTATCGGCTGGTCAAAGACCACCGGACCGGGGTGGAGCGGGGCGATGCGGAAACGGTCTTGGACGGCGATATCGATCGCTTTATCGAAAGCTATCTTATGAACCAATAGGCCACGAGAACGCCCGGAACAGCTTGACTTTCCACGGGAAGAAGACTACAATTTATATTGTCCTATGGAAGAGGGGAAAAGAATAGAAAAATTTGTCGTTTTAGAGGATAGGTTAAACAAGATACTGCAAGGCTACACCGCATTAAAGGAGGAGAAAGAAAGGCTTTTCTCCCAGATAAGAGAACAAAAGGAGGAAGTGGAAAGGTTGAGGGACGAAATTTCCACCTTAAAGGATGAGCGGGTGGAGGTGCACGCGAGGATAGAGCGGCTGATAAAGAGGCTGGAAGGGATCCCCATAGATTGAGAATGACCCTCATGGCTGCAAGAGGGGGATCGGAGATGGAGAAGAGGAGTATTGAGGTTGAGATCTTCGGACACCGATACACGCTGAAAAGCGAGTTTCCCGAGGCGCAGGTAAAGCGAGTGGCCGAATATGTTGACGGCAAGATGAGAGAGGTTGCAAAGGGGACCACATCGGTTGACAGTCTTCACATAGCTATTTTAACAGCCTTGAATATCGCCCAAGATTATCTGCAGGAGAAGGGTAACCAAGAAGAGCTCTTGCAGCGAATAAAAGAGAAAGCTGATCGATTGGAGGAATTTATTGCCTTAAAAATGGGGTGAACGGGGAAGAAAAGGTGAGTGGGTGAAACCTATCGCTTAGGATTAGCCTCTCCCCACAAGGCCTCCGGGCCTTTGATGAAATAAAAGTTGTTTGCTGAGGTAAGGGGATTTGCTGACACATCGAATGAGTCTCTTAGAGATTGACCACATAGGCCGCAAGCAGTCGCAGGAGGTCCTTTCCTGAACTGAGCGGCACCCCTTTCCTAAAACCCGCCCCTTTCTCTCTTCTGTTAAGCCCCACAGTACTGTTTAAATACCAGTAAGGAGGTGCTTCATGCAGATTTCCGTCTTACTATTTATTCTAGTCCCTATCGTCGCCTGTGGGCTGGGTTCCTTGGTGGGATATGTTGTACATAAGAAACTAGGAGAGGCTCGCTTAGAGTCGGCAGAGAAAACCGCCGAGAAGATCATAGAGGAGGCCAAAAAGAAGGCCGAGATGATGGAAAAGGAGGCCCAGCTTCAGGCCAAGGGCATCCTCTATCAGACCAAGGCCGATTTTGACAAGGAGATGGCCGACAAGAGGGATGCGCTCCAAAGGTTGGAAAAGAGATTCTTGCAGAAAGAGGAAAATATCGACAAGAAGGTGGATATATTGGATGCCAAGGAGAGCGAGATCAATAAGAAAGAGGCGATCCTGGCAGAGAAGGAAAAATCGGTGAAGGAGCAGGACAAGAAGTATCAGGAGCTCGTGGCCGAAGAAAAGACAAGGCTGGAGAAGATCGCCCATATCACCTCTGAGGAGGCCAAGAAATTGCTGGTGGAGAGGATGGAAAACGAGGCGCGACATGAGGCTGCCAAGAAGATAAAGGGGATCGAGGAAGAGCTGAAAGAGCAGGCGGCCAAAAAGGCAAAAGAGATCATCAGCCTGGCCGTACAGAGGTACGCCGGGGAGTACGTCATGGAGAAGACGGTCTCGTTGGTCAATCTCCCCAACGAAGAAATGAAGGGGAGGATAATCGGACGAGAAGGGAGGAATATCCGGGCGTTGGAGGCGGCTACAGGGGTGGATCTCATCATCGACGACACGCCGGAGGCGGTGATCATCTCAGGGTTTAACCCTGTCAGACGCGAGGTCGCCAGGAAAGCCCTCGAGAAGCTGATCAGCGACGGGAGGATCCACCCTACTCGCATCGAGGAGATCGTGGCCAAGGTGGAACAGGAGGTAGAGGCCAGTATCAAAGAGGCAGGGGAGCAGGCTGCCTTCGACGTCGGGGTGCACGGGTTGCATCCCGAGGTGATCAAGATGATCGGCAAGTTGAAGTACAGGACGAGCTTTGCTCAAAATGTCTATCAGCATTCGCTGGAAGTGGCCTTCCTCTGCGGCATCATGGCCTCTGAATTGAATCTCAACGTGAAGCAGGCCAAGAGGGCCGGGCTGCTGCACGATATCGGCAAGGCGGTGGACCATGAGGTTGAAGGGGTACACGCGACCATCGGCGCCGATCTGGCCAAAAAATATGGGGAATCCCCGGAGGTGGTCAATGCCATTGGCGGCCATCACGACGAGGCGGATCTTAACAACATCTTGGCGGTCTTGGTCCAGGCGGCTGACGCCCTTTCCGGGGCGCGGCCCGGGGCCCGGAGGGAGATGCTTGAGACCTATGTCAAGCGCCTCGAGGATCTCGAGAAGATAGCCAACTCCTTTTCAGGGGTAGAAAAGTCCTATGCCATTCAGGCGGGCAGGGAGGTGCGCATTATCGTCCAGAATGAGCAGGTCTCCGATGCGGAGGCGCTCATGCTCTCAAAAGACATCGCCCGCAAGGTTGAAAAGGAGCTGCACTACCCCGGCCAGATAAAGGTGACCGTCATCCGGGAGACACGGGCTGTGGAGTACGCAAAATAGAAAGTGAGAGAGGTTTGAGGATACTATTTATCGGAGATGTGGTGGGGAAAGGGGGGAGGCGGGCTATAGCAGAGCTTCTCCCCAAACTTATGGGCGAGGGGGTCGATTTTGTTATCGCCAACGGCGAGAACGCCTCCGGGGGTATGGGGATTACTCCCCAGATTGCCGAGCAGTTGTTTGAGACGGGGGTCGATGTCATTACCTCCGGGAACCACATCTGGAGAAAAAAAGAGATGACCCCCTTTCTTGAGCAGGAGCCGCGTGTCCTGAGACCTGCCAACTATCCTCCCGGCATACCGGGCAGGGGCGGGGGGGTATATACGACCGCGGGGGGAGAGAGGGTCGGCGTCTTAAACCTGGAGGGCAGGGTTTTTATGAGGTCCCTGGAATCGCCCTTTAAAACGGCTGAGGAGCAGATCTCCTTGTTGCGGAGGGAAACGCGTATTATTATTGTCGACTTCCATGCAGAGGCTACCTCCGAAAAGATGGCCCTTGGTTGGTTTCTCGACGGCGAGGTCAGCGCCGTTCTGGGAACTCATACCCATGTTCAGACGGCCGATGAGCGGGTGTTGCCCGGGGGGACGGCCTACATCACCGATGTGGGAATGACCGGCCCCTGTGACTCGGTGATCGGGATTAAGAAGGAGATCGCCCTGGAGAGATTTCTCACCATGATGCCCAATAAATTCGAGACTGCCACGGGGAACATAGAACTGCAAGGGGCAATCGTAGAGGTGGATGAGAGGAATGGTTCCAGCGTGGGGATCCGCAGGGTCAAGATGGGAATCGATCAAGCAAACCCATGAACAATATATACGATATCTTAAAAGAGAGAGGATTCATCGAAGGGGTCACCGACGAAGACGGCCTGCGTGATCTCCTGGGTTCCAAGGAGATCACGTGCTATATCGGCTTTGACCCGACCGCCGCGAGCCTCCACGTGGGGAGCTTGATCCCCATCATGTCCTTGGTGCACATGCAGCGGATGGGTCACCGGCCCATTGCCCTGGTGGGGGGGGGCACGGTCCTTATAGGAGACCCCAGCGGGAAGAAGGAGATGAGGCAGATCCTCTCCCTGGCAGAGGTAGAGAAAAACGCCAAGGGGATTAAGAGACAGCTCTCCCAATACCTCGATTTCAAGGAAAACAAGGCCCTGCTCTTGAACAATGCCGATTGGTTGGTCCCGTTAAATTACATCGAATTTTTGCGGGACATCGGGAGGCACTTCAGTGTCAACAGGATGCTGACCGCCGAATCGTACCGTGCAAGGCTGGAGACAGGGCTGAATTTTGTGGAATTCAACTATATGCTCCTGCAGGCGTACGACTTCCTGCACCTCTACCGGGAATATGAGTGCCGGCTCCAGATGGGCGGGAGCGATCAGTGGGGAAACATCGTGGCCGGCGCCGATCTCATCAGGAGGGTAGAGGGTGGAGTCGCCCATGGCATGGTCTTCCCCCTTATCACGACAGCGTCGGGGGACAAGATGGGCAAGACCGCTCAGGGGGCCGTCTGGCTGAATCCCAAGCTCACCTCTCCCTATGAATACTATCAATATTGGATAAACACCGATGATCGTGACGTGGAGCGTTTCTTGGCCCTGTTTACCTTCTTGCCCCTGGAGGAGGTCAAGCGGTACGGTCGGCTCACCGGGGCCGAGCTCAGGGAGGCCAAAGAGGTCTTGGCCTTTGAGGCCACCAAGATCACCCATGGTGAAGAGGAAGCCCAGAGGGCTCGCGAGGCGTCACGCAGGGCATTCGGCAACGAGCAGGGGAGCCTGGAGGCGATGTCCACTACTTCCTTGGACAAGGGACGCCTCAAAAAGGGGCTCGTTGCCTCTGAGCTCTTCGCCGAGACAGGGCTCTGCGCATCGAAGGGCGATGCCAAACGGTTGATCTCGCAGGGGGGGGCTTATGTAAACGGAAGACGTCTTCAGGATATCGATGAGGTGATCACCGACGAGGATTTCCAAGAGGGGTCCATTGTCCTGCGGGCGGGCAAAAAGCGCTTCCATCGTGCGATACTCAAGAAGGGGTAACTGAAGGAGGGTAATCATGGCCGGGAAGGACAGGCTGAACGCGCTGGAGGTTGCGCTCAACAATGAGTTGAAGGAACGGAAATTCTATCTGAAACATGCCGAGAGGACCGATCATCCCC
Source organism: Deltaproteobacteria bacterium RBG_16_54_11 (assembly GCA_001797905.1). Taxonomy (GTDB): domain Bacteria; phylum Desulfobacterota; class B13-G15; order B13-G15; family RBG-16-54-18; genus RBG-16-54-11. The sequence goes on along the minus strand of MGQS01000128.1, from coordinate 32,052 downwards.
TCGGCAGGATGATGTTCGAGCGGATAGCCGATGAGGAACTCGAACACTACGAGCGGCTCCAGGAGCTTCACGAGAAATGGGTGAAGGGGGAACAATGGCCGGAAACCATCCCCCTCGAGGTGAGAGGGACCAAGGTCGGCAATATCCTGAACGGCATCATAAGAAAGATCGATGAAACGCGTGAGGGGGATACCGATGACCTCAAGGCGGTGCGGACGGCCATTGATTTCGAGGCCAAGGGGGCACGGTACTATGCAGAGCTCAGTGCAATGGTCTCTGAGCCCAAAGAGAAGCAATTCTTTAATCTCCTGTCGACGATTGAGAATGAGCATTATCTGTCCTTGAAGGATACCGAGGAATACTTGACGGATCCCGCTTCCTGGTATCGGAAGATAGAGCACCACAGCCTTGACGGGGGCTAGTTGCCTCTCGGCATTGGTGTCCGAGGGCGGATCTTTCAAAAAAGGAGAGGAATTATGAAAGATAACATTATAAAAGTTATAGGGACGGCTCTCGTAGCCGTGCTGTTTAGCTTGCCCGTCGTTGGTCTAGGGGTACAAATAACTACGGATGAGGAGGTGCCGAGGATAACGAAAGAACAGCTCAAGACAGCGCTGGGGGATCCCGGTATCATCATTCTCGATGTTCGCCTACAAGATCAGTGGGAGGCAGCCGATCAAAAAATCCCCGGCGCACTGCATGAAGACCCGAAACAGGACATCAAGTCGTGGTCGCATAAGTACCCCAAAGAAAAAACAGTGGTACTCTACTGTGCGTGACACAATGAGGCGACCAGCGCCCGGGTGGCACGGCAGCTTATGGACATGGGGTTTTCAGAGGTCTATGCCCTCAAAGGTGGTTGGACAGAGTGGATCACGGCGCAGTTTCCCACGGAAAAGAAGGGTGCCGTAAAATAAACGTGTGTCAGATCAGGGCGCCTTTGACGCCAACCCTGATTATGCCCTCTGGTGCGGCTGGAGTGCGATGCACCAGGACCTGACTGCGATCACAGAGGCGGCTGCGGAGCTACGCAGGACCGACAAACAGAGGAAGAACTGACGGAAAAAGGCGGGCAGGGTCAGGCCCGGCTTCTAACGAAACATCTACCCAACGGGCCCCGAACAAGGGGCCCGTTTATTGCCTGAGCACAGGCACTATGGCAGATTGCGTTATGGTTTCACTGAAAGGGAGGGCAATCTCTCCCTTATGTTTTTTTATTGACGAGCGCGAGAAATAATCATACCTTCTCCATCTACCTGGGAATGCTTTATCCATGAAAGATAGAACCACCACGCTGACCACGGGACCCTTTTGGGGCCATATCTGGCAGCTCTCCTGGCCCATGCTGCTCATCATGATCTTTAACTTCATGGTGGGCTTCGCCGATATCTACGTCGCCGGGCTTATCAACCCCGAGGTCCAGGCGGCAATCGGGTTCATCAGCCAGCTCTACTTTCTGCTCATCATCGTCGCCAATGCCATCAGCATCGGAACGGTGGCCTTGATCTCCAGAAACATCGGTGCAGGAGACATCGCCAGGGCGACAGCGAATGCCAAGCAGTCCTTGATCTTCGGATTTTTCGTTGGTGCGGCGCTGACCATCGCCGCCCTTGTCTTCGCCCGGGAGATCATCGCTGCTGCGGGATTCCCCTCGGAGATCAGCGCCATCGGCGAGACCTTTTTGCGGATCTTCGCCTTTGCCCTGGGTCCGAATTACCTCCTCATCATCTCCAATGCCGTCTTTCGCGCCAGCGGCGAGGTGAAAAAGCCCCTCATAACCATGTTCGTGGTAAGCGCGGTTACCATCATCGGAGACTTCGGCCTGGTCTTCGGCATTACACCCTTGCCCAAGATGGGATACCCCGGCATTGCCCTGGCCACGGCCATTGCCGCAACACTGGGCATGACGATCAACTTTGCCTTCTTTTTCCTCAATCGCTGGAGGACCCTGTATCGCAGGCCATGGACCATCTCAATCGCCTCGATCAAGACCATCGCCAAGCTGGGCTGGCCGGCTGTTCTTCTCCAGATCGCCTGGAATGCCGGCAGCATCGTCCTGTACAATATCCTCGGCAGGTTGGGAGACGCGCGCATCGTGGCCCTTGCCTCGCTCACCAACGGCCTCAGGATAGAGGCCATCATCTTTCTCCCCGCCTTTGCCCTCAACATGGCCGCTGCGGTCCTCGTGGGGCAAAACCTGGGCGCCAAGAATCCCGAGCGGGCCGAGGCAGTGGGGTGGAAGATTGCCGGGGCGGGGGTGATATTCATCAGCGCCATCTCCATCGGCATCTTTATCTGGGCCCGCTCCTTCGCCGCTCTTTTGACAAGAGAGCCTGCCGTCCTCGCGGAGACGACCCGTTATCTGCGGATCATGATGTTCTCCGAGCCCTTTATGGCGCTGAGCCTCATCCTGGGAGGGGGGCTCCAGGGCGCCGGGGACACCAGGGGGACCATGCGGCTGGTCATCTTCAGCATGTGGTTGATCCGCCTGCCTCTGGCCTTTCTCTTCGCCCTGGTGCTCGGATACGGGGCAGTGGGGGCCTGGGCGGCGATGATCACCTCCATGACCATCCAGGGGACCTTGATGGCGCGGCGCTTCCACCAAGGCAGGTGGAAGCACTTGCAGGTGGAATAGTAAACTGCCCCGCCTGGGGCGGGGCTTGAGGGGTCAAGGGGTCCAGTGGCCGAGGGTTCAAGTAAACCATATTTTTTCACTTGACCCCTAGAACCCTTGAACCCTCTAGCTTGCTTCACTTAAAGGCGA
>MGQS01000128.1:28942-29100 GCA_001797905.1 Deltaproteobacteria bacterium RBG_16_54_11 | reverse complement strand
ATCCTGGTCCGGTATCTGGAATACCTCGGGTATCAGGTCAAGAGGGGGTTGAATATCACCGACATCGAGGACAAGGCGATCCAGGAAGCGGCAAAGGAAGGGGTCAGCGTCAAGCAGCTCACCGACCGGAATATCGAGGGCTTCCTCAAAGAGATGAA
>MGQS01000128.1:28555-28766 GCA_001797905.1 Deltaproteobacteria bacterium RBG_16_54_11 | reverse complement strand
AAAGAAACGATTCCATAAAGACACCTATCCCGGCATGCAGTGGAACCGCGGGGACTTTGTCCTCTGGCATGGATACGGAGGGGGGGACGAGGCCTTCTGGGATACGCGCATCGGCAAGGGGAGGCCGTCCTGGAACATCCAGGACCCGAGCATGATCAGCCAATCATTCGACGAGACCCTTTCCATCTACTGCGGCGGCATCGACAATCTC
>MGQS01000128.1:28437-28514 GCA_001797905.1 Deltaproteobacteria bacterium RBG_16_54_11 | reverse complement strand
CAGGCCCTATCCCATGGCCAGATACTGGCTCCACTGCTTTCACCTGCATGTTGATGGCAAGAAGATGTCCAAGAGCG
>MGQS01000128.1:23777-28242 GCA_001797905.1 Deltaproteobacteria bacterium RBG_16_54_11 | reverse complement strand
ATGCGGACACGGAGCAGGCACGGAAGATCACAGATGCCTTCCGCGAACGGATGGATGATGATCTGGATGTCAAAGGGGCGTTTGATACTGTTTCTGATCTGGTATCCGGTATGGATATGAGGGACTTTCCTCCGACCACCGCCTCAGGGATCATCACGGCCTTGGAAGAAATTGATGGGGTGTTCCAGGTGATCTTCTAACAAAAGTCTTCAAAAGCCTTAAGTGTAGAGTATAGATGGCAAGGGGGTGTAAGAGAGATTGAAGCTAATCTATTTTCGATCCTTGCGGATTGTCCTTCACTGTGTACTAGCTCAAAAGCAGTTTATCTATGGTCCCATCTTTTTTCCTCCTCTTGCTATAAGATAAGTTAGAAGCCATTGCCCAGGATAGCAGTAATATCCCAGAACCATACTCACTGGCGCTACAGCTGTATAAAAAAGAAAGCCCAGACCACGGCTGTCTGCGCAATTACTGAAAATGTATTCGTCCAGAAGAGTAAAAATGGTGAACACAGCCGATGCATTCATCAAGATTACGAGTGGAAATATCGTGAAATATTCGACAGTAGATGCAGGCCAGGTACGTAGATTGAATGCACGCATTGCGAGACCAAGGCACCCGACAAGAAAGCAAAAGAGAAAATGCCAAATATAAAAGAATTTTGATTGCTCGCAAGGGTGAAACCCTATGAAGACGAATATTGAAATTATGAGAGGTAAAAAGAAATAAAGGGCAGCTACCCTCATTCTTGCCTTATAGTATACTCCAACCCGTTTTACCTGTGATGGAGGAACAAACCATTCCTTAAATTTTTTTAACCAAGCGAACATTCTCTCGATTCTGTCCCAGATATTTCGTAGTATAATTTTTCCCCTCACTGGCGTTGCCCATCCACTGGTTTGTGCTAAGGTCAAGCTGCCCCTTGAGCAGCCAGGGCATACCGCCTACACGCCTCTGACAAGGGGATCAAGACTCGATCAATCGGAATCGGATACTTCCCTTCTTCCTCGGCATAGTCGTTGGGGTCGAGATTGAAATGCGATACTATCCGGTCATAGAGTTTCTTTTTCTCCGGGTCTGCGGGGTCGTAACGACCAGATCCATGAGAGAATTTTTGGCGCAGGCGGCGGAGAATATCAAGCTCTTCGTGGCCTGCTATGTCCGTCCGTATACAAATAGTCTCCGATATCAATCCGTTAGACTCCATGACAGAAAAAAGCCTGAGGATGAAATTCTGATTGATCCAATGGCCCAGATCATTAAACTTATCTATAAATTCTTGTGTCAACGGCGATGAGAAGTCGAAGAAAATTTTTGTACCTTTCTGCCGATAGTACGGGGCTGTCGGAAACCTCTTCTTGCCAACCAACTTATCCGACAGATGCGGGAACGTTGACCTGCAAAGGTGCAAGAACTCAATTTGTTCATTTATCTGTGTTGCGACGTCTGACATATCTCTTGTTCTGCAAACATAACTTTATATTAATGCAAAATAAGCTTTATTTTCTCAATTATGAAACCAATTTACTGAGTTTGTCAATAATAGGTATAATTTTGAAGGAATGGGATGTTAAAAGCGTTTTTTTTGTCCTTCCCCCTCAGGCAACAAAATCGCCCCTTGGCGGGGCTGGGATGACAGTTGCGTGCAGGAGGTTACACTAAGTATCGATCTATATCCAGGGCTCCATGGAAAACGCCCAAGATATCGACGCCTTCCTTCCCTTTGATCAGATAGGCGATCCTGTAATGCCCATACAAAATAAGCCGAAGATCACCTTCTTTTTCCGATTTGTATTTATAGCCCAATTCAGGAAAATCCTTGAGTAATTGCACCTTATCGTAGATTCCCGATACCACCTTTGCTGCCGCGGTTGGACTGTCCTGGGCGATATAGTCAAAGATATCCTGTAACCATGTCACTGCCTCGTCAGTCCATCTTATTTCTGCCATGAGCGGATCCTGTGACCCATCTCTTCATTCGATATGGTGCGACCCGCTCTCGAATCCTCCAAACCGCGTTCAACCATCCGCACGAAAGCTAATTCTCTCAGTATATCATCGTATGAACTATCGTCGGGCTGTTGTTCAATTATTTCCGCTATTTTCTTTTTTGCTGTTTCCATGGGGTACCTCCCGGAGATTAAGGCCAGCTCTATATATGCTGCCCTCTGTTACTTCGAAATAAGGTTTATTATGATACCATTTCACTAGCTTTGTCAATAATGGTCGTTACATCGAAAGAGTAAAATGCTGAAAGCAGGTTTCTATGTGCGGCCATCTTCCCTCAGCCTCTTGATCATTTCATCATAGCTGATCAGAGGTTCACCTGCCCTTTCCCTAAATGCCGCAAGGTCTTGAGCATCTTCAGAAAGAGATGCCCTCACAACCTCGTTCACCAGTTCCGACACCGAACGAGAGGTCTCCACTGCCTTGAGACGCAATGCCTTGTGCAGGTCAGGCTCAAAATAGATGGTAATGCGTTTTGTCTCTGTTGCCATGCTGTTAACTCGCTTTGTAGCTATTTTAGCAACGGAAACAACTAAACGTCAACTCCTAGTTGGAGAAGGTTTCTGGTTTCCTTCCCCCACAGGCAAAAAAACGCCCCTTAGGCAGGGGCGGAGGTGATAGATAAGCAGTTAAGCTCTCGTTTTGCGTCGTATGTTTTAATGCCTTAATCCGTGAGGATCAATCAGTGGTGCTCCGTGATCAATCTCCTTCCTTCTCGCTCCCCTCTGTCATCTCTTCAGGGCGGTTCTTTTGCATCTCATCCTGGATCATCTCCCCCAGGTTCGAGGTGACTTCTTCCTCACCGCCCACGTATTGCTTTATCTCCTCCCTTTCTTTCTTGCGCATCAACGCCTTAATGCTCAAGCCGATCTTCCGCTCCCTGGGGTCGATGTTGAGGATGAGAACGGTGACCGTATCCCCCACCTTGACGGCATCGGAGGGATGTCCGATCTTTTGCTCCCCGGTGCCGAGCTCCGATATATGGATCAAGCCCTCCAGCTCCTCTTCCAGCTCCACAAAGGCCCCAAAATCGGTGAGGCTCGTGATGGTTCCGGTGACCACCTGTCCGGCTTTATATTTTTGGGGGACCGTATCCCACGGGTCCGGACGCAGTTGCTTGATCCCCAAGGAAAACCGCTCGTTCTCCTTGTCTATCTTCAGTACGATGGCCTCTACCTCTTGCCCCTTTTTATAGGCATCGGCAATGTGTTTGATCTTCTTGGTCCAGGAGAGCTCCGAGACATGCACCAGGCCGTCGATGCCCTCGTCAATCCCGATGAAAATCCCGAAATCGGTCACCGTCTTGACCTGGCCCACGATCTTGGTCCCCACGGGATACCTTTCCTCGATGAGATCCCAGGGATTGGGCTCGATCTGTTTCATCCCGAGGGAGATGCGCTTTTTATCCATATCGACGTTCAGCACCACCGCCTCCACGATATCGCCGATACGCACGTACTTGGAGGGATGCTTGATCTTCTTGGTCCATGACATCTCCGAGACATGCACCAAACCCTCGAGCCCCTCTTCCAGCTCCACAAAGACCCCATAGTCGGTGATGCTCACCGCTTTCCCCCTGACCCGTAAACCGACAGGGTATTTCTCCTGCACCGTGCTCCATGGATCCGGGGTAAGCTGCTTGAGGCCCAAAGAGATCCTCCCGGACCCCTCATCAAAGTTTATCACCTTGACGGTAACCCGATCCCCCATGGCAAACCGCTTCGTGGGGTGCCCCACTCTCCCCCAGGCAATATCGGTAATGTGCAGCAGCCCGTCTATCCCTCCCAAATCGATGAAGGCCCCATAGTTGGTGATGTTCTTGACAATACCTTCAATTACGGCGCCCACGCACAGATTTTTGAGGGTCTCCTTTTTCAGGACCTCCCGCTCTTGCTCCAGAATGGACCGGCGAGACAGCACGATGTTCCCTCGCCTACGGTTGAATTTGAGGACCTTAAATGTGAATCTCTTACCTATAAATTGGTCTAAATCCTGCACCGGATGCAAGTCGATCTGCGAGCCGGGCAAAAAAGCGGGGATGCCGATGTCCACGGTCAATCCGCCCCTGACCCGGGAGACGACCTTGCCTTCAATCATGCTACCTTCCTGCTCGCATGCCCGGGCGATCTCATCCCAAACCTTTGTCTTATCGGCTTTATCTTTGGAGAGGATGATGGCCCCTTCCTGATCTTCTCGCCGTTCCAGAAAAACGTCCACCTCGTCCCCCCGTTTCACCTCCAGCTTGCCATCGTGGGTGTAAAACTCAGACACCGGCACTTGCCCTTCTGATTTATATCCCACGTCGATGGTCACAACATCTTTTCCTACTTCAACCACCCTTCCTCTGACGATCTCCCCTTCCGCCAGCTCACGGAAGCTCTTTTCGTAGAATTCGCCGAGATCCTTTCCTTTCTCCTTCTCATCTCGCTGTTCGTTGTTTATTATTTTTTCTTCCGCC
>MGQS01000128.1:22449-23698 GCA_001797905.1 Deltaproteobacteria bacterium RBG_16_54_11 | reverse complement strand
ACGATTGAACTGAATACTTTGTCTAAAGGCTAGGGCTTCGCTTTCTAAATTTGACAGTCTCTATATACCACAAAAAAAGAAAAAAAATCAAAAAAATACGGGATGGAGCGCCGCCCTTATCCGCTCTTCTTGATCTCCGCCAGCATCCTCTCCACCACCTCTTCCGGCGTTAACCCGGTGGAATCTATGGTGATGGCATCCGGCGCCGTCTGCAAAGGGGCTACCTCCCTGTTCCGGTCCTCTTTATCCCGCCTATCGGTATCCTCGATCACGCGGGAGAGGTCGGCGGTGATGCCCCGGTCCAGCAGCTCTTTATACCTCCTCGTGCCCCTGTCCTCGGGTTTGGCGTCCAGGTAAAACTTGACCGCCGCCTCGGGGAAGACCACCAGCCCCATATCCCTTCCCTCGGCCACCACCCCAGGGCCTCCCAACCTTCTCTGCAGATCCACCAAGGCATCCCGCACCACCTTTTCCTGGGAGATCCTGGAGGCCAACATGCTTATCTCCGGTGTCCTGATGGCCTCGGTGACATCCTTGCCGTCCATGTACACCCGCTGACCCTCCTCATTATCCTCAAACCCTATCCCGAGCTCGGCACACAGCCTGCCCAGCTTTTCCGTCATCTCAGGGGTTATCCCCCTTTGCTTGGCGCTCAGGGCAACAACCCGGTAGGTGGCGCCGGTATCGAGATACCTGTATCCCAATTGCTTGGCCAGGAGACGGGCCGCCGTGCTCTTGCCGGCCCCGGCCGGGCCATCGATGACGATTAAGAGCCTTTTACCCACAGCTCCAGGGCCTTGATAAACCGCTTGTTCTCCTCAGGGAGACCGATCGTTACCCTGATATACTCCTCCAGGCCATACCCCGCCATGCCCCGCACCACGATCCCCTCTTGCAAGAGCCCCTCCAGCGCCTGGGAGGCACGGGTGCCGCAGTGGACAAGGATAAAATTGGCCTCACTGGGGACGAAGGGGAGATTGAGACGGGACAGCTCTTCATACAGATATCGCTTGCCTGCCTCGTTTAGGCGGGCCGTCTTTTCCCTGTGTTCCTCGTCTTCTAAGGCGGCCTCCGCCGCCATCTGCGCCAGGAGGTTGACGCTAAAAGGCTGGCGCACCTTCTCCATCTGCTCTATCAGCTCTGCCCTGGCTATTCCGTATCCTATCCTGAGGCCGGCCAGACCATAGAACTTGGAGAAGGTCTTTGTCGTGATGATCCACCCTTCCTTGCGCTGGTACTCCTCAGAGCG
>MGQS01000128.1:22061-22334 GCA_001797905.1 Deltaproteobacteria bacterium RBG_16_54_11 | reverse complement strand
GTGGGATTGTTGGGATTGCTCAAAAAGATCAGCTTGGTCTTCGGGCTCACCTTTTCGGCCACCCCGGATAGATCGATCTTAAAATCCCTGAGGGGCGCGGAGACGCAGCGTGCCCCCTGGGCCTGGGCGGCAATGCGGTAATAGGCGAAGGTGGGCGCGGGAAGCAACACCTCCTCCCCTTTCTGCAAGAAGGTCCTTACGGCCAGCTCGAAGATCTCATTAGAGCCATTGCCGATGATGATGTTGTCAAGGGAGAAAGCCAATCTCTGCGCC
>MGQS01000128.1:9517-21925 GCA_001797905.1 Deltaproteobacteria bacterium RBG_16_54_11 | reverse complement strand
CTGCACGCCACTCCCTGCCCTTGGGGTAGGGGGGTAGCGTGAGGATGTAGTCGGCTATTATTTCCTTGAGGTTAGGCATCGCTCCACAATCTGTTCGGCATTTTTTATCATTGTTTGATAGGCGTCCTCTGTCAGGCCGGCCCCCACGACGATCTCGTGCAATCGAGCAATCGGCCAGATATCGCCGGGGGCATGGGCGTCGCTGTTCAACACCAGAGGGGCCTTTGCCTTTTGCGCCAGCCGGGCCACATGGCCGTTGGTCAAAGAGTGCCCCTTGCGCGAGGTCAGCTCCAGAAATACGGCGTTTGCCTTAGCCGATAAGACCTCTTCCTCGGTGATCAGACCGGGATGGGCAAGGATGTCTGCGGAGGCATCGATGGCCATCCTGTTGGTCCCCGGGGCAACCGGCTCTACGATCGTCTCTCCGTGGACCACCACCAATTTGGCGCCCAATTTCCTGCTCCTGTTGACCAGGGCAGGTATAGCGTCAGGGGGGATATGGGTCAGCTCGATGCCGGGGATCACCTTGATCCCGCCGTGGCGATTGATCTCCTCACAAAAAGCAACGATCCGGGGGATGATCAAATCGATATTGGACTGGTCGCCATGATCGGTGATGGCGAGGGCCCTATAACCAGCTGCCTCAAACCTCCTCGTCAGCTCGGCAGGGACGAGCTCTCCATCGCTGAAGAGAGAATGGGTGTGCAGATCTATCATAGGTCATACCCCACAAAGGCATTCTTTGAAGTTCAATGGCTTGTCATCCCCGAAAAACATAGGTATTTCTTCTCCTGTCCCGCCTCAGGCACAGGTGGGATACAGAATGACACAATAAACTCGATCAATTCTACGCGAAAAATTCGGGGAAAAAGACGGGGGAAAACCGCCTCCGCCATCTACATCTTGTATTTGCCGAAGTCCTTGGAGGAGAGGCCTTCTAATAGCTCATCCAGGGCCTCCTCGCCCTCCCGTTGCTGGCGCAGATCTATCTTCCTCGACTTCGCGATCACCTCTTCATGTACATAGATCGAGGCATTGGTCCTCAGGGCCAAGGCAATGGCGTCGCTCGGCCGGGCGTCGATGGCGAAATGTGTTCCATCCATATCCAGGTGGATTATGGCGTAGAAGGTATTTTCGTGCAGGTCATTGACCTCGACCTTTGTCACCGTGACTCCCAAGGTGTCGAGGAGGTTTTTCATCAGGTCATGGGTCATCGGTCTGGTGATCTGGACCTTTTCCAATTGGGCGCCGATGGCGCTGGCCTCAAAGAATCCAATCCAGATGGGGACGGTCTCTTTCTCCTGCAAGTCCTTGAGCAGCACAATGGGGGTATTGGTAAAGGGATCTACCGTCAAGCCGCTCACCTTCATCTCCCGAAACAGTACGGTCTCCTTTTTAGCCACAGCGTTCTCCCCGTATGGAGTTTTGCAAGCCCTCGGTGATCTTTACGTTGACCAACTCTCCTGCCAGCTCGGGACCTCCGGTGAAATTGACAATCCGGTTACACCTCGTCCTCCCCGTCATCTTGCGGGGGGAATTTCTGCTTTGCCCCTCCACCAATATCTCCTTTACCGCTTCTTCCAATGCTTTGTTCTTTCTTAATGTTATTCCGCGCTGGAGCTCCTGAAGGACCTCCAGACGCCTTTGCTTTACCTCCGGGGGGCAATCATCTCGCCACTGAGCAGCACGCGTCCCTTTGCGCGGGGAATATTTAAAGGAATAGAGCCCGTCAAACTTCACCGCCCGCATGAGCTCGAGGGTCTGATCGAAGTCCGCTTCCGTCTCGCCCGGGAAGCCCACCATGACATCGGCGGTAATGCTGATCTGCGGGACTTTCTCCCGCAACCTCTTTGCCTTAGAAAGGTACTCCTCCCTCGTATGACCCCGGTTCATCCTCGCGAGTACGCCATCGGATCCCGCCTGGAAGGGGAGGTGAAGGTGCTCGCAGAGATGCTCCACTGTTCCAAACGCCTCGATGGTCTCCTCCGTGAGATCCCTGGGATGGGAGGTGGTAAACCTGATCCTCTCCAACCCTGGAATTTCGTTTATCTTAGCCAACAGCTGGGGGAAAGTCAACTCATGGGGTTTATTTTTGGCGTACGCGTTCACATTTTGACCCAGCAGGACGACTTCCTTTGCCCCTGACTGGATCAAGGCGTCTATCTCGGCCAGAACTTCGTTGCTAGGACGGCTTCGTTCCCTGCCCCGCACCGAGGGGACGATACAATAACTGCAGAAGTTATCGCATCCTTGCATAATGGTGACATAGGCGCTCAGCTGCCGTGTGTGGGGAATAGGGAGATCAACGAGGTCGCCATTCTCAAAGTCCACCGCGCAGACCCCCCTGCTCCCCTGTGCCACAGCGTGGAGGATCTCGGGGAGCCGGTGGATCTTGCCGGGTCCGAGGACGAAATCAAGGTTGGGAATGCGAGCCAACAACTGCTCCCCTTCCTGCTGGGCCACACAGCCGGCTATGCCGACGATCACTGCGGGATTGTTCTCCTTGAGTTGCTGGAAGCGCCCCATGATGCTGTAGGCCTTCTGCTCCGGCTTCTCCCGGACGGTGCAGGTATTGACCAGGATCACATCGGCCTCCTCCCACCTCTTTGTCTCCTGATAACCACACCCCTCCAGCAGGGCGAGCATCCGTTCGGAGTCATGTTCGTTCATCTGACAACCGAAGGTCTTGATGTAAACGCGCTTTTCCATAACTATCAGTTTGCCCCTCAATACCGTTGGGGCTGAAGTCCCCGATATGAATGCCTTGTCAAGTATGACTCAGGCCTCTCGTTGATAGTTAAAATTTTGCTCCTCGTCATTCCCTGCTCTCACAACAAGGGCATGCGTTGTATAAGAGAGGAAGACTTCGATGTCTTGATTTACCCCCCCCTTCTAATCATCAAATCCGCCCGCAGGCCCCGTATCGCCTCCCAGGCGGGCGGCTCGTTCTGTGATCTTGCTCTCCGTCCATTCCGCGGGGTTTTCCATCCGCAGGACTTTAGACCCAAGATCAGAGGAGCCTGCCTTCACAATGGTCTCGATGGCCAGGGGGGCGGTATCCTCGGCATTGAAGACCTCTCTCATCATCTTGTAAGCGAAGTCCTCTACTTTCTTTACCATCCGGTCCCTGATCTCCTTGGGTTGTGCAAGCAGCTTATTTTCAAAGGGGAGGTTAAGATTTTTATAGTCCCCCTTCTTCCAGCTCTTCGCTTGGGCATAAGCCGCCATCTCTGCCCATAACTCCTCGGAAACACCCTCTCCTTTTACTTTACTGAAATTTCCCTCTGCATCCAGAATGGCATTTCCATAATCGTTCACCCGAACGCCCCAGGAGATCATCTGCAAGGCAGTGGCAACATTGGCTTTTGTTGTATGGGTTTTAGCTGCGATTTGGCGAAGTCTCTCGGAACTATTACCGGAGGTCCCATGTTGTGCGCCGGAGATCTTATATTTTTCTAAGGCTTTGTGAATATCTGCGGTCAATTGCACTTGGATTCCGGAGTCCTTCTCTTCAATGCCATGGGTCGTTCCATTGTTCAAAGCGATCCAATCCGGAAAGATGTCATGGGCATTCAGCCCTTGAATGAGAAACCGGGCTTCTTCTACGGTGGAAAGCCCTTCCTCTCCTTTGATTTCCCCCACTTCTGTTTCAAGCCCCGCCCATTTCGGAATATAAGGATGGAGGGCAATATTTGCTAAAAGATTTTTATCATCGGGAAGATGAGAGGCATCAATGGCAACCGAGGTCATTCCTGCTTCAAAGAGAGTAGGGATCTCAATCTTAGCAGCATCAAGATCCTTCTCGTTTTTAATTCCATAATGATCGGCATGGATCGCCACCGGGATGGTAATTTCAAGTTCGTTGCAGATGGTATCGACCAACATGGCAATATTCCAGAAGTTCACTGCACAATAGGCCTTGGTGCCTCCTTCCGATTTTGCGATCTCGATAAGAACCGGAGCGTTGGCTCGCTGGGCGGCTTGTAGGGCTCCGCGGATGACAAACTGATTGCGGCCGTTTGCAGCCATTGCAATTGCGTGCCCTTTAGTGAGCATGGCCCGGTCTACTGCTTTGCCGCTCACGATTAATGCCCTTGAATGGGGGAAAAGCTTCCTGATATTGGGCGGCCGTCCGATATCAAGAGCTTTTTTAAAATCAGTCGAAGAAACTTTCTTTTTTGCCATGGTCTTCTCTCCTCTTAAATCTGTTAATTTTCTTCGAACGATTAAAATTGGGTTGCGGTTCTTACCATCCCGCACCCTAACCTTTTGCTTTCTCTCTTAAGATACCCGCGATCTCTTCCACCAGTTTCTTTGAACCTACGTACAGTGCTGATCGCTGGTGATGTTTCTCCGGCTGAATCTCAAGAATTGGGATGCCGGCCTCATTAACGGCTGCACCACCTGCTTCACGGCACATGAAGGCCACTACCGCCGCTTCGTACATGAGGCGCAGTTTTCCCTCGGGACGGTTCTTTTTTGGATTTGGATGATTGATAATGGCCGGATACATGAACATGCCGCCGTTCGCCAGAATTCTATGAAAATCTCCAGCTAACGCGCCAAGGTACCTGAATGCATACTTACCTTCATTCTCCATGATCCATTTCTGAACATGCTCAGCATAGGTGCGGCGGTTTGACTCATTGAATGACAACTCCCAGCTCTTGGTGTCCTCGGGAAGGATCATTTGAGTAGGCCTGACAAAAGTCATTGTCTCGTCGATGTGGAACCGCCAGGTACCTGCATCCTTGAGCCCGAGGGTAAAAGTCCCAGTCGGAATCACAAACATGCCGGCAGCGATATAATCTTTCCCGGCCCTCAGGTGTCCGTCCTCAGGGCCTTCCAGATTGCGTTTCGCAATCCCAAAGAGAAAACCGACTGGTAGACCATGGGGAAGATTGGATGATCCATCGAGCGGGTCAAAATAGATAAAGTAACGTCCCCCATCAGGATTCATCGGTATGATCTCTTCCGTTTCCTCACTGACCGCGTGAATGATGCGACCCGACGTCTTCAAATAATGAATGGTGATCTCCTGGGCAATCTGATCCATTTTCATGACATCCTCACCCTGCACGTTTACGGCACCTGCTAAGCTGAGATTGCCCTTTAAGGCGCCCGTCAAATAGTAGTGTTGGATATGCTTTGCCGCACTGATTATTGCATCCATGAGGATCAGGAAGTGGTGTGTGCGGTTATGTCTCTCCTGGTGTTGAAGGAGAAAATTCATAAAGGTTTGCTCGAATCGTATCATGGGACCTCCTTTCCTTTAGCCCTGCACTCTCTTCCATCTCTTTGCGGCAGCGCCTCCGTGAAGATCATTATGCATTAAAGTCCGATTGGTTTCTCTATTGCCACATGGGGCAAAGAAGCGAATGCTTTTAGCTTTAATATCGCTTTGTTTTATTTCTACGTTTGGTGCCCTTGTGTACAAACCCGCACCCAGCGTGAAAACTCATCTTTCAGTATAAGCCGAAGGCGAATGCTGGTCAGAGGCACTGCCTTGTTGACCAAAATCATGAAGCTCCAAGCTTTGTATTTTATATTCAGGCCCGATCCTTATGACTATGTCTCAGTTCATTGTACCACGTTATATATGTTAACCTGTTTCCTTATAACCTCCATCCTTCCAGCTCCGGCACGGCGGAGCGATTGGTCAAATCGACGCATAACGGGGTGATCGAGATATAGTGGTTCGCTACGGCGTGAAAATCAGTGCCCGCTATCTCCTGGAATCCCTGATCCCCTCCCCCTATCCAATAATATTTTTTGCCGCGCGGGTCAACCTTTTCCACCACCGCATCTTCAAAGACCCTCTTGCCTTGATGGGTGATCTTGTAGGAGCGTATCTCATCCTCCTTTACGTTGGGGACGTTGATGTTTAAGAAGGTATCCTTGGGAAGCCCTACCTGCATGATATGGGCCGCTACCTTGAGGGCAAAGTTGGCCGCCCCCTGATACCGGAAGTCCTCCCGGGCGGCCAAGGAGACGGCAAAGGCGGGTATGCCCAGAAAGGCGGCCTCAAAGGCGGCGGAGACCGTGCCCGAATACACGAGGTCTTCGCCCAGATTAGGCCCGTTGTTTATCCCCGAGACGACGAGATCAGGACGCCCTTTCAGGATACCGTAGATGGCCAGGTTGACACAATCCACCGGCGTCCCGTCTGCCGCGTAGACCCGCGGCGCAACCTCTTCCACCCTGAGGGGGCGGTGAAGGGTCAAGGAGTGGGCGGCGGCGCTTCGCTCTCGATCAGGGGCCACCACATACACCTCACCCAGGGCCTTCATCGTATCGGCCAAGGCCCGCAGCCCCTCAGAGAAAACACCGTCGTCATTGGTGATCAAGATTTTCATGTTCAGTATCCGGAGGGAGGAAGGAAAGGATTTACAAGAGGTTACTGAAGGACAAAAGGTTTTTATAAATGGTCGGGGCGAGAGGATTTGAACCTCCGGCTCCTAGCACCCCATGCTAGTGCGCTACCAGGCTGCGCCACGCCCCGAACCAGTCTGTATCATAGCAGATCAACCCGCCTTAATCAAGCGCCTCTTTTATCTCCTTGAGCTCCTTCCTGATCTCCCGTAAAACCTCTTTATAACCTTCCTCTAAAAAATTCATATCAAGCTGCCCCCTCCGCCGCCGGCTCAATTCCAGCAGCTTCTTCTTGGCCCCCGTAATCGTGAACCTCTCATCATAAAGGAGCTTCTTGATGGTGAGGATAGTGTCCAGGTCTTCCCTTCTGTACCTGCGCTGTGTGCCGCCGAACCTTTCGGGGCGCAGCCTGAACTCCTGCTCCCAGTATCTCAAGACGTGGGGTTTCAGCCCGGTGATGCGGCACACCTCTCCAATGCGATAATAGAGTTTATCAGGGTAGATCTGTTTCCCCACTGCCATGGGAAAGGCCCCTTATGCATTCAACAGCTTCTTCAAGGTTTGGCTCGGTCTGAAGGTCAGCACCCTCCGTGGGGCGATCTCGATCTCCTCCCCGGTCTGCGGATTCCTCCCCTTGCGCGCCTTCTTTTCTTTGACGGCAAAGTTGCCAAAACCGGAGATCTTGATCTTCTCCCCCCTCTCCAGGATCTCCTTCATGAGATCGAAGATCATCTCCACGATGTCAGCAGCCTCCTTCTTGGAAAACCCCACCCGTTCGTAGACGCTCTCCACGATTTCGGCCTTAGTCATTCCCGTACCTCCTTTTTTAGTATCCCAATCAGTGAGAAAGACCCTAGTCTTTAAACTATAGGGTTCAATCCCGCCTTCGGCGGGATAGCTTACTTATGGTTTCTCCCTACCTGATTGTCAATGCGGGCACTTTCTCCAGCCGCTCCAGCACCCCTTGATGAAACTCATTCACCTCTTCGTCGGTCATGGTCCGATCGGGCGAACGATATCTAATCCTGTAGGCCAGCCCTTTTCTGTCATGAGGGATGGGATCACCCTGATAGCAGTCAAAGACCTCTATCGATTCGATATATTTGTTGTCGACCCCCTTGATGATCGCCGTAATCTCTTCAGCGCTTATCCCTGCATCTATGGTCACCGCCACATCCCTGGTCACCGAGGGAAACCTGGGCAGAGGGGCAAAGGTTATCTCCCTGCTCATGTGATTCGACACAATGGTCAGGTCGAATTCAAAGATGAAGACCCCGCGGGGAAGCTCAAAGACATGAGCCACCTCAGGGTGCAACTCCCCCAGGGCACCTACCTTCTCTCCATCCAGCCTTATTATTGCCCCTGTGCCGGGGTTGAGGTAGGGCTGTACCTCACCGGCAGTAAAGGTCGGGGCAGGGGTTTTGAGCTCGGCGAGCACTTGCTCGACACACCCCTTGACATAGTAAAAATCAGCCTCCTGAGAGAGGATATTCCATCCCTCGGGGGTAACGGCGCCCATTCCCAGCCCTGCCAAGGCCCTGCGCTCCTCAGGCAGTTTTTCTCCCTTGCGGGGAGAGTAGATCTCCCGCAACTCAAAGATCTTCAGATCCCTGTTCTTATGGCTCAGATTGTACCTGGCGGTCTCCAGCAGGCCCGGCAGCAAGGTGGTGCGCATCACCGATTGCACCTCTGCGAGGGGATTGAGCAGGGCCAGGGGCAGGAGGCGGGGATCATCCGGAGGCAATCGCAAGGCCTCAAGTGCATGGGGGGAGATAAAACTAAAGGTGATCACCTCGTAGAACCCAAAGCCGACCAGGGCATCCTTGAGCCGCTGCTCCAGCTCCTCTTCCGGTTCTTTCCGAAATGGCATTACCCACATCTTCGGGACCTGCACGGGGATATGATCGTATCCCTTGAGACGTCCTATCTCCTCGATGAGGTCTATCTCCCTGGTGATATCGCCTCGGTAGGTGGGGGGCGAGATCACCCATTCTTCGCCCCCATTCTCCTTGACCTCCATGTGGAGGCGCTTCAAGATCCCTTTCACCTCCTTTTGCTCAAGGCTCATACCCAACAGGGCGCTGACCTTCGGCAGGCGGAGCCTGATCTTTGGGCAGGGCAGGGGGGTCTGATAGCAATCGATAACCCCCTTTGCCGCCTCGCCCCCGGCGAGCTCGGCGATGAGGGCCATCGCCCGCAAGGAGGCGGGGAGCACCCCCTCGGGATCGATCCCTCGCTCAAACCGGTACGATGACTCCGTCTGCAGACCCAAGGCCGTGGAGGTGCGTCTGATCCCTGCAGGGGAGAAATAGGCGCTCTCCAAGAGGACGCGGGAGGTTGCATCTCGGATCTCCGAGTTCAATCCACCCATAACGCCGCCGATGGCCACCGTTCTCAACGCATCGCAGATCATAAGGGTATCTTTATGCAAGACCCGCTCTACCCCATCCAGGGTCACAAAGCACTCTCCCTCAGCCGCCCTCTTTACCACGATCTCTCCCCCCTCTAAGAGATCGAAATCGAAGGCATGAAGCGGCTGGCCGTATTCCACCATGACGTAGTTGGTGACGTCGACCACATTGTTGATGGATCTCACCCCTGCCCGCTCCAACCTGGTCCGCAGCCAAAAGGGAGAGGGGCAAATCCGCACGCCGGTAATCAACCGGGCGGAATACCGGGGGCAGAGATCCGGGTCCGATACCGATACCCGCACCGCGTCTTTCACCTCATTCTTACCCTCCCGGAGCGTGGGGGTTGGCGGGTGAAGTCTCGTGCCGGTTAAGGCAGCTACCTCACGGGCGACGCCGATGATGCTGAGGCAATCCCCCCTGTTCGGGGTCACGGAGAGCTCCAGCAGGTGATCTCTGATGTTGAGCGCGTCTGCCACCGGGGCGCCTATGGGGGCCTCGGGGGGCAGAATCATGATCCCCTCGGCGCTCGTGGAGAGCCCCAGCTCAGCCTCCGAACAGAGCATCCCTTCTGAAAGCTCTCCCCGGATCTTTGTCTTTTTTACCTGCACACCCCCGGGGAGCTCAGCCCCGGCGAGGGCCAGGGCCACCTTATCGCCCTCCTTCATATTACGCGCACCGCAGACGATGGCATAGGTCTTCTCCCCTGCCTGCACGCGACAGAGGGAGAGCCGATCGGCCTGGGGATGGGGCGCGATGGAGGCGATCAGGGCGACCACTACCCCCTTCAGCTCGGGCCCCACTGCCTCGACGCCTTCGATCTCCAAACCTGCCATGGTGAGGAGGTCGGCGAGCTCAGAGGGGGTGAGCTCACAATCGACATATTCCTTTAACCAGTTGAAACTTACCTTCATCGGCTTTAAAACTGCCTGAGGAAGCGCAGGTCATTGGTGAAAAAGAGACGGATATCATTGATGCCGTACTTCAGCATGGCGATTCGCTCGATCCCCATGCCGAAGGCAAATCCCGTTATCTCTTCGGGGTCATAGCCCACGATGCGGAAGACCTCGGGATCGACCATTCCCGCCCCGAGGATCTCCAACCATCCACTCCCCTTACAGACGCGGCAACCCTCGCCCTTACAGATGACGCAGCCGATATCCACCTCGGCGCTCGGCTCGGTAAAGGGGAAAAAGCTGGGCCGAAACCTCAACGGGGTCCCCTGTCCGAAGATCTCATGGACAAAGAAGGTCAAAACCCCCTTGAGGTGGGCAAAGGAGATCCCCTCATCGACCATGAGCCCCTCTACCTGGTGAAACATGGGGGTGTGCGATATATCGGAGTCCCGTCGATAGACCGCACCCGGGGCGATGATCTGGATAGGGGGATGCCGGTTCTCCATCACCCTTATTTGGACAGGGGAGGTGTGGGTGCGCAACAAGACCTCGTCGGAAAAGTAGAAGGTATCATGCATATCCCGGGCCGGGTGATCGTGGGGGATATTGAGGGCCTCAAAGTTGTAATAATCCAGTTCGACTTGAGGGCCCTCCTCCACCTGAAAGCCCATCCTCGTGAAGATATCCACCACCCGGGCCATCACCTGGGTGATGGGATGCACCCTGCCCCGCGGCAGCGGGGTACCGGGGAGGGTTATATCCAACTGTTCCTGCGCAAGCGCTTGCCGCTTTCCCTCGTCGTGGAGATGGATGAGGAGCTCCTCGATCTTCGCCTCCAGCTCTTGCTTCACTGTGTTGGCCTGTTCGCCGGCCTGACGCCTGCCTTCCGGGGGGAGCTCCCGGACCCTCCTGAGCAGGAGGGTGAGTTTCCCCTTTCTGCCCAGCGTCTCTATCTTGAGCCGGTTTAGCTCCTCTTCGGTGACGGCCTGGGCGAGTTTTGTCAGCGTCGATTCGTGGACAGATTGCAGGGCTGCTTGAAAAGAATCTTCCATAACTCCTTCGTCACCTAAGAACTATAACAATACCTTTAATTTAATTCACCCTCTCCCCGAGGGGAGAGGAAACTTCAGAGGGTTATTGTTTAGGCAATGAGGCATTCTTCTTGGCTATCTGGACGAGATTGGCAAAACCCTCGGCATCATGGACGGCTATATCCGCCAGGACCTTCCTGTCAAGGGCTACATTGGCCTTGTGCAGCCCTTCCATGAAACGACTGTAGGTGATATCATGGGCTCTGGTTGCGGCATTGATCCTCGTGATCCATAATCTCCGGAATTCCCGCTTTCGCACCCGCCGGTCGCGGTAGGCATAGCGCAGGGCACGTTCCACCGCCCGACGGGCGGTGGCAATGAGCGTTCCGCGCGATCCTCGATAACCCTCAGCCATCTTGAGGATCCGCTTTCTCTTGCGAGCTCCTCTGACTCCTCGTGTGACCCTCGGCATAACAACGTCCTCCTTTTTACACTATCTTTACGCTATCCGTAAGGGATCAATCTCTTGATCGCTTTTATCTCGGTACTATGTACGAGACCAGGGTGCCTCAAATTTCGTTTCCTCTTGGGGGTCTTCTTGGTGAGGATGTGGTTGGCAAAGGCCTTCTGCCGTTTGACCTTTTTCCCCGATCCCGTAATCTTGAATCTTTTCGCTGCGCCACGGCTGGTCTTCAGTTTAGGCACACGTCACCTCCTTAGTTATTACTCTGTATTTAAAAAGACCGTGCTTTTTCGGATCTTTTAGTCCCTCGATTCATAAATTCTCTGTCGAATTTATTCACTCAGGACTTAGTGCTGAGTGAGCAATTGCAACGTGGTAAATAAAAATACGTCACTGTATTTGCGAATCGAAGCACTTAGTGAGGGGCCAGAATCACCACGATGCTTCGCCCCTCGAATTTAGGAGGGTGTTCTACCACCCCCCATTCCTTGGTCTCCCCGATGATCCGCTCCATCATCCGTTCTCCCAAATCCTTATGGGAGAGTTCTCTGCCTCGGAAGACGATGGAGATCTTGGTTTTGTGTCCCGCCTTCAAGAAACGCTCGACGTTCCGGAGCTTAACCTGTAGATCATGTTCCTCCGTCTTCGGTCTCATCTTGACCTCTTTGAGGTGGCCGCTCGCCTGTTTCTTTTTGGCCCCGTGGGTCTTTTTGGTCTGGAGATACTTGTACTTCCCGTAGTCCATGATCTTACAGACGGGAGGATCGGCTTTAGGGGAGACCTCCACCACATCCAAGGCGAAATCGTTCGCCTTCGCCAAGGCCTCTTCGATGGACACAATCCCTAACTGGTTTCCCTCCGGATCTATAAGCCTCACCTGAGGAGACCTGATCTCTCTATTGATACGGACGTTTTTATTCTCTATTGCCTGTCACCTCCTTCTTGATAGAGTGGGCCTCCGGGATCTTGCGTTCCTCCTGGATCGAGGCCAAAAACCGTTCAAGCTCCATCCCCTTGAGGTCTGTTCCATCCCTCCTCCTGGGGGCGATTGTCCCTGTTTCTTGCTCCTTATCGCCGATGACCAGCATATAAGGTATCTTCTGTACCTGGGCCTCCCTGATCTTGAAACCCAATTTCTCGTTCCGGAAGTCCTGCTCCACCCTGATCCCCTCTTCGCACAGCCGTTGGTAAACCTTCTCCCCATACGGGATGTTGCGATCCGTGACGGTCAGGATGAC
>MGQS01000128.1:8581-9500 GCA_001797905.1 Deltaproteobacteria bacterium RBG_16_54_11 | reverse complement strand
GGAAGGCGCCGCCGTAATGCTCGATGAGGATGCCGATAAATCGCTCCAAGGCCCCCAGGATCACCCGGTGGAGCATCACCGGGCGGTGTTTCTCGCCGTCCGAACCTATATAGGAAAGGTCAAAGCGCTCGGGCAAGGTGAAATCGCACTGGATGGTGGCGCACTGCCATCTCCTGCCCAGGGCATCCTTTAATTTCACATCGATCTTGGGGCCATAGAACGCCCCTTCTCCTTCGTTGACCTCGTAGGCGAGCCCCTCTTGCTTCAGGACATCCATCAGGGCTTTCGTAGCCATCTCCCAGTCGCTATCCCCACCAATTGACTTCTCAGGCCGCGTGCTCACCTCCAGCTCATAGGGGAAGCCGAAGATGGTCATGACATCCTTCACAAAGGTAAGGATATCCCTGATCTCATCGTGCAGCTGCTCGGGGCGGCAGAGGATGTGGGCGTCGTCCTGGGTGAACTCCCTCACCCGCAACAGTCCGTGCAGCACCCCTGATCTCTCGTGGCGGTGTACCCTCCCCAATTCAAAATACCGCAGGGGCAGATCCCGGTAGCTGCGCTGCCCTGATTTGTAGATGAGCATATGGGCCAAGCAGTTCATGGGTTTCAGGGCATATTCCTGGCCCTCCACTTCGGTAAAATACATGTAATCTTTATAGTTGTCAAAATGCCCTGATCTCTTCCAGAGGTCCAGCTTCAGAATCTGGGGGCCGATGACAAGGTGGTACCCCCTCTTGAGGTGCTCGCGCCGCTCAAAATCCTCCAGTATGAAGCGCAAGATGGCCCCTTTAGGGTGATAGATGACGAGCCCGGCCCCGGCCTCCTCATGAATGCTGAACAGGTCAAGCTCCTGCCCTAAGCGGCGGTGATCCCTTCGTTTGGCCTCCTCCAGCATCGTCAGATAGGCATCCAGCTC
>MGQS01000128.1:2409-8540 GCA_001797905.1 Deltaproteobacteria bacterium RBG_16_54_11 | reverse complement strand
TTGTTGCGTTCATCTCCCCGCCAATAGGCGCCGGCTACGCTCAAGAGCTTAAAGGCCTTGATCCCGCCTGTGGAAGGCAGGTGGGGACCGCGGCAGAGGTCGACGAAGTCGTCATGCCGATAGAGGGTTACCTGCTTATCGTCGATTGCCTCCAAGAGCTCCACCTTGTATTGCTCGCCCCGTTCTTTAAAAAACGAGATGGCCTCCTCTTTAGAGATCTCCTCGCGGATAAAGGGCTTATCTTGAGCGATGATCTCCCTCATCCGATCCTCAATCTTGGGAAAGTCATCGAGAGAGAAGGTGCCGTCATACTCGAAGTCATAGTAAAACCCATCCTCTATCGAGGGGCCGATGGAAAGTTTAACCCCCGGGTAAAACTGCTGCACCGCCTGAGCCATCACATGGGACGCACTATGCCTCAGGGTCGCGATAAATTCAGCATCTTTTGTTTTTTTCGCTGCCGGATTCTTACCCATTTTTCAGCTACCATTAAAAGAAACTAAGAAAAGGCATCATGCCGTCCCTCAACGATAGCGTCAAGGAGGGGGCGGAATGATGCCTTTTCCTCATTCTTAAAAAATGTAGATGCGAAAAACCCTTTCCTTTTGTTGTATCATGAAAAGATAAAGACATATGGTAGGCACGGACGGTATCGAACCGTCGACCTCTACCGCGTCGAGGTAGCGCTCTACCACCTGAGCTACGTGCCTACAAAAAAATCCCTTTATTGATAACAAGTTATGCCTCTTTTGTCAAGGGGAAATTGTCCTTATCATGGGGCGTTTAAGATACGAGGCATCGAGGTTGTAAGGCTGCCTGGTCTTGATCTGCCACAGATGTCGGATGAGTCATGCATGTATCTCGGAGGCCATTGCTCTCATCCTGCAGTTAGAAAAAAAAGCTCAGAATTTAAATTATTATACTTATAACGTATAAAACATTGTATCACCAGCTAGAATGACCGGATCAGCCCGATCAGAGTCTGACATATCCGACATTCTATTGACATCAAACGCGGCATTTACCTTGAGCTTTTTGGTCGAATTCGCCGTTATAGCTGTGGGGCTCCTTTATGTCGGTTTTGCTTTTTTCATCATATTATTAATTGTCAATTCCAGACTCAGCTCCCGCCCCGCTGACATCGCCGGGGCAAATCGCCGGATGAAATCGATCTCTTCATCCGTCGGATGAGGGGTCTCCGACAGATTAGGTGCGATCTTCAAATCCCATGGTACGTCTTTCTTTACATCATCAATGCTGACTCTTGGATGGATCTGCGCGAGATATATCTCTTTCGTTTCAGGATCGAATCTGAATACCCCTTTCGTGGTCAAAAGCATCGCCGGCCCTGAGCCCTTGGGGAATAGACCGGATTTATCTCTGCTGTCCCCCCCATCAAGGTATCCGGGGGAGGTCATGTAATCCAGCTTGTTCACGAAATTGCCTCCCAGCATCGTGAGAACCGTCCTTTTCGCGTATGATAGGAAATCCGCGGCGCCGCCCGATCCAGGCAGCCTCATTGTCGGTTTGTAATAATCCCCGATCGCGGTCGTATTCACGTTGCCGTATTTATCGATCTGGCCCACGCCTAGAAAACAAACGTCGACAAAACCGCGGTAGGTCATGGTAAAGGCGGAAAACAGGTCCGTGGCATAGGAAAACCCGCGGCAGGAATGAGCATCGGCGATGTGGTTCAACGGCAGGAGTGGTTCAAAATCGATGATTCCAGACTCCATCATGAGGGTCGCATGGGGGGCATACAACGTCTTGGCCAGCGCCCCGGCGGTCGTGGGCAGTCCGACTCCCAGGATGATATTTTCATGGTCGCGTATCTCCTTGGCAACGGCAATCACCAAAAGCTCTTGGAGTGTATATGGTTTAGTCATAAAGTTTCCCCCGTTCCCTCAATGTCTTCTCCAGCTCTTCCATCGTCAGGCCCATATTTCTCTCCCTGCCCTCACGGTCCCATCTCGTGGTGAAAGCTGATCCGTAGTTCGCGGGCGCAGAATAAAAGGCCTTTGCCTTGATGCCGTCAAGGATGCCGCTGCCAAACCTGTGTATGTAACGATCAATATATGCTGCGCGGTTTTCACAACCGTAAATCCACTCGTCCATCCAGGCTTTAAGTCCGTCGGCCGTACCGTCGGCCATAACGAACAAACCATACATAAAGAAGTCTATATTATAATGGCCCAGCACTTCCGTTGGGTGCGCCCCCCAGGGAATTTCGACTACGGCACTTACCCGATAGGCGGGTATGATTGTCAGATGCGGACTGGACCGAATGACATCATGTTCGACTATTTCTTCGCAGGAAACAACTATCCTCTTACTGGCAAGTGCGGCGGCCGCCACACTGCCCAGTGCTCCCCAGTACTGGGCGTTTCCAGATTTATCGGCCCTTTGCACATGCACGATGCACACGTCAGGGTTTGCAGCCGGTACCGTGAGCAGGTCTTTGCCGGTGTAGGGACATTTGATCACGCGGAATTTATCCTCCCCCATAAAACTTCTTTTACGAAACAGATCCGTGGCCATGACACCTTCCAGCACCTGGATAAAGGTAAAACCGTGCATGCCCGCGACCAGACGCGCATTATAGTCGAAGTTCGTATAGTCCTCAATTTCAAGGGTCCCCGCATTTAACGCCCGCTCCACCGCAGAACCGCCTTTTCTGCCGCCCGCCCGCAGCACATATGTCGTAATCAGCCTGTTGACGCAGCCGGCTCCGACGAGGACCTCAACATCAAAAATTCCTGACTGGGAATACAGGGTAAAATCCTTTTTTCCCTGTCGGATGACCTCATAAATGAGCTCGGCGCAGCTTCCCACGGTATAATTACCTATAACCAGTTGATCGCCATCATGAACGAATTCGCTGATAGCATCTTTTGCGGTCATGATTTTGCTGTTTTCATTTTTCATAGGTGATCTTTTGCCAGCGTAAGTGGAGTACTTTTTTAGCATTTAATTTGTTATATAGATTGAAGATTAAAAAGACCACGCATTCTCAATCAAGTTTAGATAAACTGCCAGAGGGTGTCAAGAGGAAGAAGCGAAACGAACTGCGTTGTTAATGATTTCCAGATAGAGGCCGATGTCTATCTGCCGTTCTCAGGCAGTTTCCTCAGCGATCCAACACTGCGGATCATCGGCAAAAAGATCGGGTTTCCCCCGGGCTGCGGAGTAGGCATAAGCTACTGCCCGGCAGCCTCGGCACGAAGGCCAGTGAGGGCAACGCCCGCACTGGCCGTGATAGTTCTCCCGCCTGCGTAACTGCCAGAGAAGATCGGAGCTCGCCCAAATTTCCCGAAGCGGTTTTCTCTTCAAATTGCCAGCGGCCAGACCAATTCTCCGGCAGGGCATGACAGTGCCATCGCTGGTAATAGTCACACCGGAAAAGCCCGCGCTGCAGCCGGCAAGGGTAAGGTCATTTTCTTCGGCAGCGTTATCAGCCATGGGTGTCCCCGCCAAGGGGTCTCCTGAACTAACCTCATAGGCAGGACTATTCAACGATGCAATCTTTTGATATGCGTTCCGGAGCTCTTGGGGGCTGAGGAGGCTCTCTAACAATGCCTTGCCCCTTCCGCAAGGGACCACGCGGGAAAATCCTATCCTCCGGCAACCAATCGTTCGTGCAACCTCTACGGTCTCTTCAAGGAGATCACAATTAAGACGAGAGAGGGTAACGTTGGCAGTCACCCGGTTGCCGGCTGCGATCAACTCTTCTACGCCTTTGGCCATTGCAGCGAAGCTCCCTTTGCCGCGGATGGAATCGTGAAGGCCCTCCCGACCTTCCAGGCTCACCTGGATGTCGGATATGCCGAGGCCGGATGCTTTTTGCGCATCCTCTGCCGTAATCAGGCACCCGTTGCTCATCAGGGCCGTTCCATATCCCTGTTGTCTTGCGTAGGCAACGACATCCCAAAGCCCTTCATAGAGCAGGGGTTCCCCTCCTGTAAAATGAATCGACGGGGCAACCTTAACGTCATACTCCGCCTCCCAGGCCTGAAACATCTCGGTCGCCCCGTCGATCTCGCTCTTTACTGCCTCGGGTGTCATCTCCTCAACGTTTTTCCCTGCTTGATAACAGTGGCGACATCGCAGGTTGCATCGCTCAGTGAGATGCCACTGGATAAAAAAATCAAAGGTCTTTATTGCCGAACCGGCAATCATTTAGTTTTTTAGCTCTTTCACTTGAGGCATTTCTTCCCCGGTCCGGTTGCCCGCATCATCAACCAGAACCTAGCCTCCAGGTCTCTGTCCTTACGTGACATACCCTTCTTTTGAGCCTTCATAGTATTCCCCCTTTCATCAAAAAGTGGCCTGGGCCCTCACAGTATGCGCCGATGCTATAGATAAATCCTATAGCATAGTGCTCTTATTATAAAAATTATAGATGGCAGACGATAAAAGTCAAGAGAATTAACGCCGCATAGCTCCCTGCCGGATAAATCAGGGAAAACCAGGGCCGCTTCTCCGCCCCCGGCTACACCTCTATCCCTGCACCTGGGAGCTTTATATTGCCCGGGGAGGGGGGGTGTGATACGGTGGACCGAGCGGGACATATTTCAGTGACGTAACATGAGGAAACCGACCTTGCACATGTTCGCGAAAAGGCGATTCTATTTCATTATAATAATAATTCTCTTTTTGATCAGCACGGTTGCCGTGGCCCTCTTTTTTGGGGTGCGCTCAGGTGCGTCAATCACGGCAACACCCCGCCCCGGCCATTGGGCAACGCCGTTTCAACGAAAAGGCCTGCCGAACCTCCACCAGGTGACGCCCACGTTGTACCGGGGTGCGCAGCCGACAGCCGCTGGCATGCGCCGGCTCAGGGCTATGGGTGTCAAGACGGTATTAAACCTCCGGTCCTTTAATTCGGACAGGGAGGAGCTCGGTGATACGGGCCTGGCATACGAGCATATTTCTATGAAGGCATGGCATCCCGAGCGCGAGGATATCATTCGCTTCCTGCAAGTCACCACGGACAAAAACCGCACGCCGGTATTTGTCCACTGCCAGCACGGCGCAGACCGGACCGGCCTGATGTGCGCGGTCTATCGGGTGGCCGTCTGCAACTGGACCAAGGCGGAGGCGATCAGGGAGATGAGGCAGGGTCGCTTCGGGCACCATGTTATCTGGAGCAATCTTGCCAAATTCATTGAGGATCTCGATATCGATGCCATTAAGCAACAGGCCGGCATCGAAGCCGCGGGCCTTCGGCAATCCGTACCGTCAGCGCCTCAGGCACATCAGTAAGGGATAGCCCTCGCAACCTGAGGTAGATCAACCCCCTACACCTCCCACAACCCAGCTGCCCCCTCTGTCTTACAGATTTTTTACCCTTGACAAAACAGTATTATGTGATTATATGATTAATTAATCATATAAGCGTGGAGGTCTCGGATGGAGGAACAGGTTATTGAATTAAAGGCAGAGATTTTGAAGGCCATGGCCCAGCCCACCCGTTTGAGGATACTGGAATGTCTGAGAAACGGGGAAAAATGCATCTGCGAGATTGTCCCTGCCATTGATGGAGAGCAATCCAATATCTCCCGGCATATCTCCGTGATGCAGAAGACCCATCTGGTCAGCACTCGAAAGGAAGGGGTGCGGGTGATGGTGCGGGTGCGTGATCCAAAGATATTCGAAATATTGGATCATGTCGGCCTCTTGTTGAAAAAACAGATTGTTGAGACCGGCAAGCTCATTGATAAATTCGCATGAGGTAGCGGGTAAGGAGGTATATAAAAATTGAAAGAATGGCAAAAACTGGCGTTCGTGGTACTGGTCTTTATCGGCGCATACTTTATCCCCTGGGGTAGTCCAATAATCAGACAGTCGGGGCTCGAGGCCTTTCTTATGCTCCAGGAATATGCAAGGGAGCATGTGCTGACGTGCCTGGTCCCCGCCTTCTTTATCGCCGGCGCCATTGCGGTGTTCGTCTCCCAGGCCGCGGTGCTCAAATACTTTGGGGCTCAGGCCAAGAAGGTTCTCTCCTACTCCGTCGCCTCGGTATCGGGCACGGTGCTGGCTGTCTGCTCGTGCACAGTGCTGCCCCTCTTTGCCGGCATCTATTCCCGTGGTGCAGGCATCGGGCCGGCAACGACGTTCCTCTACTCCGGGCC
>MGQS01000128.1:2006-2260 GCA_001797905.1 Deltaproteobacteria bacterium RBG_16_54_11 | reverse complement strand
CCGGCGCCTTATATCTTCCTGAGGATGAAGGGCAGCAGCGCACCCTGCTTCAGGAGGCGTTGTTCATGCTCGCATTGGTCCTGATCCTCATCTTTGCCGCCTTCGCGAGGCCCTCGGAAGGGTCGCACGGCCTGTGGCCGGCTGTTTTCGCAGCCAAGTGGTACATCACCGCAGGGCTGCTGGTCGTGCTTGCCTGGATGCTCGCGCGCTGGTTTCGCAAGGAAGAGCGCATCACCTGGGTGCAGTCTACGTGG
>MGQS01000128.1:0-1853 GCA_001797905.1 Deltaproteobacteria bacterium RBG_16_54_11 | reverse complement strand
CCTCATGTACTTTGCTACCCTGACCGAGGTGCCGATCCTCCAGGGGTTGATCGGCGCAGGCATGGGCAAGGGACCTGCACTCTCATTGCTCTTGGCTGGACCGGCCCTCTCCCTTCCCAATATGGTGGTGCTGGGGTCGATCATGGGCGTGAAAAAGACCGCGGTCTTTTGCAGCATTGTCGTCATCCTATCTACTGTTGCAGGGATGACGTACGGCTATATCGCCGGATAAAAAGATGGAGGTGAAATCAGATGAAAAAGATTGAGATTTTAGGGATGAATTGACCGAAGTGCAATCAGCTCGCGGAGCGAGCAAAAGAAGCGGTCAAGGAACTGGGCATTGAGGCCGAGGTAATCAAGGTGAAGGACATCAAGGCCATCACCGATTATGGCGTGATGATCACCCCTGCCCTGGTGATCGATGGAAAGGTGAAGGCAGCGGGGAAGGTGCCGAAGGTAGAAGAGATCAAGGAATGGATTAAGTAGATGGAATTGCTGCCGTGACCCTTTCTCTACAAGAACTTAAAAAGAGGATTAAAGGGACGCAGGGGAGATTCGATCTGTTAAATCTCAAGGATGACCTTGAAGGATTTATCAGGGGCCCCCAGTTTATGGAACTTGCTGAGAATGAGAGGGATCAGGCGCTGGATCTGCTCGCAGATGTGCTCACCAAGGTGGATGGATGCAAAGGGTGCGACCCCTTGAGGACCATCCTCGGTAGGTAGATATTTTTGAAAGGGAGGTGCCAAGGTGGCGGAGGGAAAACACTGGCAGGCAGGGATGCCGAGCCATGAGAGCATGTCTTTTTTTGGGCCAGGCACGTAAGGAGGGTATGTGCGAAAAGTAGCTCCCCCGGATGGCTATCCCCCGGAGAAGGGCCGTTATGCCAGGGGGAACGATTTCTCCCCGGTCGCGGTATGCGTTATCCTCGATACCTTCGATTTCACAATCCCTTCGGAGCTGGAAGAGCTCCTGATGGCGGGCCTCGACACAGGGGCGGCCCTCTCCGGGATGCTCCAGACCGAGAACATCGGCATGGAGAAGATGATCTGCAACATCGTGGCCAATCCCAATATCCGGTACATCGTGCTCTGCGGCAGGGAGGCATCGGGGCACCTGCCGGGGCAGTCGCTGCTCTGCCTCATGGAGAAGGGGGTAGATGAAAAAAGACGCATCGTAGAGAGCAACGCCCCCACCCCTTTTCTTTTCAATCTCTCCGATGAAGCCATAGAGAGGTTTCGCAAACAGATCGTAGCTGTGGTCAATCTGCTCTGCGAGGCCGGCGAGACGGACAGAAGCGCCCTCGGGCTCGATCCCGAGGTGGTGGGCAAGGCCGTTTGGAGCTGCTTTCAGGAAGAGCCGGTGCAGTTTAAAAGATATACCCTCTATGATATGGGGGCCTATCCTGAGCCGCCTCTTGTACAAAAGGTGGTCTGGAAGGCATCCAAACCCTGGGAGCTGGCAGGCACACACAAACCACAAAAGCAGGTAAGCGCTTTGGTAGTATACAAGCTGCTCCCAGGGACCAACTGCCGGGACTGCGGGGAAAAGACCTGCCGGGCCTTTGCCAGCAAGCTGGTTCAGTGGATGAGGCTCCCGAAGGATTGTCCGCATCTCCTGAAGCCCGACTTTGCCGAGGAGCGCTCGGCCTTGGAGAGCCTTCTTGGGATGCAGGGCGAATAAAAAATTTGCGATAGTCTTTATCAAGTCTCAAGGCGAGTTGTTTGTGGACACAAAGTCAACGTACTATAGTATAGTAGGAAGATAGATTTCTATGGATACATCGGTTGCTAAGCGACTCTCATTACTCGACCGTTTTTTGACCCTCTGGATCTTCCTGGCCATGTTCGTCG
>MGQS01000127.1:13145-42282 GCA_001797905.1 Deltaproteobacteria bacterium RBG_16_54_11 | reverse complement strand
CATTTTGTCCCGAGAAGGCGGAAGGTACTCCCTATTCCCAGATCCCTGCGGAGAGAGCGGCAATTGAGCTTTGCAACCTGGTCGCCCAAATGAAGCCGGCCCTGATCCATCTCGTGGACAATGCCGTCAGCCCGGCCTTGATGCAGGCCATTGTCGATCAGCCTCCAGGCGCGCCGTGGTACGGTTTTGCCCGGATCACCGAACATTTGAAAGACCCGGCGTTCTGCATGGCCTTGAAACAATCAGGGTGCGTCTTGCTGAAGCTCGGTCTTGAATCGGGGGACCAAGGCGTGCTCGACGCCCTGCACAAGGGGATCGATCTGACAACCGCGTCGCAGGCATTGCAGGCGCTAAAAAAGGCCGGGATTGCCACCTACGTCTATCTCCTCTTCGGCACACCGGCGGAGACGCGCCTTGAGGCGCGGCATACCCTCGCGTTTGTGGCTGCCCACGCAAAGGAAATCCGGTTTCTGAATACGGCCATCTTCAACCTCCCCATCAACAGCCCGGAGGCCGCGAGCCTCGAAACAAGCGGTTTTTACGAAGGGGACCTTTCCCTGTATACCGATTTCCGACATCCCCGGGGCTGGGACCGACGATTGGTCAGAGAGTTTCTGGACGCGGAATTCAGGAGACACCCCGCGATCCGGCCCATACTCAGGGGCCATCCGCCTATCTTCACCTCCAATCACGCGCCGTTTTTCGCGGGATCGGCAATTGAATAATGTACAAGCTCGGCATGAAAACAACGGGGGAGCTTGTCAGCCCACGCGGCTTCGCGCCCCCAGGAGAAATAGCAGGGCGGTCATGAAATTAATCAATTGATTTT
Organism: Deltaproteobacteria bacterium RBG_16_54_11; assembly: GCA_001797905.1. GTDB lineage: Bacteria > Desulfobacterota > B13-G15 > B13-G15 > RBG-16-54-18 > RBG-16-54-11. The sequence continues at coordinate 41,453 of MGQS01000127.1, read as the reverse complement.
CACTACCGTGTGTTTATAATCATGTATATCTTAAAAAATTGGAGGGAAAAATGCTGGATTTTACGCTTTCACCGGAACAGCTCGAAATACAGCGGCAGGCGCGGGATTTCGCGCTGAAGGAAATCCTTCCCAAGGCGGCCTACTATGACGAATTAAATGTCCTGCCAATCGATATTCTGAAAAAGGCCTTCGATGCCGGGCTGTTGAACGGCGGAATACCCAAGAAGTACGGCGGCAGAGGATTGGGCCTCATCGAAGGTGTGCTCATTACCGAGGAGCTCTCGGCCGCATGCTTGGGCCTTGCCACGTCGCTCTCCGACAACGGCCTGGGGATTGAGCCCATAATATTGTCAAACAAGGAAGATCTAAAGAAGAAATACCTCACGATTCTCTCCAAAGAGCCTAAATTCATATGCTTCGCCACGTCCGAGCCGACCATGGGTTCCGATGTAGCGGGGATGCTCTGCCACGCGGCAAAAAAGGGAAACGATTATATCCTGAACGGGACAAAGTATTGGATCACGAACGCAGGCATCGCGGATTACATGACCGTCTTCGCCACCGTTGATCCCAAATCCCAGCATGAGGGGATCTGCGCCTTTGTCGTGGAGCGGGACTGGGAGGGGGTGTCAACCGGCGAGCATATCCAGAAGCTCGGGCAGCGGGCGTCCAACACGGCGGCGCTCAATTTTAAAAATGTTGTCGTTCCAAAAGAAAATGTCTTGGCTGAACCGGGCGAAGGGTTCGTGCTGGCGATGAGGACCTTTTCCCGCACGCGCCCGTCCATCGGGGCTTTCGCCGTCGGCGCAGCGCGTTCGGCAATGGAGTTCGCCATCGATTATGCGAAAAAAAGGCAGGCGTTCGGCATGAAGCTCCAGAATTACGAAGCAATTCAGTTTAAAATAGCGGAGATGTACCAGAAGATGGAAACATCCCGACTCCTGGTTTTGAAATCAGCATGGGAGTCCGATAACGGCATGGATTCGACGATCAGCGCCTCGATTGCGAAATTTTACGCGACGGAGGCGGCGTTTGAGGTAGCGAGCGAAGCCATGCAGATCGCCGGAGGTTACGGATACACGCGGATGTTCCCCTTCGAGAAGATCCTCAGGGACGTGCGGCTCCTCATGATATATGAAGGCACGAGCGAGATACAGCGGGTTATCGTGGCCGGTCACGCGCTCGGCAATTACAAACCGGTGATGCCGCCGCTTGAGGAACTGGCTATTTTAAGGAGCGAGGGAACCGGCAAAATGTTTGACGATGAGATGAAGGGCAAGACCGCGTGGCGGTGCCGCATGTGCGGATATGTCCATTACGGCGATAATCCGCCTGATGAGTGCCCGTCCTGCTTTTTCCCGTCAACCGCGTTTAAAAAGGTGTGGCCCGCTTAAATGCCGCAGCAGATACGCCTTCGAGAGCGGTTGCCCATGCGATGATGGCTGCCAAAGGCGGCGTCGGCATGAGAGCTATACTTAATAGGTAGAGCCACGGAAATTGATACCCGCCGCCCTGCTGGAAAAAATTCGGTTCCATGCTTGAAATCGGGAAAAGAGAGGTTATTATATAACCATATACCAAATCGAAGAAAGGGAGATCATATGGTAACTACAACCGAGACTGCTCAAAAGAGGATCGTAGAACTATTGAAGGAGAAAAAGGACGTGCCACAGGCGGTCCGGGTCTACCTGCAGGAGGGCGGGTGAGGCGGGCCGGCCCTGACGTTGGCTCTGGATGAGCCATCAGACGCGGATAAAGTATTTAAGAATGGCGGCGTGCAATATCTCATTGACAAGGATTTGCTCAAAACGACCGGTGACGTCACTATCGACTTTGTCGAGGCGGGATGGAGGCGGGGTTTTACCGTGAGCGCTCAGAACCCCGTATCGGGCGCGGGATCATGCTCCGCCGGTGGTGGGTGCGGATCGCAGGGGTCGTGCTCATAAGAGCTGCCTGACTGTGTAGGTATTCTTTCTATCAGCGAATGGAAGTCGTGCTATAAGAGCTTGAGATATAAGCATTAGAAAAGGCCCCTTTTCAGGGGCCTTTTCAGTGTCCCGGCAGGAGGGCTCCGCTGAAGTATCCGGCCGCCTCCCTACCTTCTCACCAGCAACGGAGCAAGGTTCTCCCGCGAAGAAGCCGTAAATGAAGGGGGTCAAACCCCCACAGCCTGCGTAGGTTTTGACCCCCTCCCGGACAATCGTGTTAGAAAAAATTACGTATTTTTCGAACAACGCTCAAAAATAAGGCCTTATCCGCTCCATCCCGATTTTATTAAAATTTTACTATTTAAATATAAATAATAAAATAATAATAAGTCAAGCATTATTTTAAGGGGGAAGGGGCGTTTTTTTGCCTGAGAAGTGTGATAGATTGGTGAGGTCTCAATGCAACTACCGAAGAGAGCAAATGCCGGTGGGCAAAGCCGTTATTGACCTTTTTCCCTGCCGCGCGCCTCACGGAGGAAACAGATGAATAATGCACCTCCTTCGGCCTTTTTTCGGTTTAAAGAGATGCCCCTTCTTCTCAGATTGGTTTTGTTCCCCTACAGCCTGATAGGGAGTATTATATTTATAGGTGGCTCGTTTATCCCTATCGTGGAATTCGAGATTGAGGGGAAACAGGTCTCTTGGTCCGAATGGTGGACCTCAGGGGCAGGCCCGCTCTTTACCATTATCGGTGTTCTCCTTGGTATATCCGCCATCGGCTTTTATAGAAAAAAACGCCTTGCACGCCTTACGTTTTTTTCAGCTTTCGCCGTGGCACTGCTCTTTGTTGGGGCATTTGAAGTACCTACACTGAAAGGTATGATCGTTATAGGAGTTTTGTCTCTTCTATTGGGATGGTATTTCTTTCTTAAGAAAAGCGTGAGGCATTATTTTGCATTGGACAAAAAAGGGGGGGGCTCTATCTCGTGTTAAAGGTTAGGATATTCCTTGGGTGTTCCCCAAAGACGATTGGGGCAGTCACAAACTATAAGATTTAGATAAATCCCTTCCATCTGTAACCTTTAATCCCCGCCCCCCTAACGGGGCCTTTGTATTGCCCTGGGAAAAGACTCCTCTGAAGAGATTGACCTTCTCTCACCTTAACAAAAATTACCGCACCGCGCTGCCCGGGGGCACCTCCCGGTCCGGGATGAGCATGACTGGTTTCCCGCCGACATCCGCCGCCAGGATCATCCCCTGGCTCTCTATGCCCCTGAGCTTCCGCGGCTCCAGATTGACCAGTATCGGCACCTGCTTGCCCATGAAATCTTCCGGCGCGTAGGTATGGGCCATGCCCGCCACCACCTGCCTGGACTCTCCCCCCATATCAAGCTCCAGCCGGATGAGTTTGTCGGCACCCTGAACCTTTTCTGCCGCCGTTACCGTGCCGATCCTGATATCCAGCTTCATGAAATCATCAAAGGTTATCATGCATAGTCCCTATTTCTTATACCCCACCGGTATAATGATGAGGGGTTCGTGGCCCTTGGGCGCCCCGATTGCATCGGCTACGGATGCATCGCGAAAGGCCCCCACGATCCCTGCCGCCAGTCCCAGGGCCTCTGCCTGGAGGAAGATGTTCTGCCCCACGTGACCCACCTCAATATGGGCATAGCGGGCCCCCCGCTCCCCGTACTTGCAGGTGATCCGTCCGTACTCTGCCGTGATGACAAAGATAACCGGGGCTGTGGCTATCCACATTTGTGTCAGGGCTGCATGGGCCACGTCCTTTCGGCAATCCTCTTTCCCCACGACCTCGAGGCTGTGGTTCGCCGAGCGATATCGGTATACCCCTGGGGCCAGCGCCTCGACCCCGCCCTTCCCTACCACGGCATAGACATCCAGGGGATAGAGGGCTCCGCCTGAGGGGGCCGCCCGAAACCCCCTCCGCGCATCCGTTATCCCTTGTGCCGCCCACAACAGCTGCGACAGTTGAGCTATACTCAAGGAATCGGGTCGAAATGCACGGACGGTCCTGCGTTCTTTGATGGCCCGCTCCACGGAGACCTCTCCGTTGTAGGCGGGCTGGGGGAGCGTAAAGGAACCCTGCTTATTCGACTTGCCCCACCCCGGGATTGTCAGCGTCACGATGAAAAAGCCGCACAAAAGCCATAGCACCGATCTGCTCATTCTCCCCTCCTTGCGGCACGATACCATGCCTCGTTATAGGTAATGCGCCATGGGCTCCCCCACAGCCTTCTGATGATATAACTTCTGCTTAACTTGTCAACAGGGATCTGAGGGTCATGATGCGGTGATGAGTGAGACTGCCCGTGGCACTATCTCTATGACCACGGGGAGGGTACCGATCTGCTCGCCGTCCACATCCAATAGGACCTGCTGATCGGAAGAGGCCTCCACCCGCTTGCCGACGAAGGAGCTGACCTTTGCGACCTGATAGATCTTCCCGTTATAGAGCTTCGGGAGATTCAGGAAGACCTCGGGCAGGGTCAGATCCCCGACCACCGTCACCTGGAACAGGCCGTCATCGACCTGCGCCCCGGGGGCGACCAACATGCCGCCGCCATGATACTGCCCATTCGCAACCGCTATGTTCCAGACATTGACCTCCCCGTCAAAGACATCGTCGACCTTTAAGTGTATCCTCTTCTTATCATACTTGAGCAGTGAGACCAGCGTGGCCCCGATGAATGAAAGAAAACCCCCCAGGGCCTTGGTGGTTTTGTTGACCCGCTCATCCACCTCACCCCCCAGACCGAAGCTGGCGATGTTATGGAAATACCGGTAGGAGGGACGCTTGCCACGGTCCTGATAGCGGATCCGGCCCAGGTCAAGGATGCGGGTATGAGCATTTTTGATGGTATCCATGGCCCGGTCCAGCTTCCGATGGATGGGGATGGTCTTGATCAAATCACAGCCGGTACTGCGGGGGATGAACCCAAGGGCAATCTCGGGTCGGAGGGGACCATCCTCCCCCATGAGGCCGTTCACCACCTCATTGAGGGTGCCATCACCTCCGACGCATACGATCGTCTCGGCGCCCCGGCTAATGGCTTCACGGGTAAGCCTGGTGGCATCTCCCGGGCCTGCCGTAAAAAAGACGTCAAACGGTCCGAGCCGATCTCGAGCCAGGGCCTCGATCCGAGGCCACGACTTACCGGCAGAGCCTGCCGCTGCATGGGGATTGACGATAAAGGCGATCTTTGTTGAGGCCACTGCTATCCTCCTATTGTACGAAGAAACATCAGGTTCGGGCTGATCGGACAACAGGCATACCCTGATCCGTCATTGCCCCTCTGCAACGATGAGCTCCGCGAGCATGCGCTTGGGCACGTGATGGACATCCTTTTCGTCACGCCAGTAGCGGATGTCACCCCCGGGCTCGAGATCATCGAGTTTCACCCGTTCCGCGGGCTTGCCGAGGGCCACGACGAGCCGGATCTTGAGATGCTCCGGTATATGGAGCTCCTGCCGCAGCCGCTCCTTATTGATCGACCCTATCATGCATCCCCCCATGCCCTTTTCCACCGCCCCCAGCAAGATGGTCTGCGCCGCGATGCCGTCGTCGCACCACCAATCCTGAGCAATGGTATCGTCGATGAGGATAACGATATAGGCGGTCGGCCGCTCGCCAGGTGCCGGCCCCTCCCAGTCTTGCAGATAGGCGGCCCATGCCAGACAGGGGAAGATGCGATCATTGGTCTTCTGGTCGGCGGAGAGGATATACTTGAGGGGCTGGCGATTGGCTGCCGAGGGGGTGCAGCGGGCAAGCCTTATCAGCTCCAGCAGGGTCTCGCGCTCAATGCGATACGATTCGTCAAAGCGCCGGTAGCTCCTGTTGCGCAGGACAAGATCACGCAGGCTGGCCATGGCACCATCCTCCCTTCTCGCCATCACGTCGCTGCTCAAGGTCAAAACGAGCGCATCCCCCATAAGGGGTCGTTACCACAAACGATGAAAATCAGATTCCGTCCGCTTAGTCCGTCTTCTTAAACATCTCGCCTTTGGCCCCGCACACCGGGCAGGTGTCGGGGGGTTTTTTCTCGGCCGTGTATCCGCACACCGGACAGACGTAATAGGGATAATTCTCCTGCGCGCCTCCCAGGCCGTCGAGGAGCTTTTGATAGAGCTGAGCGTGTATCTTCTCGACCTCGTTTGCATAGGAGAAGCTCCGTTCCGCATCCTTTTTCCCCTCGGTCTTGGCTGCCGCAATCATCTCCGGATACATTTTTGTAAACTCGTGGGTCTCGCCCTTGACGGCATCCATCAGGTTCTCCTTGGTGCCGCCGATGGCCTTGAGGGCCCTGAGGTGGTTGTGGGCATGGACGGTCTCCGCCTCGGCAGCCGCCCGGAAGAAACGGGCTGCCTGGGAATAACCCTCTTGATCGGCCTTGGCGCCATAGGCTAGATACTTGCGATTGGCCTGGGACTCTCCGGCAAAGGCCTCTTTCAGATATTCTTCGGTCTTGGGCATCGTTTTTTCCCTCCCCTCGCATATTTTGATAAAGCGAGCTTTTAAAAATACCATAATACAGGTAAGCCCGCTTGTCCAGCATGTCAATGAAGGCGAAGGATTCCGGATTATGCATTTCTGGTTTTGAAATAAAGGCCCCCCAAACCGCATTCTGTCTTGTGCCGTGTCTTGACAATCCGAGAATTCCCAATCAGAGATATCAAAGGGATCCGCAGAACTCCTCGATGATGTTGAGCGTCAGCTGCGGATTCTCCATGGGGATGAGGTGCCCCGCGTTCCCGACCATCCGGTAGGCGCTCTGGGGGATGATGGAGGTCGCCATCTTCAGGTCGATGAAGCCCCGGTTCTGGCTCTTTTCACCTTCGAGGATCAGGGTGGGGCAGGCCACCTGCGGCAGGAGGGGCCAGGGATCATACTCCATGCTGCCCATGAACAGCGATGCTTCCCTCCTGGGTGAGCAGGTAAGTTGGAGCCCGCCGCCCGCCGCTTCCTTCATGCCATGGTCGATGTAGAGATCGAGCATCTCAGGGTCCCAGTCCTTGAACAGCGATTTCGAAAGCAGGTATGTCCGCGCTTCTTCCCGGTTGCTCCAGTGGTCCTTGCGCCTGATGGATTTCGAGGCAAGGGGATGTTGTTCCAGCTTTATCTGTAACGTGTAGAAGTCTTTGGGAAAAAAGATGGGCTCGATCAGAATCAGCCCCCTGGCCTTGAGCCCGAATTTGGCATGTGCAAGGGTGATGATCGTCGCTCCCATGGAATGCCCAACGAGCGCGGGCCTGTCCAGGTCGAGCAGCGCGCAGAATCGTGCAAGGTCCTCCGCTACGGTAAGCCAGCTCAAGCCCCCTTTCTCCGGATCTGTCTCGCGGTGGTCGCAGAAATACGGGGCAATGACGCGCCATCTGGGGGCGAGCTCGCGGGCTATGGGATGCCACATCCACGGGGTAAAACCCGTAGCGTGCATGAGCATGATGACGGGGCCGTCTCCCTCATAGAGCAGGTAAGAGAGGTCGGCATCGCCGATATCCTGGGTCAGTAGCTTGGGCATCGAGCCTTGAGACATGAAAGAAACTCCTTGATAACAACCATCATTCCTTCCGCACTATGTATCGGGATCGGCCTTGTGGTCAAATTGGAAGCCGCGAAAGCACACCAGCCATAATATCTCTTCACGTTATTTTTTAGACGGATAGCTTTCAGAACAATCGAGAACAGAGAAGGCATTATTCTTCTTGTCCGGTTCAAAAGAACTGCAACCAGGACTCCGTATCACTCTGTCGGTTTTTTAGACGGCCTCTTCTCTGCCTCCTTAAAAAAGGGTGCAAATAAATAACGGATCTCTTCCAGGGATTCTTCAATGACCACCGGTATGGCCTTGGTATAGATGTCCAGCAAAATAATGGCATTGATCGCCGAATCTGCCTCTGTCGCCGTTCGTAACCGTTTCGCAACGGCAACATTGACGATCTCGATATTGTTATAGATCTCCCTGAGCCCTGTTAGATCGAGATCGGCTTGGTGCCCTTCTTTGTGTAAAAAATACTGCGCCAACAGATACATGGAGGTGGCACGGTAAACGGTCTCCTCCGCGCTGGCAAAGGGCAGATGAAATCGCGCCATGGGTTTGAAGAAGGCCATATGCGGGCAGCCGCTCGTCGCCATTAGGAGCCCCATTAAGGAGCTCATGCCGCGTTGAACGGTCGTCTCCTGCGTGATAAACCGCTCTGCCGTCATAATATCCACTTGGATTTCACTGTATGAGATGAGACCTTCAAATCTTTCCACGATGTTGACGAGGTGAGCAGCAAGAGGGCAGTGAGGATGAGTATCAGGCGTCAGGGGACAATTGGGGCACTGATGAAAATCGAGTCTCGTCCATGAAGGCATAACATCCGGCATATTACCCGTTAATTCGAGTTTTTTTGCATCGAATTGTAGATTAAATACCTCTCGCACGCCTTCCGGCAGCGTGAAGTAGTATCTGATCGTCATGGTTCCCATTGCGACCCCGCCTCATGATTGCGAACAATCACCTCGCTCTGATGCGCCCCCGCAACGCGCTGCATAACCCTCACAAAAGCCCGTTGTTCAAGGGATGCCTTAGACAGCCCGGCGTCGCGTCGACCCCTGGTCCTTGGCAGGCCTCTTCCTGCTTGCCCCGTGGAGATCCACCGGTACCGCGCGGTGGGTCTTCCGCATCGTTAATCTGCGCTTGGTATCCCCATAGTTGCCAAATCTGCCCGCCATGGTAGGGCCTCACCGTAACCCAACGATAACATGCGAATGCATCCCCGTTCAAGGAACAGGTGGTGTTCTGTTCCCCCATCAGTTCTTTTTGCATTATTATACCGGCGAGGTCAGATCTCTATAAGGCTGCCCCCGTTCGGAAGGTCGGCTTCGGCGTAGCCGAACTCCGTCAGCATGCGGCGCGTCACCTCCATATTCGGTTCCCAGCCCATCTTCTTACCGCGAAACTTAGTCGCTATTTGATAGTCGACAACAGGAGCAAGCACGCCCATGGCAAGGAAGTTGGGCTGATGGCTCGGGTTGCCGCCGGGACCGCCTTTGCTGGCCCAGAGCGCGTCAATGAGACAGAGCTGCTGGCGCGGGTAGAGGATCTTGCCCGTCCGTTTGTGCATGGCGCCGAGGATCTCGGGCGTCTTGTTAATGGCTATGAGGTACTCCTCGCTTCCGTCCTCATGTCCCGGTCTCGGCGAGAAGGTGCCGAAATGATTCTTCATGGTCAAGGTGAACCCGCCGAACCGTGTGCTATGTCCCTTGCACAGGGCGATGTTGACGAGGATATCAACCGATCCATCAACCAGGTGGCTCATACATCGTGACTTGCCTCCTGAGCCTCTCCATGGCGCCGGCACCGCTGTGAGCTCCGTGCTGCCGCCCCACGCGTCTTCAATACGGCATCCTTCGGTAAGCCTGCCAAAGGGCGTGTACTTACCCATCTGGTATCCGTGGCACGCATCGTAGATGTGGACATTAGACGGCCGCACACCGAGGGTATCGGTAAGGGTATGAACGATCTTAGCCATGACGGCACTGCGGGTATGCTGCTGAGCGATATTGTTGGTCTTGATGGCCACCACCGTCTCCCCCCATGACTTGCGCGGAGGTTTGATAAAGATCGTCCGCCACGCCTCGGTGGAGTTGCGAGTCTGGACAAGGGCGCAGGCGAGCCTATCGATGTTCTCCCAGACCACTTCCTCGGCGACGAGCTCATTCTGGCGGGCCCAGGAAGAACCCGTCTCAAGGGCCTTCGTCATCTTGGCATCGGTAAGGCCGACTACCCGGAGATTGTCCACCTCTGGATGCACGATCGTCTTTCGTGCCCAGGCCGCAGGGGCTTTCGGCACGAGGAGGGTCGGAAATACCGCAAGGGCCGCTCCCGTGGCGATCGCTTCTTTCATAAATCGTCTTCGCGAGACCCTTCTCATATCAATTCCTTTCTTTCCACGATAGTATCACGTGAGAAATCCCCTTTCAGGATTGAACGCCAATCCACAACGCGCACAACCCCTTACAGTATACCAAAAAGCCCTTCCCCTGTCTCATGCGATGGAAAAGCCCTGGACCTACTCTTGAGTGAGCTTTACGGTGACGGCATTGCGCCGATCCGGACACTCCCACACAAGTTCGTCGGCCGATGACCAGGGGTATTTCCCACCGAACTGCATGACACTTAGACTGGGGAACAAATCATGATAAAAAAAGCCGCATAACCCCCCGCTGTCATAGCAGCTGATGGAAAAGGTATCCCCGGTGCGATGCCCGGCATTACAGGTACCCTTGACCGTGATGATCTTCGCCTTGAGCGGTTTGATAAACGATGGGTTAACAGCCATGGAAAATTGCCCCCTTCGGTTTTTTTAAGTATCAGAACTCGCCGGCGGCACTATCAGGGGCTGTCATGGCTGAAGCCCCCTGCCCGCCCCTGATTATAACAACTCCGTATCACCGTGAGAATATGCCGGTGAGCAGCAACACAGGACCTTCAGGGGGTTGGCACCGGTGTTCGCAATCTGGTGTGGGGTGTCGGGCATGATGCATACGGTATCGCCCACCATAACGTCGAATCGCTCCTCCCCCAGGACCATCACCCCTGAGCCCGCAATGACGTGATATATCTCTTCTGTTTGTCGGTGCCGATGGAGCAGCGTCCTTGATCCCACCGGAATGGTGGCCTCAGCCAAGCTCTGGTTATGATTTCCGTGGATTGCCGGATGCATCAATTCCCGGATGATCGAGCCATCTTTGGTCGTATATGCTTCAATCCCGTCATACCTCGTCCGCATCAGAGCACCCGTTGCACTGTGAATGTAGGCAAGGAAACCTCAGCCACCCTTCTACCCCTTAGTAGCTAAAGCACAGGAGCACTTCCAGTCGCTCCGAGAGGGTTTTGAGGAGAAAGGTGCGCACCTCATCGGCGCCTCCCTTTGCAAAGGTGAGCATCCGGGTGCGGTCCATAAAGCCGGGGATTGCCTTCGAGGCGGCCAATTGATCGGCGCCTTTGTTGACCTGGGCGATAAACTCATCGATCACTTCCCCGCGCTCCCCCCCTTTTTCTTTCAGCAGGGGAAAGGGGTCTCCGTGCAGCATGAACGCCAACCCGTACAAGATTGCTGGCCTCGCCCTGTCCAGATGGGGGAGGACGAGCTTTTTATATAACTCATAGTCCTTCGCCTTGATGAGCTCATAGGAATATCCCTTGATGAAGTCGGGGTTCAAAACGACGATGGCATAGTGCCCCCGCTGATACGGGGTGCCTGCCGGGGTTCGCTCATCGTCACCCTTGATGGCGAATTGGTCTCCGCTCATGGTACACCGAAAGGGCGTAGGATACTCCATGTGGACCAGGAGGTGCTCACACCCGTCCCTGTCACGCGCCGTTGAGACAGGCAGGCTGCGCAGTAAGAGGGTGTAGAATAAAGAGGCCATATCATATTCGGTGTAAAAGAGGGTGGGGCGAGACCGAAACTCCTTGCATAATTCTTCTATCGAACTATCAACCTCCGCGATGATATCCTCGTAAGCCATGGCTATCCCCCTCCCGTGACTGGTTGTGCATAACAATTATCGTAACTTTCGATGGGAAAGGCAATACAAAAGACCTGAAAGAAAGCAGATAACTATTACTGAGCACCGTCTGTACACACGCTTCGTGGCCCGGCACGCAGCGCTTCGGAAAAGGCCGCTTCAGTCACGGATGTCAGAGCCTCGAATACGGGTCCCGGACCCAAGGCCTCCCGGGACCGCGTGGTGGCTACGGCGATGCACGACATCCCGGCACGGCAAGCAGCCTCCACGCCGACCGGGGCGTCTTCAACCACCACGCACTGCTGCGGAGGGAGCTGGAGGGCCCGAGCCGCCGCGAGAAAGAGCGCCGGGTCGGGTTTCCCGGCAGGGAGTCCGGCGCCGGAAAGGATGGCCGCGAAATGGCGGCGTATGCCGAAGGCATCCACGAGGAGGTCGATGTTCTCTTGCGGGGCAGAGGAGGCCACGGCCTGAGACCAGCCTGCCTGCTCCAGCCCACCAAGCAGCCGGATGGCCCCCGGCATGGGGCGAACCAGGCGCCCTGCCTCCTGACGAAAGATCTGCTCTTTGCAGTCGGCGATGCCTGCTAATTCTTCCTGCGTCGGCAATCGGCCCAGAAGCTCGAGAAGCGTATCCATATTGTTCATCCCATAGACGCGATCGAAAACCGAACGGTCAAAGGGGATCTCATGTGCCGACAAGGCCCGTGCCCACGCCTGAAAGTGGGCCTCAGTCGTGTCAGCCAGCACGCCGTCCATATCCCATATGACGCCCCGGCCCGGCACAGGGTCTTTGACCATGCGACAAGGTCTCCCTTGCTTTACTTCCCTCCCGCCCCTCTGAGATCAGCGGAACGATCGGCGTCAATCTTATATTTCTCCAGTATCTTCCTCTGTGCCTGGTCGGTTTTGGCCCGTTCTAACACGAGCTCCCCCCCCCACTCATCCATCAGCACGTGGTATTTCCCTTCATTGCCCTCAATGGCCTTCACCAAATCCGTTGTAGTGGAAATCTCTTTTCCGTTGACGCGGATAATGACATGGTCCTTAAAGTCATCATAACCCACGGTCAGTTCGTCCCCCAAGATCTTGGTCAGCACGATCACCTGTCGTCTATCCTCAGACTGCCTCCCATGATAATAGTAATTGGCAAGATGGACAGGGACATCTGCCATCTTATTCCATACCTGCAGGTAATTCAAGGTGAGGGGCTGGAATACCAACCCGCCTGCAATGTAATAGGTCGGCGCCTTGTCATATTGGGTGTAAGGCGCTAATCGCCCTGAATCGAGCCGTGTGCTCAAAGGTATGGTTACATCCATCGCCCTGCCATCCCTCAGGATCCTGCAGCGAACCGTCTCACCTATAAACTTATGTTGCACCGCATACGCGAACTGTATTCGCTCTGTACCCCTGAAGGATATGGTCCCATCATTGGCAATGGGATCCCCCTCGATGGCGAGGAGGACATCCCCGATTTGTAATTTACCCCGGGCAGCAGCCTCGGGGGCAATGTACGTGATCAGCACCCCGTTCTGCTTCTCGCTCATCTGAAAGTGGGTCCTCAGACCGGGGTTTTCCATGTCCTGCCAGGCGATGCCGAGGCTCGGAATTCCATGATAGCTGCCGTCGGAGCTGTCTCTGAGAAAATGATCGATGACGGGCGCGGGGACCATGTAGCCGATATTTTGTGCGAATACATATCCCTGGAAGGCTATCCCCACTATCTTCCCCTCTTTTATGACCGGCCCTCCGCTGTTGCCCGGGTTAATGGCCGCGTCAATCTGGCACGTCAGTAGACCTGCACCGCTGTGCGAATAGCGTGTAAGCTCGACCCGTGACACCACCCCTTCGGTGATACTTAACTCTTCCCCCCCCACGGGGAACCCATAGACGGCGACCTTGTCCCGCATCCGCGGGAGGGTCCCCAGCGCAAGCGGCTTGACGCCGGAGAAAAAAGAAGGATCATCAACTCGCAGGAGGGCGAGATCACATTCATGTGCTACGATCTCCACTGCGGCGCTATACTTCTTCGCATGCCCTGCACGTTTTACCTGGATAAAGGTCTGGTTTGCCACCACGTGGGCATTGGTCAAGACCCTGTTGCCGCTGATGATACATCCGGATCCAACACCCCTATCTTGCCCTGCGAGCTGCCACGGCATGTCGTAATCGTACTCGGAATAGACGGCGTAGATCTTCACCGTCGCCTCCTCAAGATCGCGCTGAGCGTATGACGGGGTGAGAAATATCCCTACAAAAAAGAAGAAGACTGCTGCCCTCAAGATCTGCTTCATATGCCCTCCTTGAATGATTAATGGTATGTGCGGCATATCGGATAGCTGCCTCGCTAAGCTTCCACCTCTGTAGGATATAACGCAAGTGGAACGTTGACAAGCCTTAAAAAATCAGGTGCCTACTCTGTAAATATCCTCAATCCTAGTTCTCACGGGCCAGCCGATATATTGACCTCTGCCGCCCGATAGGTTAATCTTAGATATACGCCATCACGACGAGCAGGAAAGGAGGGTGTCATGAAAGGATATAAGAAAATCCTCGTCCCCTTGGACGGATCAGAAACATCCGAGGCCATTCTCCCTGAGATCGAGAAGCTGGCATCTGCCTTTGGGGCAAGCATCTGTCTTCTGCATGTTGTGCCTACCCCATTCTTCCCCGGGAGCATGGAACCCATCGTACAATACGAGACGATTACCGAGGCCTTCACCAAGGGGGGAGAGGCATACCTCCGTAAGATTGAAAAGCGCCTCAAGGACAAGGGGTTCACGGTGGAGAGCCACCTGCAGCACGGAAATGAGGCGCAGCGGATCCTCGAGCAATGCGACCAAGAGGATATCGGCCTCATCGCTATGTCCACCCACGGCCGCAGCGGGGTGCGCCGCTGGCTTCTGGGGAGCGTGGCAGAAAAGGTCGTCCGCCACGCGACCAAACCCATTTTGCTGGTCCGCTCTGCTGATAAATAGGGGGCATCCGCTGGGAAGATGTAGGGCGGCTATGCGAAGATCATCGGGGTGCATGCTCCGCAAAATAACCCTCGGCATCCTTCTTATCGTCTTCTCCCTGTCGGTGCCCCTTTTCGGTGCCTGTCAACCGGTGAAGGGAAAGGTCCCCCAGGTGGTACGGGACCAATTCCTCCTCCAAGGAGATAGGGTCAGGGCAGAGACGTGGGTCGAAGACCTGGAGGTCCCCTGGTCCCTCGTATTTGTTCCCGATGGAAGGGCCTTGGTCACGGAACGGCCTGGAAGGATCAGGCTGATCAAGGACGGAAGGCTCATGAAGGATCCCTATGCCGTGCTTGCTGTCCGCCATGAGGGGGAAGGGGGACTCATGGGGCTCGCCCTCCATCCCCGATTTCCCCAAAGGCCGTATCTCTATGTCATGCATACGTATCAAGAGAAGGGGGCGCCGTATAACCGCGTGGTGAGATTGAAGGATAACGGCAATCGCGGAACCTTCGACAAGGTAATCATCGATCGTATCCCCGCAGGGAGGTTTCACAACGGGGGCAGAATTGCCTTCGGCCCGGATGGCCTGCTGTATATCACCGCAGGGGAGACCTTCGAGGCCAGGCTGGCCCAGGATCTGGGCACCCTGGCGGGAAAGATACTGAGAATAACGGATGAGGGTGCTATTCCAACAAGCAACCCATTCAAACAATCTCCTGTCTACTCGTTCGGCCATCGGAACCCCCAAGGTCTCGCATGGCACCCTGAGACCCGGGACCTCTTTGAGTCGGAACACGGGCCGTCCGGGGAGTTTCTTCTCTTCGCCAACGATGAGATCAATTGGATCACGAAAGGGGGAAACTACGGGTGGCCGGTGGTGGTGGGCGCAGGGGGCATAAAACCCTATATCGATCCGCTCGTAGTCTGGAAAGAGACCACCCCCCCTTCGGGGATGACTTTTTACCATGGAAGCCGGCTATCCCATCTCGACGGCGATCTCTTTGTGGCCACCCTGAGGAGTGAAGCGCTGATCAGGATAAGGCTGGAAAAATCTAATGGATCATACAAGGTCAACGCGATTGAGCGATGGTTCGCCAAAGGCTATCAGAGTGGAACATACGGGAGGCTAAGAGATGTGGTGCAGGGACCTGACGGGGCTCTGTATTTCCTCACCAATAACAGGGACGGCAGGGGCAGGCCACGAGAGGGCGACGATAAGATATACCGCATCATCCCCCAATAGTATTCCGAGACTAAAAGGCAAAAAACAAGATCTAACCCCAACTGTTCATTGCACATGGCGAGACCTGCCGCTGCCGGCGAAAGGAGATGCTGAGAGATGTCGGATGAGCCCTACTTGAAATTGCGCGAATTCTTGGATCAATTCCCGCTGGGATTTCCTCAAACACCGTCGGGGGTGGAAATCAAGATACTAAAGAAGTTGTTCACGGAAGAAGAGGCAGAAACCACGCTTTTGCTGACCCCAGTGCCGGAGGAGGTCTCCCAAATCGCCGCGCGGAGCGGACTGGACGTAGCAGACCTGCAAAGGAAATTAGAGTCCCTGTCTAAAAAGGGCCTTGTCTTCCGCATCCGGCGCCAAGGCAAAACCCTCTACAATGCATCCCCCTTTATGATAGGTCTCTATGAATACTCAGTTAAAAAGATAGACCGCGAGCTTGCCGCGCTCTACAAAGAATACTACGAAACAGCCTATCTCAAGGAAATGGGGGCAAGCAATGTACCCGGGTTCAAGGTGGTCCCCATCGAGAAAACCATTGCTACGAACACGGTACTCCTTCCCTTCCATAAGCTCAAAGAAGATATCAGGGAGGCAAGAAAAATCGCTGTTGCGGACTGTGTCTGCCGCAAAGAGGCGCATCTGAACGGTGAGGGTTGTGAGCATCCCCTTGAGACCTGCCTCAGTTTCGGAATTGCTGCGGAGTATTATATTGAAAACGGAATCGGTCGAGAAGTAACGGCCGAAGAGGCGATAAAGATCGTCGAAAAGGCGGATCAAGCCGGCCTGGTCCATGCCGGAGCCAACGCCAAGCACCTCTCAAATATCTGCAACTGCTGCCCCTGTTGCTGCGCCTCTATGAAGGGGATAACACAAAAAGGGCAGGAAAAACACAAGTACTTCAATGCCCTGTTCGAGGCTGTCGTAGACGAAGCGGCATGTGTTGGTTGTGCCGCCTGTATCGACCGCTGCCCCGTTGGCGCCATCACCGTGGAAGATATCGCTGCAGTCGAGCGGGAGAAATGTCTGGGATGCGGGTTGTGTGCCGGGACCTGCCCGAGCGACGCGATCAACCTACATCTGAGAGAGGACGGGGAGGAACCCTTTGACAGAGTCGTTGACATGGCCATGGCGATCTTGGAGGGCAAAAAGAAAAATGCGTGATGGAATCCCGTCAAGGGGAAGACAGACGATTACCCCCGTTCAATAACCACGTGCAGACTGAGGATACTATCATATCCTCAGTAATTATAAACAGACCTAACCCCGACTGCCCACTATAACGGTCAGACCTTGATATGCAGCATGGGCAGCCCCAGCCTCTGCCTCCTGTTCTCGCCCTTGAAGAGCTCGGACCCCCGCTGCGGGGTGTCCCCCCGCTCGCCTTCATGCCTGGCCTGTAGTTTTGTCGGCAGGCTCGAGCCATGGTGAACCGCATATTTGCCGAATCGCTCCGACAGGAAATCCACGGCATCGTAGATCCTCGCCATCTTCTCTATCCGGGCTGTATCCTCAAACAGGGTGTACTGGATGACGGATGACGGTACCAGGCCGGCGAGAACCACCCCTGTCTGACGGTAGAGGGCCTCAGGGTCAAAGAGCTCGTGAAAGCCCTGCTTGAGCGCTCCGAAGAGCTCGGCCGGGTAGGCCGTGGGCCTGCTCAGTCGCAATTCAACGCCCCGGTCGCTGAAATCCTGTGTTCTCAAAAAAACAATGAGCCTCGTTGCGGCCAGTTTGTAGCGCCGCGCCTTGATGCAGGCGGCCTCGAGATTCTTCGAAAGCTGTGCGAAGACGAACACGGCATCGTTCGACGCAGGGGTGAAGGTCTTGGCCTTACTGATGGACTGATAGCTGCTCTTTGATTCGGGGACAACGGGGTAGATGCTTCTGCCGTTGAGCTCGTGCCATATCTCCTGATAGGGTTTCGACAGATGCTTGGTAATAAAGTCCTCTTCTTTCCGCGCAAATGCCAAGGCGGTCTTGATCCCGAACTTCCTCATGAACTCGGTCGTGTTCGGCCCTATGCCCCAGACCTTCCCTAAGGGCAGCTCCCGCAGGTATCGGTGTATCTCCCTGCCCGGTATGAGGGTGAACCCGTGGGGTTTGTTGTGCTTCGATGCTATCTTTGCCAGGACCTTCGAGAGGCTCACGCCCACCGATACCGTGATCCCCAGCTCTTGCTCGATCGTCTCCTGCATCTGCCGGGCGATCATGCCGTAGGGACCGTGAAAGCTCCTCCTTAAGCCCGTGAGATCGACGAAGGCCTCATCGATGGAGTATTCCTCCACATCCGGGGAAAAGCGCCTGAGGATGTCGAACATCCTGACGGAGAAGAGGCTGTAGGTCTCGTAGTCCGACGGAAGGATGACGGCCTCGGGGCAGGCCCGCTTGGCCTCGGAGAGCCTCGTGCCCCGCGTCACCCCCAAGGCCTTGGCCTCGTAGCTCGCGGCCGCCACGATCCCGCGCTCCTTGCCCGTGATGACGGGCTTCCCTTTCAACTCCGGATGAATCGCCTGCTCGCAGGAGGCAAAGAAGGCGTCGGCATCGAGATGCAGGATCGCCCGGGGCCAGGATCGTATAGTGAGGGGTTGTGCCTCCATGATCGTCTGCAATCTTCCTAATATTTGCGCACCACCGCGGTAACCACGCCGGCGATCTTCAGTTCCGTTTTGGGTTTGATCGGCTGATAACGGGGGTTGGCGGAGATCAGCAGGACCTTCTCCCCCCTCTTCCTCAAGTATTTCATCGTCCACTGGCCGTCGACCTCGGCGATGACGATATCGCCGTTCTTGGGCTGCTGCCCTTTATCGACAACCACCATGTCCCCCGGCAAGATGCCGGCGCCGGACATGGAATCACCCGACACCTTGAGGAGAAACGTGGCATCCGGATTCTTGATGAGAAGCCGGTCCAGGGAAAGGGTATCTGCCAGCTCCTCTTCGGCAGGGCTGGGGAAACCCGCCTCTACGGCCCCGAGCATCCGCAGGGAGTATGCCAGGGACTTGGGTATGAGCCTGCCTTTTTTGTCCCGTTTGAGGACCCCGAGGCCTTCGAGCTGCTTGACGAGCTTGTACACCGCGTTCTTCGAACGCAGGCCGCACATCTCCCCGATCTCCGAAAAGCTCGGCATCCTCCCGTTCTGACGGAAGAAACCGGCAATCACCCTCACCCGGGAATGCAGCCTGTCTTCTCTCGTGGTCTTTTTCATGACCCCAGTATAGGTGAACGAACGTTTACTGTCAAGGGGGAAGTTTTCTTGGGCACGATCCAGGCCCTTCAAGCCCTTCTCATACAGGCACCCCCTCCTGCCTGCGGGAACTTTTTTCGATTCCCTGCTGTCTAATAGGCTAACGACCAAACTGAAAGGAGGAACACCATGCGTTACGGAGCACTATTGATCATCGCAGCCATGATGATGGCAGCGGCGGCAACCGCGTATCCCCACAGCAAGGGCAGAGTAGGGGGAGAGATAGGCATCGAGATCATCTCGGAGAGCGGCGGAACCTTCCTGCGTATCCCGCACAGGGATTCCTGGAAAGGGGGGACCCATATCATCAAGCAATATCTCGAGGCGAGACGAGGCGAGAACTACGGCATCGTCATACATAATATGACACCCGAACGGATCGGCGTGGTCATCTCCGTTGACGGCAGAAACATCATCTCAGGCAAGAAATCTGATCTCAAGAACAATGAAGCCATGTACATCGTGAGCAGCTACGAGCAGGGAGCATATGACGGGTGGCGGACCGCCGGCGATAGGGTGCACAAATTCTATTTCACCGATATGGCCGACTCCTATGCCATGCGGACCTTCAGCGATTCCACAGCCATGGGCGTCATCGCCGTCGCCGTCTTCCGGGAAAAAGAACAGCCGCAACCGCGGTACGAGCAGGAGAGGCGGGACTACACGCCGCCAGCGCCCTCCGCAGGGGGAAAGGCGGGAATTGCCAGGGAGGAGAGCGCCGGAACGGGCTTTGGGGATGAACGCTACTCACCGACTATAAGGGTGGCCTTCGAACCTGAGAGCGCACCGATCCAGAAGACCCTCTTAAAGTACGAATGGCATGAGGTCCTGTGCAGAAAGGGGATCCTGAACTGCAGGGAGGAGGCGCGAAACAGGCTCTGGGACGATGACGCATATGCGGCGTACCCGCCGGGATATCAGCGTGATTAAGGGCAAAGACAAGGGCGGCAGGACCGAGTCTGCCGCCCTTGTCAACCAAAACAAAAATTTTTTTGCACTGCGTCAAGGGTTGATAGGGAACGTTTTCAAAGCTGTCCCCTTCGCCTGTCTCTATCTCGTTAATTCTATATCAAATCCCCAGCTAAACGTTATGCCGCTATTGCTATACAGCGAAAACGATTTGCCCTTGCCATGATTGGCGTTGATCAGTTTTAGATTGCAGCTATTCTTGGCAATGCCTCCTTCATTATCCACCCGCGCGCTATTGGAAAAAGCATATTCCTGACCTTGTTTCCTGCCCGTAAAATACCTTAATTCCGGAGGACTAAAGACCATGCCTGATTTAAACTCCATCTTAAACTGGTCACCCATTTGCGTAATGACCAGAACCCCCCTGCTCGGCTTGCCTGCCGGAGCAGGGCCTTTTACCCAATGATTGGCAGTTGTATAGTTCCACTGGCCCACGATAGGGTCTGCCGCCATGGCATGAACGGCATGAAGGCCGAAAAAAACAAGACATGCTAAAATTCCGACCCCCGCATAAATTCTCTTCTTCCTTCTTATCGGCATATCTTCCTCCTCTCTCAATAAGTCATCACGGCCACATCTTCTTGTGATCGATCGATACCGTTGACCCCTCTTTCTGTTGCCTTACCCCGGCTCAAGACTAGCCAGGAATTGGTTTGACGCCCTGAGGAATTCCAACCACCGTTGCCGACTGCCGCTATCCATCTCTTCTATCAATACCCCTGCCTTCACATAATAACATCCCTCTTGCACATTTCTGTAACACCACTTCACCTTGCCGATTGCGTGTATGCTCCCCCCCCGGGGAAGTATATTGATTCGTAATGCCAATTGCTTGTTATCCAGCAAGAGATACTTAACCATCTTTTTAGAGTTCTCTCCTCCCTCGATGACAAGACGCCCCTGTTCCAGCCGCGTCTTTATCTTGATGACTACGGACAGACCCTGAGGGGAGATATCTCCCGTCTCCACAATGATCGGCGGGGGAGAGAGCGGGGTCCCCAAGAGCGTGATCGTCAAGGGAATATCAACATCCACCCGTCTTGCTTCGCGGCGTTCATGCATCGAGGCTTCCTTTCGGCCAACTGTACACGGCACGAATAACAGGCAAATGTACCTCCCCGTCTCTCGCGAGAAGCTAAATGTCTTTGAGTCGTCTGTTCGACGACGAGCGAGCAATCTGGTCGTGAAAAACCTTGAGATATGTGGAGAGTTTTTTCAGCTCCTTTGATTTGGCAACCGGGATATCGTCGATCCCGCGCTGCTCCAGGGCATCGATGACGTACTGCACGGTTATGCCGTCGAGGCTGCGGGCGGGTTGATAGGCAGCTGTCCTATCGTCGTCCAACAGGACCTGCGAGATGACCCCGGCCTCGCGCAATTCACGCAAGAGTTCACGGACCAGGCGGAGGGGAATCTCGAGCTCCTGCGAAATCTGAACTGCGGTCCAGGGCGCTTCTCCTCGAGAGAAATTGCGCACCAGCGCGTGCGCAATCCGCAGGCTCAGGAGTTTTTTGAAAGAATAGCTCACATCGTGATAGGCGTGCTCGAATTCGTATGTCTCGACGTTTTGCTGCGCAAAAGAGTACTCGGCACCGAGGAGCACGATGAGCCAGCTCATCTGCAGCCACACCAAAAAGAGCGGCAGAGCGGCAAAGCTCCCGTAAATGGCATTGTACTTGGCAATCCATATCTGGGAGTCGATATACAACACTTGGAAGAATTGAAAGAGCACCGCGGCAATGCCTCCTGCCAGGGCACCCGATTTGAAGGTGACCTTGGTGTTGGGCATAAAGATATAGATGAAGGTAAACATGAGCCAGAGCAAAAAGAGCGGTGCGAGCTTCAACAGAAGGAAGAAGGCGGGGCTCAAGGCTCCCAGCAGCCAGATTTTTTGGGCTGCTAGACTGAATTGGCTGGATAGCACGACGGTAACGGTGCTCGACATCACGAATAGAAACGGGCAGACGAGCATGAATGAAAGGTAATCGCTGATCTTCCTCACCAGGGTTCTGGCCTTACTGATCCCCCAGATGTCATTGAATGAGCTTTCAATGTTCGCGAGCACCCTGATGATCGTCCAAAACAGCAAGATCACGCCGATGCCGGCGATGAGGCCGCCCTTGGTGGTCTCCAGAAGAGAGCGGGAAAAATCGATGATCCGGTTAATAACCTCACCGTGCATCTGCAAGTCCTCTACGAGGTATCGTTCCAGCGCCTTGTCAAGGCCGAAGCCCTTTGCAATGCCAAAGACGACGGCGGCCAGCGGGACGATGGAAAGCAGGGCATTAAAGGTCAGGGCAGATGCCCGAAGCTGGATCTGGTCCTCGGCGAGACCGCGCAATGCCACGATGAGTATCCGCACCTGCCTGATCAAAAGCCACGTTGCCCGCGAGAAATCCCGCTGCTGGATCTTCCAGATATCACTGGTCAAAAAATGGATGATCCGCGAGACGAGCAGGACCACCATGTGAAAAAGACTCTTGGGGGTATTTTTCAGCATCAGCAATCGCCTTTCTTTGCATTATTTCCCTTGCGGTTGCGATAGAATAACATCGAGCAGTTGCCTTATTTCATCAAAAAAAAGGGGGCACCTTTGCCCCTGGAAAAACTTTGCCGTTATGCTCCTCCCCGCCCCTCAGCTTCATGTGCTGTTCCCCTTCAAGGCCGCGCCGTTACGCACTGATTATAACACTTCTCTTCCCAGCCTTTCCTGCTCCTGCCCCGACCACCGGCGCCGGTACAGAACATGGTTATCTTACGTGATGTATCACCAAAAGTAAAGGCCATGGGCGATCCCCCTGCCCCCGTGCCGCTGCGAAGGCCAGCCTCTGTTTCTGGTGCGCAGCGATTCGAAACCGAACCTCTCAGCCCTGTCCCCGAGCTTTTGACCCGGGAATGCTCCACAGGGCGACAAGGATGATAAGGAGAACGATGGTCTCTGCCATGGGAATCCTTCCTCCGGCGCCATGCCTTTGGCAGCCTCTCCATGGTATATGCAAAAAATGTGCTCGGGAACGGATCGTGGGAACTAGTTGGAATTGCTATGGTTTCGTTATAAAAGAGGGTTTTTATCCGGGGCGAGTGACAATTTTTGTCACTGATGGCGCCGCTATCCTCACTTGTCAATCATGGGGCTATCTCCTCTATCTTTCGCTCCACCAGCTCGACCACCCCCTTGGCGAGGCGCATGGCCTCCTCGGCCTCCTCGGGATCGTCGAAGTACCGCGAGGGTATTCTGCCGGGCAGGCTGTCGGGATAGCGCGACCGGATGGCGTACTCATCGAGCTTTTTCGCTGCCTTGACCCCCCTAAAATCCCGGTCCAGGGCACGCACCTTCTGCAACAGGTCTTCGAGGGAATGAGTGGTGAAGACCTCCTCCCTGGATCGCATCGTCAGATAGAGATATGCCTTTAAGGCCTTCTCCGCTGCCTGCTGGAAGTGAAACAGGGCCAGGTAGAACCGATTGCGCCTTCTCAGCTCGTCTGCATCGGCAAACTCATCCTGTGCCTGCACGAGCCATCGCCGGGATTCTTCTTTATAGGTCCACGTCATTCCCCCCTCCCCCCTGGCGTCACTGTAATGGATTCGCTACAACCACCCTCATGCCCAGGGCTTTACGCAAAACAAATGGGACCCCCTGGTCCCTGCCTTGCGCCCTTGAGCCTCCTCCCCCCCTTACCCTGAGTGGGCATCCCTATCCCCTGAGATAGAATCTCGTAAGTTTTACATCCGGATAAGTATTGAGGGCCTGTTGAAAAAGGTGCTTTTCAACAGGCCCTCAATGGCTGACTCCATTATACCGTTGATCGTCTTATTCCCTTATTTTTTAAAGGTCAGGCTTTTGGGAGCATCCCACATGGGAGCGCCGGGGTTCTGGTGAATCACCACATATACCCACTTGCCATCCTTTATAGTCGTCACGACGCTGCTCTGCAGATTCAGAAACCCCTGATACAGCCAGGTACATACCCCTTCGACCGCCGGGGTACCGTCCTTCAGGGTTATCGGATTTTGCGAGGCGACGGTAACCTGCGTCTGCTGTGACTTCTCTATCTTCTTTGCGTACTCTTTCACCACGTTCGCCATGGTAACCTTCGTCGTCCCGTCCGCGCCTACGGGATCGAGGCAGTTAATCTCCATAATGGGGAGGCTGCCATCCTGTTTTGTCCGGAACAATACCTTGTTGGGGTTTTCGGGATCCTGCGCATACAAACCTGGATAGGTTACGGTGAAGGCAGGTGGCCCGGCATATTTGTACTCCTTCGCCAGCGCCGCCGACGGCGCGAGTGCCACTGTCACCGCCAATACCCCTGCCAGAACCAATAATGCCGCGATGCTCCATCTGTTCTTCATTTTTGTACCCTCCCATCTTTCTTCATAGTATTTCAGCGTCTCCGCCCATGATAAAAAACCCATGATAAGAAGGCGCTGTTTATGTGGAGAGAATTCTACGCAATTCGACCTTGTTTGTCAAGCGTTTTAAAAATAGATCGGCTTTTCATATCTCCTGACCTGGTCCTCAAAGGCCCCTTGTCGCCTGCCAGGGCCTGCTCCACTAGTGCGTGGTCCTTGCCTCCCATGGTTGGCTCTATCATATTAGACACCATGCATATAAAAAGGTTTAGCTGGCACTGCGACCATAATGGTAACCGGATATGGATTAAAACAAGGGTGTTGACTCATTCTGGGGGTTATTGGATATCAGGTGAGGGTTGACGCAGCCGCCAGTCCCCGTCTTTCCGTGGTACCAGGACCACAGGGGATCACGGCGCACCTTTTCTCCCCTCCCTGCAACGCGCCATCGTACCCTTCACTGTCTTTCCCGCAAGGACATCGATCTGTATCAGCCAGCCCTCTATCTCCTCCACGTCCTTGCTTGCCCATGGCGGAATAACTAGATAGATCCATGAGAACTCTTCCGGCGGCGTTTTGCAAAGGATTCGCGGACACCCTCATTCTCATGGTTTTACGCAAAACACAAAGGGACCCCCTGGTCCCCTTCCTTGCATCGGGAAAACACTGAGGGCCTGTTGAAAAAGGTGCTTTTCAACAGGCCCTCAATGGCTGATTCCATTATACCGTTGGTCGTCTTAATCCCTTATTTTTTAAGCGTCAGGCTGCGGCCAGCATCCCACAGGGGCGCACCCGGGTCTTGGCTGACCGACACATATACTACCTTGCCGTCCTTTATGGTCGACACAATGTTAGTCTGCAAATTCAGCCACCCCTCATACATCCATGTCAAGATTACTTCATTGCACGGGGTCCCATCCTTCAGGGTTGCCGGCTTATCCGAGGTGACGGTAACAATCGTCGCATATATCTTTGTTATCCTCTTTTTGTGCAGTGCCCCGAGGTTCGCCACAGTCGTGCCCGCGGGGGGATTAAAGCAGCCAATCTCCATAGTGGGTAGGGCGCCCGACTGTTTTGTCTCTAGAAATATCTCCTTGTTGGGGTTTGCGGACTGCTGCGTCCATGTATCCGGATAGGTGACGGTGAAGGCAGGTGGCCCGGCATATTTGAACTCTTTCGCCAATGCCGCCGACGGGGAAAGTGCCAATGACACCGCCACTAGCCCTCCCAGAATCATTAATGCCGCCAAACTCCATCTGCTCTTCATCTTTGTACCTCCTGTCTTTTTGCCTGGTATTTCAGCGCCCGCCGTCATGATAAAAAAATCGTGATGTGAAGCCGCCGTTTGTGAGCCGATGGTACGTAATTCGATGCTGCTTGTCAAGCGTTTTAAAATGGTATCGGGATATGGATTACAACACGCCCCTGTCTCTTACGGGGATTAGTGGATGGCAGGTCCCCACAAGTGGGATGATACAGCAAGGCGCACCTTTTTGTCCCCCGCTAACAGGTATATATCGGCCACCAGGATCAAGGCACAGCGCGCCCCTGTACAACCCTTTATCGTGCCCTTCAATCGCTCTTCGCAAAGAAATCGATCTGCAGCTTACACCTATCGCAGATGGTCAGCCAGCCCTCTGTTTCCTCAGCATCTTTGCCTGCCCATGGCGGGATAACCAGGTAGATCCACGAGAGTTGTTCCGGAGGCGTTTTGCAGGGGGGGGGCAGGGCCTGCCAGTGGAAGCGCTTCTTGGCCTCCGCCGCCGAGGGCAACCCGCCATGGCATTTATCTTCACCGGACATCAAGTAATCCCACCTGAGGGCATATTCCCCGTTTCCCCCCTTCATACCGCCTGCCCCCTTTCGTCATAAAACTGTCCCCCCTGTAGTCACACCAGCGGCGGGACTATAGGGGGGATATCAGGTTCACGGGCAGCGGAGGGCGGCCCCCGTTACCAGGGGCAACGCTCCGCGCCCGAGCGGCGCTCACACCTTATATGAACATCAAGAAGGCCAGGAACACATAGAATACGCCCATCAACCCCAATATGGCGCCCCTGTAGACATCAATGGCAGTAACCTTAAATTGCTCTTTGCGGATCATGACAGCACCTCCTTGCCGATAGTTATGTTTTTCTATGGATTTCCGTATCTTCATGCCAATAATTGTGCAAGAAGCGTGCTAAGATGCCAAGATATTAACTATTTAATATTAAAGGGTTTTTATTACAACAAGAAGGGGGAAGGTGATGATAGTGACAATTTTTGTCATCATTTTTGGCATAATCGGCGCCCGCGCCCTGATCAATCCCCTCTGCCCCTTATAGGACCTCGCCGCGCCTTTGCGCAAGGCGTCCTGGGACATACTCGAGAGGCAATAACCTGGAGCATAACGGATGCGCTGGTAGCTGACAGTTTAGAGGAGGCCGCTCACCTGGAGTTGCAACCTCGGGGGGTGCAGGTAGTGCTGTTCCTTGAGGTAGGCGAGATCGTAGAGGCGTACGTAGTGATTGATGAGGGTTATTGGAACGAGGAGGGGGACATGCCCCTGGCGATAGTAGTCGACGATCTCAAGCAACTCCCCCTTGGCATCGGGGGAGAGCTGCTTTTCGCAATGCTTTATGATGTGCTGCAGGACACGGACATGTTTCGCCGGCGTGGCCTTGAGGCGCAAGGCCTCCATGAGCAGTCTTTGATACTCGTCATAGAGCGCGTTGATCGGCGTGGCCTGGGCCACGAGATGCCCCATGATCCGGTGATGCCGGGGGCTATGGGAGAGGATCAACAGCTTGTGCCCGGTGTGAAATCGCACCAGGTCGCCGCCGCTCCGCCTGTATCGCCGCAAGGCATCCCGCCACCGTTTCATGACGAAGACACGCTCGATGAAGTTTTCACGGAACTGAGGATCATGGAGGCATCCGTCATCCTCAACCGGGATGAGCGGGAAATATTCCATAAAAACCCTGGCGAAGATGCCCACCCCCTTGGCGTTGTAGACCCGCACCCGCTCCGTGCCGCAACTCGGCGATTTCCCCTTAAAGATAAAGCCGCACAGCTCCGCCCCTTCCAGCTCCCTCACCCGCCGGCGCGCCCAGTGGAGCATACGTGCGGTATGATCCTGCTTGGTGCGCGAGGTGATGAGCCGGGGGGCCTGGGAATCACCCGCCAGGCAGAGGGGCTCCCGGGGGACCCCGAACCCGCATCCCACCTCAGGACAAACAGGGTAATACCGGACAAACCTCCCCAGCTGATCGGCAAGCCATTGATCCAGCTTGTGCCCGCCGTCCCAGCGGACCTGCTCCCCGAGCAGGCAGGAGCTAATCCCTAAACGGATGACAGTGGGGGACACCTTCTTGCGATCTATCGACGCCGTTGCGATGCATCCCCCTCCTCCTTGACCAGGTTGAGGACGCCGCCTGCCCGGAGAATTGCGATCTCCCGGGGGCGGAGGCGATGGGTCAGGGGAATGGTCTGCCCCTTGGTCTCATCCTGGAGCAGGATCTCACCAATCAAATCATTCCACTGGATCCTGACCTGATCCCCTTGATCGATCCGCTCATAATCCTCCGGGCTCACGAACAGGAGGGGGACGACCCCGAAATTGATCAGGTTGGCCAGGTGGATGCGGGCGAAGCTGACGGCAACCACCGCCCTCACCCCCAGGTACCGCGGCGCCAGCGCCGCATGCTCGCGGCTGGACCCCTGTCCATAGTTGTCCTTACCCACGATGATGCCCCCCCCCTTCTCCCTGGCCCTGGCGGCGAAGCAGGGATCAAGCCCGCAAAAGGTGAATTCGGCGATGGCGGGGATGTTGGAGCGCAGCGGCAGGATCCGCGCGCCCGCCGGCAGGATTGCGTCGGTGGTGATATCATCGCCCACCTTGATGAGCACCTCTCCTGCTATCTGCTGGGGCAAGGCGGGGAACTCCGGCAGCGGCCGGATATTGGGGCCCCGTATGACCTGGACCCTTTCAGGGTGCGGGGGTGGTGGGATGATCAGATCCGCCCCCTCAAAAAACCGCTTGGGCCGGGGGACCCGGATCTCGTCCCCCAGGGTGCGGGGGTCTGTAATCTC
>MGQS01000127.1:12604-13117 GCA_001797905.1 Deltaproteobacteria bacterium RBG_16_54_11 | reverse complement strand
CTCAGGGCTGCACAGGTAGATCTCGGCATCGGGGGTCCCGCTGCGCCCCCTGAAGTTTCGGTTGAAGGTGCGGATACTCACCCCCCCTGACGGAGGAGCCTGCCCCATACCGATGCAGGGGCCGCAGGCGGATTCCAGGACCCGCGCCCCCGAGGCGATGAGGTGGGTCAACGCCCCTTTGCGTGCCAAGAGCTGCAGCACCTGGTGAGAACCCGGCGCGATGACGAGATCCACCGCCGGATGGACCCGCTTCCCCTTCAAGACCTCGGCGACGCGCGCGAGATCCTCATATGAGGAATTGGTGCAACTGCCGATGATTACCTGGTGTACCTGAACCCCTGCGCTTTCCTGGATTGGTCGGACGTGATCGGGACTGTGGGGCAGCGCCAGCAGGGGCTCTAGCCGGGCCAGGTCGATGGAGAACCCCCCGGCGTAGCGGGCGTCGCCATCGGCTTCCAAAGGTGTCCACGTGCCCTCGCGCCCCTGGGCTTGGAGAAACCGCCGGGTCTCCTC
>MGQS01000127.1:4799-12592 GCA_001797905.1 Deltaproteobacteria bacterium RBG_16_54_11 | reverse complement strand
AGGTGGCCCCGAGCTCCGCTCCCATATTGGTGATGGTGCTGCGCTCAGGGACGCTCAAGCCCTTCACTCCCGCCCCTCCATATTCGAGGACCTTCCCCACCCCTCCCTGGACAGAGAGCCTTCTTAAGATCTCCAGGATCACGTCTTTTGCCGACACCCAGGGCGAAAGGCGGCCGCTCAGATCGATCCTGACGACCTCGGGCATGAAGAGGAAAAAGGGCCTCCCCGCCATGGCCAGGGCCACATCGAGCCCCCCGGCCCCGATGGCCAGCATCCCCATGCCTCCTGCCGTGGGGGTGTGGCTGTCGGAACCGAGCAGCGTTTTACCCGGCACTCCGAACCGCTCCAGATGGACCTGGTGGCAGATGCCGTTGCCCGGCGGGGAGAAGAAGATCCCGTGCCGCGCAGCGATTGTCCTCAGGTAGAGGTGGTCGTCGGCATTCTCATACCCCGTTTGCAGCGTAGTGTGATCGACGTAGCTGACCGACAACTCGGTGGCGACCCCCTCGATCCCCATGGCCTCCAGCTCCAGGTACGCAAGGGTGCCTGTAGCGTCCTGGGTCAAGGTCTGATCTATGGAGATGGCGATCTCCCGGCCCGGCTCCATCTCCCCTGATTGCAGGTGGGATGCTATGATCTTCTCAACGAGATTTCTCCCCATGGTTTCTTTCCTGTGAAGGGACTATAACTATAAGGAAAAAGGGATGGGGAGTCAACCCTTCGACTCCCCGGCAGGATGCCTGACGTTGACTTGCCAAAGGGCTTTCGTCTATAGTCTGCCGAGAATAAAGAAATCACCGTCTTCTCTCTTCTCGGGACGAGGGAGAAAGCATATCTCCATCATTCGCGTATCATGCGATGCCATGAGAAATGACTAAGAGATGATCCATATTAGGACCCCCAAAGAGATCGAGATCATGCGCGAGAGCAACCGCCTGGTTGCGCAAGTCCTGCAAAGGCTGAGTGATGCGATCAAACCCGGCGTCACCACCAAGGAGCTGGATCACCTGGCGGAGCGCTTGATCAGAACAGCAGGGGCCACACCTGCCTTCAAAGGATACCGGGGATACCCGGCCACCTTGTGCGTCTCCATCGACGAGGAGGTGGTCCATGGCATCCCCGTCAGCCGCCAATTGAAACAGGGGGAGATCGTCAGCCTGGATGTGGGGGCCTTTCTCAACGAATATTATGGGGATGCGGCCATTACCGTCCCCGTGGGAAAGGTGAGCAAGGAGGCAGTCAGGCTCCTGGAGGTATCACGACAGGCCCTTGCCAAGGGTATCGAGCAGGCCAGGGACGGCAATCGCCTCCTCGACATCTCCTATGCCATCCAGTCATGGGTGGAATCGCATGGTTTTTCTGTGGTGCGGGACTTTGTGGGGCACGGGATAGGCCGTAACCTTCATGAGGATCCCCAGGTGCCCAATTTCGGTCCTCCCCATGCCGGGCCGCGCCTGCGGCCCGGCATGGTGCTGGCGATCGAGCCGATGATCAATGTGGGCACCTGGGAAGTGAAGGTCTTGGATGATGGCTGGACAGTCGTCACCGCTGACGGGCGCCTCTCGGCACATTTTGAACACACCATCGCCATCACGGAGAAGGAGGCGGATATCCTCTCCCTGCCGTGAGCGCTTTATCAGAAGTATCCTGTAAAGGGCGCCGGTAGGATCTCCACCATGCGCTGGGAGAGGGGGCGTTTCCCCCATTCCTATAGCGTCACCCGGCAACAGTGTTTGAGGTCCTTCTTAATTTCCCTGCTCAGCGGCAATCGATCATTGCGGCGTCGCCGTCTATTTTCGCCTGAAGATCAGACGGATCGGGTTGCCATAAAAGCCGAATCTCTCCCTCAACTGGTTGCTCAGATACCTCCGATAGGAAAACTTGACCCCCGCCGGGTGATTGGTGAATATGGCGAAGGTGGGGGGGCGGGTGGAAACCTGCGTCAGATAGGAGAGTTTTACCCGCTTTTTACGACAGAGCGGGGGGGGATGAGATTCCGTAACTTCCTGAAGCCAGCGGTTAAGCTGGGGGGTCGGTATCCTATTGTCCCGCTGAGCCATCACCCCCTCCACTACCTTGAAGATACGGTCAACCCCATGACCGGTGACGGCTGAGGTAAAGATGAGGGGAGCATAGTCGAGAAACCACAGCTGCTCCCGCACCCCTTCGGCATAGGCGGTGGTGGCAACCCCCTCCCCTACGAGGTCCCACTTGTTCACCACGATGACCCCGCCCTTGCCCTTGTCGTGGATCAGGCCGCCGATGCGGGCGTCCTGGTCAGGGGCCCCCTCTTGGGCATCGAGGACGAGCAGGGCCACATCGGCCCGTTCGATGCTCTTGATGGCCTCCACCACACTGTACTTCTCCAGCAGCAGGCTGATCCTGCCCTTGCGCCTGATCCCGGCCGTGTCCACGAGGACGTAGCTTTGTTCACCGACGCTGAAGGGTGTGTCGATGGCATCTCTCGTGGTCCCCGGGGCCTCATGGACGATGACGCGGTCATACCCCAGGATACGGTTGATGAGGGAGGATTTGCCCACATTGGGCCTGCCCACCACGGCTATCCTGACGTCACCTGGCTCACGCTCCTCCTCGGAAGCAGGTGCAGGAAGGATCCCGATGACGGCCTCGATCAATTGCTCGATACCGTAGTTGTGTTGGGCCGATATGGGATAGAGGGTCTCGACACCCAGGCCATAGAAGTCGTAGATCCTCCCCTCGTGCGTGGGGCCATCGATCTTGTTGACCGCGTAAAGAACCTTTTTACCCCTCTCGCGCAAGAGGCCGGCGATCTCGCGGTCTGATGGGGTCAGACCCTCCTTCCCGTCCAAAAGAAAGATAATGCAATCCGCCTCCTCCACGGCCAGACGGCACTGTTCGGCCATCTGGAGCAAGAGTTCATCCTGGGCAGCCGGCTCGAACCCCCCCGTATCGATGAAGGTGAGGGGTCTTTCAAACCTATTCACATCGGCGTAGTTGAGATCACGGGTCACACCGGGAATGGACTCCACAATGGCCTTGCGAAAGCCCACGAGGCGATTGAACAGAGTGGACTTGCCCACATTGGGTCTGCCTACGATGGCGACGATGGGTCTCATAAACCGAGTATATAAAACCCTATGCAATGGGGCAAGGGCACAATTAGTATTGTGCGAGGGGATGTTTTTGCTTTATACTCTGTGGCTACACGCTTCGGCACGGCGGGCAAGGCTCAGGAGATGAGGCAATGATCTATACCATCACGTTAAACCCGGCCTTGGACAGGACCATGGAGGTGGACGGCCTTGTCGTTGACGACGCCAACAGGATCTTGAGAGAGGCGAGGTATGCAGGGGGCAAGGGGATCGACTGCTCGCGGGTGATCGAGGAGTTGGGCGGGAAGAGCACCGCCCTGGGGTTTATTGGAGGATACGATGGCTTGGAGCTGGAGGGGCGATTGATCAACGAGGGGGTGCTCTGCGATTTCACCCGGATCGGGGGGGAAACGAGGACCAACATCATCCTCTCCAAGCGGAGGGACAAGACGCAGATCATGCTCAACGCCGCCGGACCGCGGATAACCCCTGCGGAGATCGGCCTCTTCTTTCAAAGGATCCGCTCTCTTGGGCGCGACGCCGCATTTGTGGTCGTCAGTGGGAGCGTCCCGCCGGGGGTAAACCATAACATCTACGCCCAGATCATCACCACACTCAAAGGGAAGGGGATACGGGTAGCCCTGGACGCGGATGAAGAACTCCTGCGGCATGCGTGTAAAGCACAACCCTTTATCATCAAGCCCAATATACATGAATTTCAGCGCCTCACGGGGGTTAAATCGATGGAAATCGATGACCTCTTGCCGAGGGCCCGCCACATCTTAGAAGGGGGGATCGAGATAGTCATCATATCGATGGGGGCGAAGGGGCTCTTAGGGGTAACAAAAGATGAGGCCTATTGGGCGATTCCCCCTCAGGTTCAGGTCGTTAGTCAGGTGGGGGCAGGGGATTCCGCCCTAGCCGGGTTCATCTACGCCTTAACCAAAAAGAAGAGTTTTCGCGAGAGCCTGATCCTGGCCGCCGCTGCGGGGACGGCGGCGGTGATGATTCCCGGCACAGCGCTCTGCAAAAAGAAGGATGTAGAGAGGATAAAAAAGGAGATTACCATAGAAAAACGGTGACCACCCATTTTTTTGTGAAAAAATAATTTTTCCCCTTGCCTTTTTCCCCCGTAAGATTTATAAAGAGCAAACAAAAAGAAACTTTTCACATAGGAGGATGAGAGCTTGAAATTCTCGAAGGTTCCAGAAGCCACCATCAGGAGGCTTTCCACCTACGTCCACCACCTCGAGGTACTGGAGAAAAACGGCGAGGTCGTGGTCTCCTCAGCCAATCTGGCGCGCTCCTGCGGCGTGAACGCCGCCCAGGTGCGCAAGGATCTTGCCTATTTTGGGGAATTCGGAATCCGGGGGGTCGGCTACTATATTAAGGACCTCGCCGATAACATCAAAACCATCTTGGGGCTGAATCGGGAGTGGCGTGTGGCCATTATAGGCATCGGCAATTTGGGGGCTTCTCTCCTCCTCTATAAGGAATTTTTTAAGAACAACTATAAAATCGTCGCCGCCTTTGACCTGAACCCCGCGGAGGTAGCAGGGAGGGTCTCGGAAAGGACCGGCAAGCCTGTGGAGATCCTGCACCCTGATCGGCTGAAAGAGGTGGCCAAGGATCGGCGGATAGATATTGCTATGATCACCACGCCCGCCTCCGAGGCCCAGAAGGTTGCCGATCTGATTGCGCAAACCACGATTAGGGGGGTCCTCAACTTCACCCCGGCCCAGATCCAGATGCCCAAGGGCTTTGAGGTGAAGAACTACTTCTTCACCGCTGTCCTGGACAATGTAGCGTATCTGCTGCGGTGGAAGAGGCGATAGGTCAACACCTTCTCGTATGCTCCGGCCCTGGCGGAGTCATGCTGGGTGTGCCGATGGAAAAGGTAAAGGCCAGAGTGCGCATAGAGGGGTTGGTGCAGGGGGTAAATTACCGATATGCCACCCGGCAGAAGGCCCAGGAGCTTGGGGTGACGGGGTGGGTGCGCAACATGCGGGACGGCAGTGTGGAATGCCTTCTGGAGGGGGAGCGGGATAAGGTAGAGGCCCTCATCCGCTGGTGTCATCACGGCCCCTCTGGGGCGCGGGTGGAAAAGGTAACGACGCACCGGGAGGAGTATACAGGGGATTTGCAGGGATTTTCTATAACCTATTAGGACAACAGCGTTTCTTGATTCCTTTTCCCTTATCGAGCCCTTTGTTTACTTCCTTTTCTCCTTCAGGATGCCCTCGGTGACATCTTTGAGAGCCTTCTCATAGACCTCAACCCGCTCTCCTATTTCGATGGTCTTCTTCCCCGCGATCTTCAAGGCGGCCCCTCCCCCCAGGTAGGTGAAGAGAACTATCAGCAGGACTCCGATAAAAATCCCGAGGATAAACTTTTTCATTTGTAGATCTCTCCGCCTCTTTATATAATGGCGTTTTCCCATTGTCAAGGAAAGGGTCCTTACCTATTCTGCACAGCCGGCGATGATGCGCATGAGGGATATGTGATGTCGAGGGTCTTCGTTACGGACGGCCATTGGAGAAAGACCTTGGCGGCAGTCCGCTCCCTCGGCAAAAGGGGGGTGGAGGTGACTGTCGGAGAGAGCTCCCGGGTGGCCGCCTCCCTCTTCTCCAAATACTGCAGCCGGAGGGTGGTGTACCCCTCGGTGCACCGGCACCCCGAGGCCTTTCTCAGCTTTCTCCGTCGGGAACTGAGAGATATACAGTACGACCTCGTGATGCCCATGGAGGAGGAGACCCTCCTGCTTCTTGCGCAACACAGAGAGGAGTTTGCACCCGTGGCCCGGTTACCCCTCCCACCCTACCAGGCAATCGTTAGGGTCCGGGACAAAGGGTGGCTGTTGCAGCACGCCTCCCGAGCAGGGATCCCCATGCCCAGAACCGTGTGGGTGGAGGATCTGGCAAGCCTCCATACCGTCAAAGACGCCATTCCCCCGCCGTGGGTCATCAAGCCGCGCGTAAGCTCAGGGTCTTTCGGCATCGTCTATGTGGAGCGTGAGGAGGAGCTCCCCGACGCATATCGCAAGGTCCACAGCCAATTCCCCTTCCCCCTGATCCAGGAACGCATTCCCCGTGAGGGGGAGGCGTTTGGCGTTTCCGCCCTCCTGGGCAAAGGTGGTCAAGTAAAGGCCCTCTTCGTGCACCGAAGGCTGAGGGAATATCCGATCACCGGTGGCCCGAGCACGCTGCGGGAGAGCGTGCGCCATCCCCGGATCGAGGAGCTCGGCATCCGGCTGTTGCAATCCCTGGATTGGCATGGCGTCGCCATGGTGGAGTTTAAGGTGGATCCGCGGGACAACGAGCCCAAGCTGATGGAGCTCAACCCCCGCTTCTGGGGGTCCCTTGCCCTGGCCATCCACGCAGGGGTGGATTTTCCCTACCTCCTCTACAAGATGGCCATGGGGGAGGAGTTTGAGCCTGTAGTGGAATATAAGGTCGGAGTCCGGTGCCGATGGCTTCTGCCCGGGGACATCCTCCACTTTTTCCAAAATCCCAAGAGGTTTCGTCTTAAACCGAGCTTCTTTCGATTCCGGGGAACGCACGACGACATCCTCTCCTGCGACGATCCGATGCCGATCATGGGTGGGTTCCTCACCCTCTTTTCTCTCCTCTGGGATAAGGACCTGCGGAGGTTTCTCAAGAGGAGATGAAGGTCCGAGATAAGATAGCAATCCTCATCCCCGCCTACAATGCCTCGGAGAGCCTCCGGGGAGTGATCGAGGGTATCAAGGGCTATGCCTTGGCAATCCTGGTGGTAGACGACGGTTCAACGGATGCCACTGCCGAGATCGCCCTGGATGCCGGGGCTCAGGTATTGAGGCACCCGATAAATAGGGGGAAAGGGGCGGCGCTGCGCACCGGTTTCTGGTTTCTCCTCAATCAGGGATACGAAGCCATAATCACCATGGACGCCGATGGCCAGCATGATTCCTCCTATATCCCCTTTTTTATCCGCGCCTATGAGGAGGGAAGGGGTGATATCATCATCGGCTCCCGGGCAGGGGAGTTCAATGCGATGAGCTGGCTGAGGAGGTTTTGGAATCAGCTTGGTGTCAAGGCCGTATCCAAACTGCTCGGCACCCCCCTCACCGACACCCAGTCCGGCTATCGCCTCATCAAGGCCGAGGTCCTGCAAGGGCTGCCGCTGCGGGCTGCAGGATATGAGGGGGAGCTGGAGCTCCTCAT
Organism: Deltaproteobacteria bacterium RBG_16_54_11; assembly: GCA_001797905.1. GTDB lineage: Bacteria > Desulfobacterota > B13-G15 > B13-G15 > RBG-16-54-18 > RBG-16-54-11. The sequence continues at coordinate 5,316 of MGQS01000127.1, read as the reverse complement.
TAAGGCTTGCAAAAGAGGGCACCCTGTGGTAGAAATAAAGGTTACCACGCATTATATCGATGGAAGACCATCGAGCCACTTCCGGCCGGTGAGGGATACGTGGTTGGTCTGCCGGACATTTCTGCAGGAGTTTTTTTGGAGGAACTATGGGAGCCTATGATAAGATAAGGGACTATACGCTGGTCAAGTTCGCATCCACAGCCCTGTTGTTGCTGGCCAGTATATCCGATGAACAGCTCGTCAAGATCACCTATCTGGCGGAGATAATTCCACAAAAGGGATCGTACAAGGAAAAGATCCGTTGGATACGAGGGCTCTTTCGCGAGGGACATCCCGGTTTGCAGATAGCCAGGAGGGTGTCGAAGCAAGCCAATGCGCTGCACCGCAATAAGATAATCCAGAACTTCATCATCAACCAGCTCCTCACCGGTACCAACAAGCGCAAGGAGTTTGAGGAGCGCACGGGCACCTATCCTCCTGATACGCTGCTCATCAGTCCCACCATGCGCTGTGACTT
>MGQS01000127.1:4597-4767 GCA_001797905.1 Deltaproteobacteria bacterium RBG_16_54_11 | reverse complement strand
CCCGCGATAATGACCTTCCTCTCGAGGTCATAGATCGGGTCATTACCGAGGCAAAGGAAATGGGGATCTACCTCATTCTCTTTACCGGCGGAGAACCCTTTCTGCGCAAGGACCTCTTCTCACTCTTTGAGAAACATAGTGATGTCTGCTTCCAGATCTACACCAATGCC
>MGQS01000127.1:2263-4584 GCA_001797905.1 Deltaproteobacteria bacterium RBG_16_54_11 | reverse complement strand
GCTCGCGGCGTTGGGCAACGCCATCCCCTCCATCAGCCTGGAGGGTATGGAGGAGCAGACCGATAAGAGAAGGGGCAAAGGACACTTTCAGAACTGCATGAAGGTGATGGATATGCTCCGAAAGGCCGGCCTCTTGTTCGCCGTATCCACCACCCAGACCCGGGAGAATACCGAGGTGCTGGGGAGCGACGAGTTCATCGATTTCCTCGTGGAGAAGGGGTGCATCCTGCTGTGGAACTTTCACTATGTGCCGGTCGGAAAGACGCCGAACATGGAGCTGATGTCCACCCCGGAACAACGCGACTATATGAGGCAGCGGTTCCAGCACTTCCGCGCCACCGAGCCGATGCTTTTTGTAGACTTCTGGAACGACGGGCACCTGACCAACGGCTGTATCGCCGGCGGGAGGAAGTATCTGCACATCACCGCCAGCGGGGATGTCGAGCCGTGCGTCTTCTGCCACTTCGCGTCGGACAATATCAAGGAAAAAAGCCTCTTGGAAACGCTCAACTCCCCCCTCTTTAAAGAGATCCGTTCCCGCCACCCCCTGAACGACAACCCCTTCCGTCCTTGTATGCTCATCGATGAGCCGGCGCAGGGGAGGGATATAGCTCTCAACCACGCCTGCCGCTTTACCCATCCTGACGCCGAGGTGCTCTTTACCGAGTTGGCGGACCAGATAGACGAGTATTCCCGCCAGTTCAAGCCCCTGGCCGACGCCGCCTGGGAGCAATACCAGCTCAACAAGACCAAGAAGGGGAAAGCCGCCGCAGGATGAGATGTAATGAGGGTTACCTTTCCCCGCCTCGGCACCATGCATATCTTCTGCAAGGCCATTGCCGAAACCGCCGGGATCCCCTACCTCGTCCCCCCCATGACCAGTCGAAAGACCCTGGCCCTGGGGGTGAAGAACTCCAATGAGTGCATCTGTCTGCCCTTCAAGGTAATCCTGGGCAATTTCATCGAGGCCCTGCAGAGGGGCGCCGATACCATCGTCATGGTGGGCAGCGGCCCTCCCTGCCGGCTCGGGCTCTATGACCTGGTCCACCAGGTTATCCTGACGGACTTGGGGCTCAACTATCGGTGGCTCACCATCCCCTCGCGGCTGACGTGGGCGGCGTTTATAAAAAATCACGAAGAGACCAAGCTCCTGCGCAAGGAACTCACCCCCCGGAACTACCTCACCTTTCCCTATGCCCTCTATATCGGGTGGCGCAAGATGTTGGCCACCGAACATTTAGAAAAGCTGGCCATGCAGGTGCGTGCCCACGAGGTAATCAGAGGGCGCACCCAACGCAACCTGCAACACGCGCTGCGCATACTCGACGACGCCAGGGGGGGGAAGGCAATCAAGGAGGCCGTGCGGGAAGGGGGGCGCATTATTAACGAAACCGAGCAGGAGCCGGGGCGCCGGCCCCTCAGGGTGGCCATCGTGGGTGAGCTCTATACGGTCATGGACCCGGAGATCAACGGCGGGGTGGAACAGCGCCTCGGGGAGCTGGGGGTGACGGTGACCAGGAGCTCCTGGTTTAGCACCCATATCAACCGCAGCCTCGGGCTGGGAAGGGAGCACAAGCGAGAACGGGAGAGCTTCTATCAGGCATCCGAGGAATATCTCGGGTACGATGTGGGGGGGGAGTGCAACACCTCCGTCGGGGAGGCCATCATCAGGGCCCGGCAGGGCTATGACGGGGTCGTCCACCTCATGCCCTTTGCCTGCATGCCTGAGACCACCGCCGCCGCCGTCCTCAAGCAGGTGAGCAAAGACCACCACATCCCCGTCCTCACCCTGACGCTGGACGAACAGGACGTGGAAAGCCGGATCCAGACCCTGCTGGAGGCCTTCGTCGACATGCTCCTGTGGCGTCGTGACAAGGGGTTAGCAGCGGCATGAAGGGGGGGGCAAGTCAGCGGATAGGCCTTACCACCACCATCCCCGTGGAGATCATCTTCGCCGCCGGCAAGGTCCCCGTAGACCTTAACAACATTTTCATCACCAGCCCCCAGAGAGAGACGTTTCTGGCCAAGGCCGAGGCCCTGGGCTTCCCGCGCACTACCTGCGGGTGGATCAAAGGCATCTACGGTGTCACCCTCGAACAGGGGATCAGGGAGGTGGTGGCAGTCACCCAGGGGGACTGCAGCAACACCCACGCCCTCATGGAGGTGCTCCAGACGGCCGGGGTGCGGATCTTCCCCTTTGCCTATCCCTATGATCGGGACCGCTACCTGCTGGCCCTGCAGATAGAGCGGATGAGGGAACACTTCAAGGTGAGCGATGCCCAGGTGCGGGAGGCCAAGGAGCAGCTGGATCGGGTAAGGAG
>MGQS01000127.1:1813-2071 GCA_001797905.1 Deltaproteobacteria bacterium RBG_16_54_11 | reverse complement strand
GGTCCCCCCTATCTTCACCGATCTCTACGACTGCGTGGAAGAACTCGGGGCCAGGGTGGTCTTCAACGAGCTGCAGCGCCAGTTCAGCATGCCCTTTGCCACCGATGACATCGTGGAACAGTACCTCCGCTACACCTATCCCTACTCCTTCTTCACCCGGCTTAAGGACATCAAAGAGGAGATCAGCCGGAGGGAGATCGCGGGGCTCATCCATTACGTCCAGTCCTTTTGCTTTCGCCAGGTCCAGGACATCATCCT
>MGQS01000127.1:395-1687 GCA_001797905.1 Deltaproteobacteria bacterium RBG_16_54_11 | reverse complement strand
CTATGAATGATTGAGGTCGACGGTTCATACGGCGAAGGGGGTGGGCAGATCCTGCGCACCGCCGTCGCCCTCGCCGCCTATCTGGAAACCCCGTGCAGGATCCGGAATATCAGAAAGGGAAGGCCTACCCCAGGGGTACGTCCGCAACACGAGGCAGGGGTGAAGGCCCTCGCCGCGCTCTGTAACGCCGAGGTAGCGGGTCTGCACGCGGGCTCCGGGGAGGTAACCATCAAACCCGGGCGGATTGCGGGAGGAAACCTGCGTATCGATGTGGGGACAGCCGGCGCCATTGGGTTGATCTTACAGGCCATGATGCTGCCGGCGACCAAGGCCCTTTCCCCCCTGCTGCTCTTCATCCGGGGTGGGACCGATGTCCCCTGGGCGCCGACCATCGGTTATGTGCAGGAGGTGACCCTGCCAATCTTGGCGCTCATGGGCTATTCGGGAGAGGTGGCGCTGACCAAGCGGGGGTATTTCCCCCGCGGCGGCGGGGAGGTCTCTGTCGCATCGCAAAGGGCCGATCTCACCTCGCTGCAGCTTTTGGAACGGGGAACAATCCGGATGATTCGGGGAAGATCCCATGCCTCGGATGCCTTGAGACAAAGGAGGGTGGCTGAGCGCCAGCAAGAAAGCGCCATGGCCTGCTTGAAGAAGGCTGGCGTGCCTTGCGAGATCGAGGTGGAGTATAGGCCCGCAGCCTCCCCCGGCTCCGGCATCGATCTCTGGGCCCTGGCAAAGAATACGGTTCTCGGCGCCAATGCCCTGGGCGCGCGCGGCAAGAGGGCGGAAGATGTGGGAGAAGAGGCAGCTGCTGCCCTACTCAGGCAGCTTAACTCCGGGGCCGCCCTCGACGAATGGATGGGGGATCAGATCCTCCCCTTCCTCGCCGTGGCACGGGGAGAATCAACGATATCAACCGCCCGCATCACCGATCACCTGCGCACCAACCTCTGGGTCATCAACCACTTCCTGCCCCTCGAAACTCAAATCAAGGAAGAAAAAACCAGGGCTATTGTCACCATGCGATGCCTTCGATGAGCTAAAAGCAGAAGAAACAGGAGAAAAGCATGACTGTTGATATTAACCCGGTCCTGATTAAGCTCGGCCCCTTTCAAGTAGGCTGGTATGGATTGATGTATGTCTTCGGTTTCATCGCCTCTTATCTCCTCGTCCGCTACCAGATGAAGAAAAAGGCATTTGGGATTTCCAGGCAGGAGGTGGAGAATCTCTTTGTCTATCTCATGCTCGGATTAATCATCGGAGGCAGGCTGGGTTATGTGCTGTTCTATGAT
>MGQS01000127.1:0-307 GCA_001797905.1 Deltaproteobacteria bacterium RBG_16_54_11 | reverse complement strand
TCGTGGGCATTGTTTTTTGCTGGAGGCATAAAAGGTCTTTCTGGAAGATCGCCGATCTCTTCATCGTCACCGCCCCCATCGGCTTGGGGTTAGGGAGGATCGGCAATTTCATCAACGGCGAGCTCTATGGCCGCGTGACCAGCGTCCCCTGGGGGATGATCTTTCCAAAAGGAGGACTTCTTCCCCGCCACCCCTCCCAACTCTATGAGAGCGCATTGGAAGGAGGCATTCTCTTTGTCATCCTCTGGTTCCTGAGAGACAAAAAACTCCCCGGTGGCGGGCTGTTGGCCGTTTTCCTTTTTGCGTA
>MGQS01000126.1:15127-18492 GCA_001797905.1 Deltaproteobacteria bacterium RBG_16_54_11 | reverse complement strand
TTCACCTCTACCTTTTCCCACGCCTTCCGGAAGGCCCGTGCCCCTGCCTCAAGGCCATTAGGGTGTGTATCAACCGCCGTTGCAACGATAATCATAAAATCGGTGCTCCCGATTGAGGCAGCGTAGTTGGCAAGCCCCTGAGGGGTTTTGCCGCCGGCTATAATTGGGAGTGATGGTTTGATCTTGCCGAAGGGTCCCGTACAGACATTCATAATCGCTTGAGTATCCCGTTCATCCATGGCATCGGTGGCAAACATGCCCGGGAGCATTATCATGTCAGCGCCGCACATCCTCTGCATCTTTATAAAGAGCGCATCACTCACCCCAAAGCGGGGATCCCGTGTCAATGCGTCTTGCCACGAACAATGACAGAGTACCGCAAGATTGGTACGCAGGCTTATCTCCCGGGCGATCTCAAAACCTTGAATGGTCGGTGCAACCAGGACTGCATCGACACCGGCTTTTTCCGCACAATCGATGAAATCAAAAGTCTTCGCCGGATCATCGATAACATTGGTGATGTAATATTTCTTTTCTCCCGTTTCATCTTCCATCCGCCGTAATAACTCCACCATCCTCACCACTCGTTCTTTAAAAGGTGATGCAGGCGTGTCGCACGTCAACTCATCGTCTTTGACGGCATCGAATCCCCCTCTGAGGACCTTCTCGTTGATCTGCAACATCATCTCGGTAGTTAATCCTACGCCGGGACGTGCCGAGCGGCAGAACAGGGGGCGGTTATTGATGTGCAGCTTCTCCATAACACCTGCGATACCATGGGTTGGGCCTGGGAAATATCCAAGATACGATTCCGGCACGTCTATATCGAGGAGCTTCAGGGCATTGAAAAATCCAAGCCTATGAGCCTCTCCTCCGACGGCATTCCATAAATTCGTCAAACTGTATTCAAAGTTGGCGATAGGATAGGCAATCACTGCCATCACACGCCAATATTCATCCTCATGAGAATGTCCGACTTCATAAACGGATGTATTCAATCTGTAAGATGTCAGCAGCGTATCACATGTCTTACCTATGGTTTCAATTGATTTTATTCGCGCTGTACATTGTAAAATGTCATCACTAAACTTGACCCCAGGAATCTCCAATACCGTTGCGCTCTGCTCTTTTGCTAAACCGATCGCTGCCAGTTCAGGATCAACTGCTGTCTCCAGATAATAGGTCGCATTGACATAGCGAGCAGGATCAAGCCTTTCATTCCACACATAAGCACTAGTATTCCTCCGATTAAGTGATTCGGTACTCATTGAAGTCCCTTCTCCTCTCGGTTCATTTATTTTGGCTCAAGCACCCTCGTTGCTATTTCCCAGTCAAAGGGAGTGGTAATCTTGATGTTCCTCTCCTCGCCCATGACTGCCCGGACAGGGATGCCTGCTTGCACCACGAGCTGCCACGTTGTCTGTGTCTCCCATCCGGCCTCCAGAGCCCTTGTATAGGCCTGCACCAGGATGTCTCGGCGGTAGGCTTGAGGGCTCTGAGTCTGCCGTAGGTCCGCTATCGAAATAGATCCCGATATCAGATCGTCTTTGCAGGCCGCCACAGGCGTATGCATGGGAATGCAGGATACAGCTGCGCCGTACAGTTTGCCGGCATCAATGACCTTCTCTATCAGAGACTGGGAAGCAAAGGGCCGCGTAACATCGTGAATCAAGACGATCTGCTCGATGCATTGGTTAAGTAAGATAAAGACCGTCTCTTGACGCGATGCCCCCCCAGGGAAGACCTCTGCCAGACCTTTCAGCTCATCGTGAGCGCGGTCAAGATAACCGGAAGGCACGCCAACAAGGATTCGCTTGACGCATGGGGAGAGCGCATGAACGACCTTCGTAACGACGCTGTGCCCTCCTTGCTGCAAAAAGGCCTTTGGGCCGAGGCCTACCCTCGTCCCCATTCCGGCTGCCGGAACCAGCGCGACGGTAGTATCATGCAACTCTCTTTTATTGAGTACCACCTTCACGTCCTTTGCTCTCATTAATATATAATGCGCTCAACCACTGAAGTGCCTTTTTAAGCGGCAAGAATATCCGCGGGTAGCGTCTTAATGATTTTCTTAGAGGTGTCAAAAAAAGACGTATGTTCAATAATACTAATCTCTTTTTGTCCAAGCTGCTAAAAGCTGATGCCGCATCCCAACTGCTTGTAACCCACTGTTTATCTCTTAAACGCGGATTACACAGTGACCTGATCCGATTTGCAATTCTTTCAGCTGCACGTCCATCAAGGAGGTTTCCAAATATCCTTTTCCGGTAGAGGGTCCTCTGCTTTGAAAATTCTTCTGGGTATTGAAGGCATCGCTGTAAGGCATGGGGAAGCTCCTCGCGATGATCTATTGGTATCCCCATATCTCTCCATGTCCACTCATGCCCGGCCGGATTAAAATATATCTGATCTTTAAAACGCTGCGGGTTATTTACAAGGATGATGGGGCGATTGAAGGCAAGGAAATAGAATATCACACTGGACGCATCTGACAACAAAATATCTGCGGAACTCAGATATTCATAAATGTCTGCGTTACTGTCTTCAATCAATATGGTCTGCTTATTGCGTCGCGCAGCGGCTCTCCACATCGCCATCCATCGAGGGAATAAAGTGGGAATATGAGGATGAGGCTTTATTATTACATTAATATGGGGCATGCTACGACCGAGGGTGTCGAGCCATTGATCCCCCAGCACCTCGACCGAATTGAGATAGTTATTCCACGTTGGCGCATACAGAAGCGTCGCCCTGCCCTGCGAAAAATTTTTTGGAAGCAGGGAGGGGGTAAAATGTTTGCTGTGAACAAGTGCTTTGTCCATCGGCACAAAGCCCGTTACCCAGTAACCGAGGCGCGGCCGTGCGCCCATGCGAATATATTCATCGCGCATCCAAGGGCTGGAGACACACGCAAAATCGCTTCCTGAAATACATCGACTGACATGGTTTTTATTTGAAAATCCATGCCTGACCCAGATAATAATAGTTCCCGGAAGTTTTCCGCGAAAGTAATGATAGTGGGCATCGGCTAGCGCCAGGACCTTCGGCTTAAAATCGATGATGGCCTTGGCATCCTTCGCCATAAGACAAGGATATTCGTCCCTCAGAAGGGCATAAATGGGGTCGAGCATGGCATGGTGAAAATCATAGGTGAGGTGAAATCCGATGTGCATAGAGTCACCGCCGCCTTTACTGGAAATATATCGCCTTTTCATTGATATCACAGTGCCTTGTTATAGAGAGGGTATAATCGAACAGCCGCTTAGCTTAGCATTACGACGAGCAAAGATCAAATATCGTCGTAGCTGCCCTGAAGGGATGAGCTTGAGAAAAAGGCATTACTTCCACGACCTCTTAGTAGGTAT
>MGQS01000126.1:5923-15095 GCA_001797905.1 Deltaproteobacteria bacterium RBG_16_54_11 | reverse complement strand
GGTGGAGTTTTTTGAGATACTCCCGGTTCACATGGGTGTAGATCTGGGTGGTGCCGATGTCCGCGTGCCCGAGCATCGCCTGGATGAACCTGAGGTCGGCCCCCCGCTCTAACAAATGAGTCGCAAAGGAGTGGCGCAGGGTATGGGGGGTGATCCGCTTGGTGATCCCGGCCTGCAAGGCATACTGCCTCAAAATCTTCCAAAATCCCTGTCTGCTGAGCCTTCCACGCCGGTTATTTAAAAAAAGGAAAGGACTCTCCCCCCCCTTGAGCATGGCCGGCCGTGTCTGCTCCAGGTAGATCCTCACGCGCTCCATGGCCATCTCCCCGATGGGGCAGATCCGCTCCTTGCCCCCCTTTCCCCTGATGGTGACAAACCCCGCCTCCAGGTTCACCTTGCTCGTGGGAAGCTCGACGAGCTCGGAGACCCTCATGCCCGTGGCGTAGAGGAGCTCCAGCATCGCCCCATCCCTGATCCCCCGAGGACTTGCAGCATCGGGCTGGGCCAGGAGCTGCTCCACATCAAGCACGGTGAGGACATGCGGGAGGGTCGGGCTCAGTTTGGGAAGCTCCATATCCTCCAAGGGGTTGGCCTCCAGATGCCCTTCACTCGCATGGTAGCGATACAGGCCGCGCACGGCCACCAATGCCCGGGTGATGCTGCGCAGCGCAAGCCCACCCTTTTGCAAGCGCCGGATAAAGGCCATGATTGTGAGCTTGGTGGTGCCGGCAAGGGACGCGATCCCCTCGCCTTCTAAAAAATCGAGGTAGGCATTGAGGTCCCGGCTATAGGCCTCAAGGGTGTTGCGGGCAAGGCCCTTCTCAATCGCTAGATAATGGAGAAAGGGATCGAGGATCTCTCCCCTCATAGCTCTATGATCTCGGCTTCGAGGGTGTCCAGATGGGCGATGGCCACGGTGCAGCGCCCGAAGAGCCATCCGCCGCACTCCCCTGGATTGACCACCAGGGTCTCCCCCACCCGCTTGACCTCGGGCAGGTGGGTATGACCGTAGACCACGAGGCGATAGGTGTTGTCAACTGCCGTGGCCTCCGGGGCGGGCAGCTCATGGGCCACCAGGATCCGCCACTTCTCAATGGCAAACTCGGCAGGAGAGGGGTGGACCCTGCCACCAGCAATCCGCTCAAGCCCGATGCGCTCCCCGTCGTTGTTTCCGAAGACCCCTCGATAATCGCAGTGAAGGATTTGGTTCAGGGGGTTCAAAGAAAAAGGGGCGATGTAGTCCCCCGCGTGAAAGACCATCCGGACCTTGTGGGCATTAAAGAGCTCGCAGGCTTGCTTGATCATCGGTATATTATCATGCGAATCGGCCATGATCCCTATTCGCATCCTCTTACCCCTTCACCTGCCTGTATGCCCGAAGCCGCCCTCGCCTCTGATGCTTTCGGGCAGATCCGCCGCCTCCTCAAGCTCGGCGCGGCAGACCTGGTGGATGACCAGCTGGGCGATCCTGTCGCCGTCCCTGATGACAAAGGGCTCATGACCCAGGTTGATCATGATGGCGCCGATCTCACCCCGGTAGTCGGCATCGACGGTCCCCGGCGAATTGAGCAGGGTCACCCCATGCTTTAGAGCCAGTCCGCTGCGGGGGCGCACCTCAGCCTCGTACCCCTCGGGCAGGGCGATGGCAATACCGGTAGGGATGAGCTGCCATCGGCCCGGGTCCAAGACCACTTCCCCCTCCTTTAAAGCGGCACAGAGATCCATACCCGCTGAGAGGGGTGTCATATAGTGCGGCAGCTTTACCGCTGCATCCCGCACCTTTTTTATTCGCACCTTCACCATCTCACAGATCCACCGTCTTCCAGGGGAGCTCGCCCTCCTCAATGGCCCCCAACAGGGTGATGCAGAGGGGATGGGAGCCGAGCATCTCCTGCGCGACCTCGGCGATTGCCTCCTCCGAAACCCCCCCCAAGGCGCTCAGGACCTCTTCCAGGGGGATGTAGCGATCGAAGCAGATCTCATCCCTGGCCAACCTGCTCATCCTGCCGTCAGACCCCTCCAGGCTGAGGATCGTGCCTCCCTTGAGGTATTCCTTGGCCGCCGAGAGGTCTTCCATCCGAACCCTGCCCGCCTTGATGGCCTGCAACTCCTGCAGGATCAAGGTGATGACCTCCTGGATCTCCGCCTTGGTGGTGCCGGCGTAGACCCCGAAGAGGCCGGTGTCCGAATAGGTGCTGAGAAAGGAGTAGATGCTGTAGGTCAGACCCCGCTTCTCCCTGACCTCCTGAAACAGGCGTGAGCTCATATTGCCCCCCAATATAGTGTTGAGGGTGTGGCCGGCATACCGGAGCCGATGATTGTGGGGTATACCGCTGGTCCCTAGGCAGAAGTGAATTTGTTCGAGATCACGATGAGTCACTTGCATCCGGGATTTGCCTCCGTGCGTCCCCTCCCGCTGCAATGGCGAGGGGCAGGGCTTAAGGTGCCCGAGCCGGGCCTGAACCAAGTCCACCAGCTGACCATGATCCACCCCCCCTGCTGAGGCCACGATCATCCTGTCAGGGGTATACTGTCTCTGCAAAAAGGCGATTATCTCCTCGCGCTGGAAGGAAAGGATGTTCTCCTTCACCCCTGTTATAGGGCATCCGAGGGGATGATCCCCCCAGAAGGAGCGGTGAAAGAGGTCATGGATATAGTCATCGGGTGTATCCTCGACCATCTTTATCTCCTGCACCACCACCATGCGCTCCCGCTCTATCTCCCCGGGGTCGAAGACGGAATGGGCGACGATATCGGCCAATATATCGACGGCCAAGGCGGTGTCCCGCTTGAGGACCTTGGCATGGAAACAGGTATATTCCTTTCCGGTAAAGGCGTTGATGCTTCCGCCCACCGACTCGATCTCCCTGCTGATATCGAAGGCGCTTCTGCGCTCTGTTCCTTTGAAGAGGAGATGCTCGATAAAATGAGAGAGGCCGCACTCACCGATTACCTCATCCCTGGACCCTGAGGTGATCCAGATACCGAGGGATGTTGAATCTAAGGTCGGGACGGCCTCGGTTAGGACGCGGATGCCGTTATCCAATCGGGTCTTTTGGTATGTTTCCATTGCTGAGAAATTGACCACCCAAATCCCTCCCCACCTCCCTTTACAAAAGGGAGGAGTTCTTCCCCCTTTAGCAAAGGGGGATTCAGGGGGATTTTTATAGTTCCCGGAGGCGACCCTTTGGTCAGGCCACCCTCACTTGCCATCCCGCAAGGGGGATTCAGTGAGATCTAATGTCTAAGCAGGCATAAGATCTCACTGAAAAAAAAGACCGCCTCCTGCGGCCTTTTTGTTCCTCCGATGGTACAGGGGGGAGATTATCGGGCGTTTCGCCTCTTGTCCCGCTCATGTCCCCCACTGCCTCCACTCCCTTCCTCGACGAGCAACGCCCGGCGACTCAGTCTGATCTTGCCGTTGCCATCGATCTCGAGGACCTTCACCTGGATCTCATCCCCCACCTTGAGGACATCGGTGACTTTGGCCACCCGCTCCCGGGCAAGCTGGGATATGTGCACCAGACCTTCAACCCCGGGCATGATCTCCACGAAGGCGCCGAAGTCCATGATCTTCTTGACCTTTCCCATGTAGACCTCCCCTATCTCAGCCTCCTGGGAACATCCCTTGACCAGGGCGATGGCCTCCTCGATAGCCTCGGGGGATGACGAGGCGATCTTTATGGCCCCGGTATCCTCGATGTCTATCTTGCACCCGGTCCTCTCGATGATGGACCTGATATTCTTCCCCAAGGGACCGACGACATCCCTGATCCGATCCGGATTGATCTGGATGGTCACGATACGGGGGGCGTGCTTGGAGAGTTCCGCGCGCGGTTTTTCCAGGGTCTTGGTCATGACGTCGAGGACGGCGAGCCGGGCCTCGCGGGCCTGTCTGAGCGCCTGCCCCATAATCTCCTTGCTCAGGCCGGGGATCTTCACATCCATCTGCAGGGCGGTGATCCCCTCTGCGGTTCCCGCCACCTTGAAGTCCATATCGCCGTGATGATCCTCATCCCCGGCGATGTCGGTCAGGATGGCCACCTGATCCGCACCCTTCATGAGCCCCATGGCGATGCCGGCAACCGGGGCCTTGATGGGAACCCCGGCATCCATCAGGGAGAGACAGCCGCCGCACACGGTGGCCATGGAAGAGGAGCCATTGGACTCCAACACCTCCGAGACCAAACGAATAGTGTAAGGAAATTCTTCAGCCGAGGGCAAGAGGGGCAAGAGGGCCCGCTCGGCCAGGAAGCCGTGTCCGACCTCCCGCCGGCTGGGTGAACGCAAAAAGGAGACCTCGCCGACGGAGAAGGGAGGAAAGTTGTAGTGGAGCATGAAGGTCTTATAGAAAGCCTCTCCCAAGAGGGACTCCACCTTCTTCTCATCCTCGGAGGTGCCAAAGGTCGTGACGGCCATGACCTGGGTCTCACCCCTCGTAAAGAGGGCCGAGCCATGGGTCCGGGGCAGCAGGCCCACCTCGCAGCTTATGGGCCTGATGTCGGCAAGCCCCCTGCCGTCCATACGCTTCTTTTCTTGAAAGATAGGAGAGCGCACGAGTTCTCGATCGGCATCCTCGCAGGCCTTGCGCACCACGGGGGCGGACTCCCCCTCCGCGCCGCCGAATCGCTCCGCGGCCTCTTGATAGATCTCCTGTATCTTATCCCGGCGCTCGATCTTGTGCGATATCCCGAAGGCAGCCGTGAGCAGGGGCTTCACCCACCCCTTTACCTCCTCCCACAAAGGACCGCCCTCTGCCAAGGAGGTATACGGTCTCTTTTCCTTTCCGCAATCGGCCTTGAGCTCATCCTGCAGGTCGAGGATCGGCTTGAGGGCCTCATAGCCGTAGAAGATCGCCTCGAGCATAACCCCCTCATCGACGATACTGCCCCCGCCCTCCACCATCACCACACCCTGGCGGTTCCCTGACACGATAAGATCCAGGTCACTCCTCGTCAACTCCTCGGTCGTGGGGTTGATGATAAATGCCTTGTCTATCCTGCCGACCTTGACCCCGGCGAGAGGACCCTCAAAGGGGATATCCGATATCTGCAGGGCAGTCGAGGCCCCGATGATACCCAAGATGGAGGGATCGTTCTGCCTGTCCGAGGAAAGGACCGTGGCAACCACCTGGGTATCGTTGCGGAACCCTTTGGGAAAGAGGGGTCTGATGCCCCTATCTATGAGACGGGAGGAGAGGATCTCTCGATCGGTCGGCCGCCCCTCCCTCTTGAAGAAGCCCCCGGGGATCCGCCCGGCGGCATAGGTCATCTCCACATAGTTTGCCAGGAGGGGGAAGAAATCAATACCCTCCTTTGGTTCTCTGTTTGCCACCGCCGTCACCAGGACAACGGTTTCCCCGTAGTGGACGAGGACGGCGCCGTCGGCCTGCTTGGCGACCTTGTCGATCTCGATGGCAAGGGTCCGCCCTGCCCATTCTCGTTCAATCTTCTTATACATGAAATCTATCTCCTCTCGGGAATCCAGGCGTTACTTCCTGATCCCCAGCTCTTCAATCAGTGTGCGGTAGCGCTCCGTATTGTGTCGTTTGAGATAATCAAGGAGGGACCTCCTCAGGCTGACCAGCCTCAGGAGACCTTGGCGGGAGTGATGATCTTTCTTGTGTGTCTTGAAGTGTTCTGTCAGATAGTTGATCCGCTCGGTGAGCAGTGCTATCTGCACCTCGGATGATCCCGTATCCTTGTCATGCAACCTGAATTGTTCTACAATCCCTTTCTTCTTCTCGACTGCCAAAACCATTTACCTTCCTCCTTGATCAACCATAGTGTGCACTCTATCTCTACCATAGGGGGGCCTTTTTGTAAATACGGCATCGTGGAAGACCCGCAGGGGCCTGAGCACGAGGCCCTTTGTCCCGTGCTGGATTGCACCCACGGCGACGAGGCCTCCCCCCTCTCTCGCCACCCCCCTCACGACTTGCGCTTCTTTCAGTCCCCTGCCGCTGTGCGGCATCCCCACCACCATATTTTTGTTAAAGTGTCCCGCTCTCTTTTGTATAGAGAACTGATTGTCGGGATGTTGCTGCGCAACAGAGGGGACTTGCGGGACCTCTTTTCGTCCCCCTTGCGGGGCATCCTCCTCGGACCGGTGAGACGCATCCGCCAGGGTTATAACCTGCCCGTTGCTGATCTGGAGGGCATCGGCCTCTTCCACTTCAACAGCAGGCAAAAAGGCCATGGCCTGGGCAAGGGGGATCATGCGTTTCTTGAGCTTCCCCGTCTTGAGCAATCCTTCGATATCGTCGAGGGTGAGGGCATCATCAAGGGAGAAGGGGCCGCTGCGTGTCCGGCGCAACGCCGTCAAATGGGCGCCGCAACCCAACTCTCTCCCGATATCATGGGCCATGGTGCGGATGTACGTCCCCTTGGAGCACTCGATGTAAAGATGGAGATACGGTGGATCGATCTCCGTTACCCGGAGCTCATAGATCTCCACCTCCCGCAGGGCCCGCTCGACCTCCTCACCCCTGCGCGCCAGCTTATAGAGGGGCTCGCCGTTCTGTTTCAGGGCGGAGTACATGGGGGGGAGCTGCATGATCCGCCCCCTGAATCGTCCAATCACCTCTTCTATCTTCTGGGGAGACAGATCATACCCCCCTACCTCCACCGATTGCAGGACCCTTCCCTCCCTGTCCTGGGTATCGGTAACCACCCCCAGGTGGAGGACGGCCTCATACACCTTGTGCCCGGCTTCTAAGAAGGGGGCGAGCTTGGTCCCCTCTCCCAACAAGAGGGGGAGCACCCCCGTAGCCAGGGGGTCGAGGGTCCCCAGATAACCGATCTTCAGGCCCGAGAGCAACCCCTTGAGCTTGCGCACCACATCGTACGAGGTGATCCCCGCCGGCTTATCGACAACAACGATGCCGTTGGCCCCTCGGGCAACCCGTCCCATCAATGCTCCTCAGCCGGGCTCTGTACGTCCCGCAAGAGCTCCTCGATGTGTTCCCCATATTCCAGCGAGTCATCAAACATGAAGGTGATCTCGGGCATGTACTTGAGCCGAATCCGCCTGCCCAGCTCCCGTTTGATATAACCTGTGGCGCTCTCCAAGCCTTTATACGAATCCTCTTTCTCCTGCTCTCCTCCGAAGACGCTGTAATAGACCTTGGCTGTTCTGAGGTCATCGGAGACGGCGACCTTGGTAATGGTGACAAACCCTATCCGGGGATCTTTCAGCTCTCTGAGAAGGATCTCCGAGATCTCCGCCCTGATCTGATCACCCACCTTTTCCGCCCGTTTAAACCTCATCATAGTTAAAGTGTAAAAACTCCGTCTCCGAGCCGACCACCTCCAGCAAACCCAGTCTTTCTATATAATCGAGCACCTTGTCCATGGAGGAATTGATGAAGGGTTTATCCGATCCCACCAGGCAGATCCCCACGCGGGCCCGCTGCCAGAGATCGTGTCCCCCCACTTCGGCGATGGAGACATTGAACTTTGCCCTCACCCTCGTGATAAGGCTCTTGATGACGCTCCTCTTCGCTTTGAGAGAGGACCCTTCGGGAAGAACGAGATCAAGATGGCATACCCCCACTACCATCTCACCTCTCCATCTAACGCGCCACCTCTTCGTAGGTAAAGGCCTCGATGGTATCCCCGGCCTCCCAGGCGTCATACCCCTCGACCGCGACACCGCATTCGTAGCCGGCCTGGACCTCTCTTGCATCATCCTTAAAACGCTTCAAAGAGGAGATCTTCCCTTCATGTACCAGGTCGCCGTTTCTGAAGAGCCGCACATCCGCTCCCCTGACCATTTTCCCCTCATTCACAAAGCTGCCGGCCACGACGCCGATCTTGGAGACGCGGAAGACCTCACGCACCTCGGCCCTGCCGAGAATGACCTCTTTCTTGATCGGTCCGAGAAGCCCCTTCAGGGCCTTTTCAACATCCTCTATGACCTCATAGATGATGTTGTACACCCTGATATCCACCTGCTCCTGTTCCGCCATCCTCTTCGCCTTGTCGAGGGGGGATACGTTAAAGCCGACGATCACGGCATCGGAGGCAGCTGCCAGGGTGACATCGGTCTCCGAGATCCCCCCGACCCCCTGATGGAGGACCTCGATCTTGACCTCATCGGTGCTCAACCTCTCCAGGGCCTCATGGATGGCCTGGATGGAGCCGTGGGTATCTCCCTTGAGCACCACCCGCAACTCCTTCATCTCACCCTGCTGGATCCGGTTATAGAGATCCTCCAGGGATAACCGCTCCGGCCTCACCCCGGCATCTCCCCTCAGCCGCTTCTGGCGATGGAGGCTTATCTCCTTGGCCACCTTTTCGCTCTCCACGCTGATAAGGTCATCCCCTGCATCGGGTATCCCGGTGAAGCCGACCACCTCTACAGGCGTGGCAGGGCCCGCTTCTTTTAAGTGCTTCCCGCGCTCGTCCAGCATGGCCTTCACCCTGCCATAGGTGTCCCCGGAGACAAAGACGTCCCCGGCCCTCAGGGTCCCCTCCTGTACCATCACGGTTCCTACCGGACCGCGTCCCCTATCCAATCGGGCCTCCACCACGACGCCCCGCGCGGGTTTGTCTGGATTCTCCTTGAGGTCCAGCATCTCCGCCTGCAGGAGGATCAATTCCAAGAGGGCATCTATCCCGATGCGCTTCTTAGCCGATACCTGGGCGTAGAGGGTATGCCCTCCCCATTCTTCGGGGACGAGGCCCAATTCGGAGAGATCTCGTTTGGCCTTTTCCGGGTCTGCTTCGGGTTTATCTATCTTGTTGATGGCCACGATAATGGGGACCTCGGCGGCCTTGGCGTGATCGATGGCCTCGATGGTTTGCGGCATGACACCGTCGTCGGCCGCCACCACCAGCACCACGATATCCGTCACCTGGGCCCCCCTGGCCCGCATGGCGGTGAAGGCCTCGTGCCCCGGAGTATCGATGAAGACGATGGTCCCCTTGTCAAGATCAACCTTATAGGCCCCGATGTGCTGGGTGATGCCTCCGGCTTCCGCGTCGACCAGGTGGGACTTCCTGACGGCATCGAGCAACAGGGTCTTCCCATGGTCCACATGCCCCATAATGGTGACCACCGGGGGCCGGGAAAGGAGCTTGTCAAGAGGATCCTCGATCCGCTGCAGGATCTTGTCCACATCGATGGCAATACTCTCCACCTCATAGCCGAATTCAGTGGCCACCACGGC
>MGQS01000126.1:5289-5847 GCA_001797905.1 Deltaproteobacteria bacterium RBG_16_54_11 | reverse complement strand
ACCTTGGCCCCCATCCGCTGGGCCAGCTCCCCCACCGAGATCACCTCGGTGATCTTGATGACCTTCTTGATGGCCTTTGGGGTGGTGATCTGGGTCTTGAGGCGTGGTCTGGTAGCTACCTTCTTTTTGGCAGGCCTGTGCGCGGTAAAGACCCGCTCTCCCTTCCTGGAGACGGGGGTCTCCTCGATCCCCGCTTCTTCAAAGGTAATAACCTCTCTGTGCCTCCTGAATTTCTTCCGGGTCTTCTCCTCCAGCTCCTCCTTCTCCCGCTTGGCCTTCCGCTCCCTTTTTGCCTTCTCAATCGGTGTCTCGGCAGGCACCGTCTCCAGGACCTCCGCCGGCTTCCTCTCGCGGGGGGGCTCTGCCTTGGCAGGGGTCCTTGCAGGGGTCCTTGCAGGGGCCTTTGCAGGTGGGGTTGGCTCGGGCCGCGTCTTCAGCTCGACCCTTCCCACCACCCGCGCAGGCTGCGTTTTCTCCTTGGGGATCTTGACGACGCGGGGCTCCTTCTTGGCAGCCTCCTTCGTTACCTGCTTCTGGGGAGCCGGTACCTCCTCCTTG
>MGQS01000126.1:0-5247 GCA_001797905.1 Deltaproteobacteria bacterium RBG_16_54_11 | reverse complement strand
GCCGCCTGTTCCTCAACAGGCGCCTCCGGCTCCGTCACCCTCTTGCGCCGGCGGATGATCGTGGGCCTGATCCGTCTTTCTTCTACCTCAACCTTGCCTTCCTCTTCCATCAAACCTATCCCTCTCCTACCTCCGGCAGCAACAGGTCGCGTAAAAAGCCCTCTTCCACGGCATGGGGCAATGCGGCTCGCAAAGCATAGGATAATCTCCCTTTTTTCTTGAGCAGGCGGTGCACACACTCCGTACAGTGGCACAGATACGCCCCCCTGCCGGGAAGCCTCCCGCCTTCATCAACCATCAATGCCTTGTCTTTGATCACGATCCTCACCAACTCACCCTTCTGTCGCCGCTGACCGCACCCCAGACAGGTCCTGATGGGAACATGGTTGGTCCTCATTCTCCCTTGTCGATATATTCCTTGGCCGCCTGGATCAAGTTCTCGGCCTTCTTGCGGCTGAAACCGGGAAGCTGAGAGAGAACCCCCACATCCGCCTGGAAGAGATCACGCACACTCCCATATCCCGACTCCTGCAAGAGGGCGGCGGTCTTCTCCCCTACCCCGGGAAGCCGCTCCACGGGATCATCCCCCCGCTTGACCCGCTCCAGCTTTCCTTCCTCTGAGACCGTGGTGAGACCGGCCATGACCCGGGCGGCCTCCACGATCTTCTCGCCCTTCTTTTCGCCGATTCCGGTGATTCTGCCCAGCTCCTCTCCATCCGACTCAGCCACATCCTCGATGGTGTAGAACCCCTCGTCGTAGAGGACCCGGGCGATGATCTCCCCTACCCCGGGCAGGGCCGTGAGGCGCCCGACGACCTCTTCCGAGAGCTTCTCCATCTTCGATTCGCTCTTGATGTCGATCTTCCATCCCGTCAGCTTCGATGCCAGGCGGACGTTCTGCCCCCGCTTGCCGATGGCCAGGGAGAGTTGATCGTCCGCTACGACGATCTCCATATACTTTTCCTCATTGTTGAGATAGACCTTGGAGACCTTGGCGGGCGAGAGGGCGTTACAAACGAACTTGGCGGGATCCGAGCTATAGGGGATGATATCGATCTTCTCCCCCCGCAGCTCCTGTACCACGCTCTGCACTCGGGAACCCTTCATCCCCACCGATGCCCCCACCGGGTCCACATCGGTATCGTTGCTGTACACGGCTATCTTGGATCGCTCACCGGGTTCCCGGGCCGCGCTCATCACCCGCACGATCCCCTCGGAGATCTCGGGGACCTCGATCTCGAAGAGCTTGGCCAGGAAGCCGGGGTGGGTTCTGGAGAGATAGATCTGGCACCCGACGGGGGTCCGCTGGACATCCAAGATATAGGCCTTGATACGCTCTCCCCGCTTATAGGCTTCGCGGGGGACCTGTTCCCTTTTGGGCAAGATGGCCTCGGTCCGCCCGAGATTCACGTAGATGTTGCCCCGCTCGATCCGCTGGACAAAGCCGGTGACCACCTCCCCCTTTCGGTCCTTATACTCGTTGTAGATGGTCTCACCCTCCGCATCCCTCACCCGCTGCATGATGACCTGCTTGGCCGTTTGGGCTGCGATCCTCCCCAGGTCTTCGACGCTCAGTTTGACCCCCAGACTGTCCCCAACCTCCGCCTCGGGGTCCATCCGCTTGGCCTCCTCCACAGGGATCTGCAGATCGGGGTCTTCGACCTTTTCAACCACGGTCTTAAACTGGAAAAGCTCGACCTCCCCCTGCTCCTCGTTGAAGCGGGCCTCGATCTCTTTCTGCAGGCCGTATCTCTTCTTGGATGCCTTCAACATGGCATCTTCCAGGGCCTCGATGATGACCCGCTTGTCAATGCCCTTGTCCCTACCAACCTGTTCGATGAGATAGTTAAGATTCTGGTTCATCGTATGACCTCACAAACGATTCAACTCAAGCGCAAGATTCGCCTTGAGGATGGATGAAAGGGGAATGACAAAAACCTCGCCCCCCTCCACCTTCACCGTGACCTTTGCCTCGGCGCAGCCGAGCAGATCGCCCTTGAAGTTGCGCCTCCCCGAGACCGGTTCTCTTGTCTTAATCCGCACGCGTCTGCCCGTGTATTTGATAAAATCCGCCTCTTTTTTTAAGGGCCTGTCCAACCCGGGGGAGGAGACCTCCAGGCGATAGGAGGCCGGTATGATATTCTCCACATCCAGCAGCTGCCCGAACTCCCGGCTCACCCGGGCACAATCGTCCAGCGTAATACCTTGCGTCTTGTCGATGAGAACCCTGAAGATCCAGCCTCCACGCTCCCACTTATATTCTATATCCACCAAGGAGAGCCCTTCTGCCTCCAGGAGGGGCTCAAGGATGGCCTCGGCCTTCTGCACGACGGCCCGTCTATCCATAGAATAAACAGCCCCTAACAAAAAAGCGGGGTTTTATACCCGCCTTTCGAATAAAAGCAGGATTTGTTATCCTTATTTTTAGCACATATCACTAAAAAAAGCAAGGATTTTTTTCACTTGATCAACGAATGATGAGGTGGGGCCCTCGAGCCTCTTTCTCGAGCTTATCCCCTACGGAATGACCACAGCGGGCACACAAATACTCATACTTTTCACCCTCGGAGAGGACCAACAGCAGCCTCTTGCGCACCGGCATCGCCACCTTGCAACGGGGACAAAAGAGCGCGGTCGCCTCGAAGTTCTTATAATCCGCTTGACGTGCCATTGATTAAAGCATAATGCCGAACAGGACGTTCGTCAAGACAGTTTACTCCGCACGCACGCTATCCCCTGATCGCCTTGCCCGACGGGTGCTCCGATACAGTTTGTGCAAAAAAAGGTGATATCATTATCCCGATACATATTTCGCATTATCCGCTCATGCTACCCTTGACTGACTTACCTATAATCTATACTATTGCTGCATACAAGCAGCTAATGCCGCATAATTGCTCGACGGCAAATGAGATTGAGCATAACCTGAAGGTACGCATCGCAAGCCATTTGACAACATCTTCCAATGTCTGATGCCAAGGAAAAACTAGCGCCTTTTCTCACGATGGCCCTCGAGAGAGGCGTCGATCATGCGCGGATAATCGAGACCCCGAGCATTATTACCGCCCCCTGGGTGCGGCTCAAGTGCCAATTCGGATGCTTCGGCTATGGCCGCGGCCTCTGTTGCCCGCCATACACCCCAACCCCCGAGGGGATGCGCGGTATCCTTGACTCCTACAGCCACGCCATATTGCTCCACCGCCATTGGCAAAAAGGTTATGCGGTCTTGGATGAATTCAATGAGCTGGTGGTCGATATAGAGAAGGCCCTGTTTCTCGACGGCTATTACAAGGCATGGGGAATGGGGAGCGGGCCGTGTAGAAGATGTAAAAAGTGCGATCCCACCGGCAGCTGCCTGCACGCGGACAGGTCAAGACCTTCTATGGAGGCCTGCGGCATCGATGCCTTCGCGACTGCGCGGGAACATGACCTTCCGATACAGGTGCTCCGCACCCACAAAGAGGAGAGGGACATCTTCGGCGTCGTATTGGTAGAGTGAAGTGCCCCCGCTGTTTCTTTATATAGTGTGTACAACCACTATTTCTCTATTAATTATATAAAGTGTACAGCCACCGCCTTTACTCTATATAGTGTGCGCACCCATATTTACTCTATAAAGTGCGCACCCCGGCTGTTTCTGTTGGAAAAGGCTGCTTCGGCCACGATGAGAGCGGTTTGCATGCCGTTTCTCAGATTGAGGACCATGGGGTCGAGATGGGCCTTTCTATAGAAATCGTCGATCCTGGTTCTCAAATAGCGGAGATCCGCCCTTCCCCGTTCGAGCCTTTTTATCGTCCTGATAATGCCGACGTAGTTCCACATCGTTGATTTAATGCTGAGCCAGTCCTGTTGGATCAGGGCAGGGTCGACTTCTTCCTCTTTTTCAGGGGGCTGCCAGGGAGGGATTTCAGCTTCCGTGTACGGTTTCTCGTTATCAAGGTGCGTAGTTATATGTTGTGCCGCCCTCACCCCCCATACCAATCCTTCCAGCAGCGAGGTGGAGGCGAGCCTATTCGCACCATGGATGCCTGTTGCCGAGACTTCCCCCACAGCATAGAGATTCTTCAATGACGTCCTTCCCCAGGTGTCCACCTGTACCCCTCCGCAGCTATAATGAGCAGCAGGCACGACCGGTATCGGGCCCTTGAGGATATCGATGCCAAGGGACAGACATTTCTCATAGATGGCAGGGAACCGTTTTTTAATGTCTATCTGCGCATAGGATGCACTATCGAGATAGACATAGGAATCGCCCCTCCTGATCATCTCCTCATAGATGGCCCGCGAGACCTCATCCCTGGGGGCAAGATCGCCAAGGGAGGAATATTTTTCCATAAAGTGGACATTGTCCTTGGTCATGAGCCTGGCCCCCTCGCCCCGCATGGCCTCCGAGATGAGAAACCCGTCGGCATCCTTATGGAAGAGAGAGGTGGGATGAAACTGAACATACTCCATGTTGATCAGCCTGGCCCCTGCCCGGTAGGCCATGGCGAATCCGTCGCCTGTTGCGCAGGCGGGATTGGTGGTATGCAGGTAGATCCTGCCGAGTCCTCCGGTGGCAAGGACGGTATACGACGAGAATATCATCTCAACCTTCTCATCGATGTTATTGAGCACATAGGCCCCGATGCATTGGGGCTCCCGGTAGAGGGAGAGAGGGTTGGTTGAATGGTGGGGGATGGTAAGAAGGTCGATGGCCGTGTAGTCGGCAAAAAGATGAATACGCTCGATCTTCTGCGCCTTTTGTAGGAGGCTTTGTTCTATCTGCCTCCCTGTGGTATCCATGCAGTAAAGGATCCGGCGGCTCGAGTGGCTGGCCTCCCTGGCATATTCCAATTCACCTTTGTCGGAACGTGAAAAGGGGACCCCGATCTTCTTGACCAAAAACTCCTCCACGAGGGCCGGGCCTTCGGAAGCCAGGATCGTGACTGCCTCGAGGTTGGAAATCCCATCGCCTGCTTCCATGATATCGTCGATAAGGAGTTGCGGAGTATCATCCTTCCCCCGGCAGACGATCCCTCCCTGGGCGTACTGGGTGTTGGATTCTTCCAGAGACGCCTCTTTGTTTAAAACGATGACATCGAGCCCCTGCTCGGCAGCGATAATCGCTGCGGAAAGCCCGGCTATGCCCGATCCGATGACAAGCACATCACAATAATGTTTTTTGTTTCTCACCATGTTCGGATATTTCCCGGCATCCGCTTCCATGCCGATTGCGCCTTTCCCACTATACTATCATCCGCAAAA
>MGQS01000125.1:4112-5050 GCA_001797905.1 Deltaproteobacteria bacterium RBG_16_54_11 | reverse complement strand
AAAAAGGCGGAGATCTGCGTCACCAACGCCTACGAGGACAAGCTCATGTCCTTCATCCTTACCTGGGAAAACGGCTCCTTTCGCGTCCTTGCGAGTGGGCTCGGATGGTATTTCAGGGTCGTGAAGGTGCCGGGCCAGGGGGATCGTCTCCTGGCGCAGCAGCTTGGTTCCAACACGGACTATGAAGGGGCGATCAGGCCGGTGCTCTGGAACGGGAAGAAGATCAAGATCGGCAAGGGGATCAAGCAGGGGAAAAAGGGCGTCTTCCCCAGCGAGGCCGAGTGGGTCTATACGATCAACTCCGGGAAGTTCACCTCTGCCGAGACGCAGGAGTTCCTCGTGCTCACGGATACCGGCACGATCCGGATGCTCGATGCGGCCGGCGATCTGGAGTGGAAGTCGAGCGGCGACTACGGCGGTTCGGACAATTTCATTGATCGCCCCCTTGCCCGCACGTCGTTCGTCGATAAGCGGGGGGCGACGGCCATCAGCCCGCGCCGCATCTATGTGCCGCACCGCATGGTCGTCAAGGACCTGGACGGCGACGGGATCGACGACCTGGTAATGGTGATCAACAAGTTTACCGCCGGAGAATTCATCTCCCGGGAGCGCTTCTACGACAAGGGGTATGTCACCGGCCTGAGCTGGGACGGCATGACCATGGCCGGCACGTGGAGGACCCAGGACATCCCCGGGTATGTGGCCGACTACCAGGTCAAGGACGTGGACAATGACGGCCTGGACGAGGTGGTGCTCGTCTCTGTCTCGGCCCACACGCTCTCGTCCGAGGTCAAGAGCCTGCTCATGGTCTATAAGCTGTATGAGTAACCAAGAAAAAGGGCGGTTATTAAGAGAACAAAAAAAAGGACAATAAGAGGAGCTATATCACCCCATCCAAGACCCAAAAAAGTGCTTGACAGCCCAAAAAGGTACATGGT
>MGQS01000125.1:3695-4012 GCA_001797905.1 Deltaproteobacteria bacterium RBG_16_54_11 | reverse complement strand
CGGAAGAGACCCCTCGGCAGAGAACCTTCATAAGGTAGTAGATGCGTATGCGTAGTAGGTAGTGAAGTAGGTAGAAAAGAGTTAAGAGAGCGTAGATTGAGCAGTACCGATTCTGAGAAGTACCTGAGCAGTAAAAGAAAAAGAAGTACAAACGTTCAAAAACCTACTAGGAGGTAAATGCCGTGAAAAAACTCGTAATGCTAGCAGTGGTTGTCGGCCTGGCCCTGACAATGGCAGTACCTGCCATGGCGGCTGACCTGACGGCCACTGGGTTTATCGGTATATCCGGGGGGGTCTTCAAGAACGTCCCGCCGGCA
>MGQS01000125.1:1929-3612 GCA_001797905.1 Deltaproteobacteria bacterium RBG_16_54_11 | reverse complement strand
CAACGTCCGGGCCAGCGAAGACCTCGTGGGCGTCTTCATGTTTGAGATGGACTCCAACCGCTTTGGTGAGTGGGGCGGCGGCAACGGCTTCCGGAACCAGATCGGCACCTTCGGCGCCGACCGGAACTCGATCGAGATCAAGAGCGTGTACGTCGACTTCCGCATCCCGCCCAAGCTCCCGGTGTGGGCAAGGGTCGGGCTCATGAATTTTGTGATCCGTCCCCAGGCCGGCTTCCTGTGGTTCGACGCCGCGGGCGCGTCTCTGCGCACCGTGATCGACCCCATCAAGCTGAGCGTCACCGGCTACTATGCCAAGGTCCTGGATGCGACGCCGGGTCAGACCGGTGCTCCGCCGGCGGATCGTGCTTTTTGGGAGGCCGTCAATGGGTCAGAGCTGTATGCCCTTGACATGAATATCCCCCTTACCTTTTCCCCCAAGTTCAGCATCAAGCCTGGGGCATTTTTTGCGTATCAGAACATCAGAATGGGCGGTGCTGCCCCAGGTATTGGTGCTTCCACGGCTCCTCCGGGCACCGACGCTACCGGTTACCCCATCAACAAATTTGGCATAGGCACGGATAGCGCATACCTGTACTGGATTGGCGCCTACCTCAATGGCAAGCTGGGCCCACTCCCCATGGAGTTGGACTTCATCTACCAGGGTGGTCAGGTGGGTTATACCGATGCCACGGACCAGCACACCAACCTCGGCTCCTTCCTGATCAGGGGTTGGATCTCCTACGTGTTCAAGGGACTTGAGGTCGGTGGCGGTGGTATGTATGTTCAGGGTGAAAACTACAATAAGTACTATAATACCAATGCGGGCGGTGCAACGGTCCAGTATATACCACAAATGGGGGCAAGGAGCTCGCGGTTTATCCTGCCCCAGCCGGCAACTGACGCCATTCCTGGCGACTCGATCGTCTACACCGGCGGCTGGATGGGCACGGGCATCAACGCGCATGTCGGGTCGTACATGGCGCCCCAGACGGAGATGCCGGGCTTCTGGTATGCCCGCGGCTATGCCTATTACAAGGTCTTTGATTGGATGAAGGTCGGCGCGCAGCTCATGTACCTCGCCAGCACGGACCGGTACGAAGACGGCCAGCCCTTTGTCGAATACCTAAACGGTACCCACGACGGGGGCCACAACGGCATCGGCTGGGAAATGGACTACGGTGTCAACATCCAGATCTACAAGAACCTGTCCTTCAACGGCGCCTTCGGCTACCTCTTTGCCCAGAAGTACATGAGCCAGGCGGGCGGCCGAGCGATGAGCGACCCCTGGCAGTTCGCGGGTCTGCTGCTCTACACCTTCTAACGAGTACGTAACCTGAGCCTGTGGGGGAAGGGAGCGATCCCTTCCCCTTTTTTTATTCGTTCGTCGCCGACGCGTTACGGGCGCACGGAGTGAACCACCCCGCAGCTCTGCTGCGGGGTATCCAAATTCTTTAAGGCTCATCGTGGAAGTGAGTGGGTAAAATTTTCATGTAGATATGGTCATCGTCCTTATTATCCCCCTTTGGAAAATCGAAGCCGAAGCCGAAGGTGGCCCTTTGGCCAGTGGCCCTTTGGCCAGTGACCCTTTGGTCAGGGGGATGGAGGGGGATTTTAAGAACAAAATTATGTCTCACCAAATCGTGATAATTTTCCAACGCTTCGACGTTAACGAGATTTTGACCA
>MGQS01000125.1:789-1881 GCA_001797905.1 Deltaproteobacteria bacterium RBG_16_54_11 | reverse complement strand
GCATGCCGGTCTACGAATACCACGGCCTGAACGCCGCAGGGAAAAAGATCAAGGGGATCATTGATGCCCCCTCACTGCGGTCGGCGCGCACCAAGCTCAGGGGGATGCAGATCTTCCCAATCGACATCAAGGAGGAACTGCAAGGGCAGTTGGTGACGAAGGATCCCCTGACCGCCTTTTTTGAGCGGGTGCGCATGCAGGATATCGCCATTGCCACCCGTCAGCTCTCCACCCTCGTGGAGGCGGGGACCCCGCTCGTTTCGGCCTTGGATGCCATCGTCGAGCAGACGGACAACCACGCCGTCAAAAAAGTCATCGCCCAGGTCAGAGAAGAGATCAAAGAAGGGCGATCATTTGCCGATGCCCTGGAACAACACCGCAAGGTCTTCACCGATCTCTACGTCAATATGATCAGGGCGGGGGAGCAGAGCGGCGCCCTTGAGGGTGTCCTCGTGCGGCTCGCCGACTTCATCGAGAACCAGATCATCCTTACCAATCGTATCCGGGCGGCCTTGGCCTATCCCCTTTTTATGACCATTGTCGGCGCCGGGGTTCTGGCGTTCCTCTTTACGTTTGTCATCCCCACGGTAAGCCAGGTTTTTGCCGAGATGGGGCAGCAACTGCCGCTCCCCACGCGGATCTTGCTGGGGATCAGCTCGATCTTTAAAGGATTCTGGTGGGGAATCATCGGGCTGATCGTGCTCGCCGCCGCGGGGGTAAGAAAATACCTCCGGACGCCGAAGGGGGCCTTAGCATGGGATCGGATCAAGCTACGCCTCCCCTTGTTCGGCGGGATCATCCTCAGGGGGGCGGTGGCGCGCTTTGCCAGGACTTTGGCCACGTTACTGCAGGGAGGTCTTCCCATCCTGAATGCCTTGGACATCGCCAAGACGGTGGTCAACAACCAGCTCTTGGCCCATGCCGTCGAGGTTGCCAAAGTGGAGGTGCGGGAAGGGGAGGGGATCGCGCCGGCGCTCAAACGCAGCGGGCTTTTTCCCTCGATCGTCACCCACATGATCGCCACGGGCGAGGCGAGCGGGAATCTGGAGATGATGCTGACGAAAGTAGCGGATGCCTATGAGGTGGAAGTGC
>MGQS01000125.1:399-739 GCA_001797905.1 Deltaproteobacteria bacterium RBG_16_54_11 | reverse complement strand
ATCCTCGCCATGGGTCTTGTCGTCGGCTTCATCGTCATTTCCATCCTGCTCCCCATCTTCGAGATGAACCAGCTTGTCCGTTAGGAGGTAGCAGCTAGGAGCTAGCAGCGAGCAGCTAGCAGGAATCATCAGACCGTCAAAAGTCAATAAGGTCGCGGTATTACGAGAACTCTATTATTTCTTTTCCTCAACCAATGACCCATTAATGAACTTATGGATGATACTGGCAACGAACGTCTGATACGGCAACCCTTCCCTGATCGCCTTTCTCTGCAATTCGATAAGGTCTCTCTCGGAAATCCGTATGTTAAGCCGCTTGTCCTTTTTAAGGGTATGCCGC
>MGQS01000125.1:0-231 GCA_001797905.1 Deltaproteobacteria bacterium RBG_16_54_11 | reverse complement strand
TCAGGAACACCTCATCCTCAGTCTCCACATAGGGGATAAGATACGCATACCGGTCAATGCCGACGGCCAGGATGTGTGCATTTTGGCCACGCATACAGGGTAGCCGCGTCTGTACAATCAACAGGGGGAAATTAAGATAGTAGCGCGCGGCTACCACCAGGGGACCGCTTGAGGTTTAATCTTCGGCCTTTTTTATCATTCACTTTTTGCTTGTCTGAGGGGTATAGGATA
>MGQS01000124.1:15741-17358 GCA_001797905.1 Deltaproteobacteria bacterium RBG_16_54_11 | reverse complement strand
TGTAGGGCAATAAAGCAGTGCGAGCAGGGCAACCAGACAAAGGAAAGTAAGGACCAGCAGCTTTTTCATGTTGCCTCCATAATATTGAGATTATACAATATCGGGCTTTAGATAAAAACCCCCATCCCTTTTAAACTGTGCCCGTAATTGTGCCCAACCTACCGCAAAAATCCTAACATAACCTAACATCTACCAACACCCTTAATCTTAGAAAATCCTTGCAAAACTCGTTACCTATTGTTATCCTAAAGAAAAAGTAGAGGCGATGGATCATCCGAGCCTTCCTCCTACGTCCGCTGAGGATATGGAGGGTGGCCGATACGGTGCGGTTGGAAACGACCACGCCCCCCGTGCTTGGAAAGGAGGTCCACCAGGAGGGATGAAGGGCCGATGACCAGCGCGGGGTCATTGGCCTCTGTTATTGTGAGAACCATGAAGCTGCTTCTCGACAACTATGATCGAAAGATCAACTACCTGCGGCTATCCATTACCGACCGGTGCAACCTGCGCTGCCGTTACTGTATGCCCGAAGAGGGGGTGGAGTTGGTCGGCCACAAAGATCTCCTCACCTATGAGGAGATCGTGAGGACGATAGAGGTCTTCGCCCGCAACGGCATCACGAAGATCCGCCTGACCGGCGGCGAGCCCCTGGTCAGGAGAGGCGTCGTGGACCTCATCAAGAGGATTGCGCGGATCGAGGGGGTCAAAGACCTGAGCCTGACCACCAACGGGGTGCTTTTAAAGGACTACGCGCGGGATTTGGCCGAGGCAGGGCTTCGCCGCATCAATATCAGCCTCGACACCTTGCAGGCCGAGCGGTTCGCCTACATCACGAGGAGGGATAGATTCAAGGAGGTATGGGAGGGGATCGAAGAAACCATGCGGCAGGGTTTCTCGCCGGTCAAGATAAACGTGGTTGTCATGAAGGGCTTTAACGACGACGAGCTCAGGGCATTCGCCCGCTTGAGCCTCGCTTATCCCCTGCACATCCGCTTTATCGAGTTCATGCCCGTGGGAGGAGTCAGCCATTGGGACGGGCAGGAGATCATCCCTTTTTCCCGGATCATGGAGGAGATTAAGGGGATAGGGGAGCTCGTCCCCATGGGTCCTTACGAAAACGGGGGGCCTGCCAAGAGGTATTATATAAAGGGAGGAAAAGGGGAGATCGGCTTTATCTCACCCATCACCAGCCACTTTTGCGCGCAGTGCAACCGCCTCCGTCTTACCCCCGATGGCAAGATTAGGACCTGCCTCTTCTCCGACGAGGAGATCGACCTTAAGGGGGCCTTGAGAAAGGCAGGAGGCGAGGCGATTCTCGAGGAAATCCTTTATCAAGCATTGCAGGCCAAACCGGAGGGGCATCGGATCGGGGATATTCGCTTTAAGAAGTGTCAGAGGGGGATGCACGCCATAGGAGGATAGGAGATGAAGGAATTTACCCACCTGGACGAGAAGGGCAGGGCGCGGATGGTCGACGTCACGGAAAAAGACATAACGCTAAGACAGGCCACGGCCCGGGGGGCCGTTGTCATGGGCCCGGAGGTCTTTCAGCGGATCATGTCAGGGGGGATAGAGAAGGGGGATGTCTTAGGCGTAGCCCGGATAGCGGGGATCATG
>MGQS01000124.1:9412-15612 GCA_001797905.1 Deltaproteobacteria bacterium RBG_16_54_11 | reverse complement strand
ACTGGGAAAACAGGTGTCGAGATGGAGGCCTTGACGGCAGTCGCAATTGCCGCCCTGACCATCTACGACATGTGCAAGGCCGTGAATCGGGAGATGGTGATCTCCGACATCCACCTGGTGGAGAAGCAGGGAGGAAAGAGCGGAGACTTTCGACGTGAACGTTTGGCACGATAAATGAGATTGCCGAACCTCTTAGCATCCTCTCCCCTTGGGGAGAGGAATAAGGTGAGGGGGAGTCCGGGGGCATATCCACCCTCACCCCAACCCTCTCCCGCTAGCGGGAGAGGGGGATTATGATATGTCCAGAGATAAAACCTTATTAGGATTTGGAAAAGAGTAGATGATAGGAAAGGTTATAGCCGTCAACAAGGCGGCGCAACGGGGAATTCTCAAAAGCAATGTGCATGAGGGGTATCTTCGCGAGGGGTGGGGGTTAGAGGGCGATGCCCATGCCGGCGTAGGTGATAGACAGGTGAGCATCCTGCCGCTGGAGGCCATGGCCCTGGTGCCTCCAGCTGTCAGGGCCACCATTGCCGACGACTATACCGAGAACATCACCATGGAAGGGATCCCTCTGGATGAGCTGGGAATTGGATGCCGATTGAGAATCGGCGAGGCAGAGGTCGTGATCTGTTACATCGGCAAGGAAGTGCCTAAGGAGGAAGGGAGGCCCTATATTGTCAGCCGTGAGGGGAGGTTCGGCAAGGTAGTCAAGAGCGGCAGGATTGCGATAGGAGATGCCGTGATCCTTCTGTGATAAGGAATAGGGGAGGACTCTGGGCGGGTCCGGCTGAGCCAAAAGCAGGTGAGAGGTCTGGCCTTTCTAAAAACCCATAGGGGTTAAGGTTTCGAAGAAAAAGCACTTAAACTCTTTAAAAACAAAAGGGCGGGGTAACCCCGCCCTTTTGTTTGTTTTCTTCTCGCGGCCTGAATCCTTTTTTGCTAAACCCAGAACCCAAACATCATAATCCCCCCTGCCACCAGGGGGATGGTGAGGTTGTCGTCGAATCCGGTGGGGAAGAGCTCAACCAAGGCGGCTCCCAACACCGCTAATATCCCCCACAGGAGGTTGTGTTGCATTGCTGATTCCCCCCACAGAGGTTTATCTTGCAAGGCGAGGACCACTACGATCATCCCGCTGACAAAAAAGGCGATGCTACCCTCCAGGGACTTTGCAAAGATGCGCGTCCTCCCCCAGCCGCACCCCACAATGGCCGCCATGGCATCGCAGATAATGAGGATGTAGAGGCTGGCAATAGCCACCGGCTTGGGAAAGAGGATGATGGCTAAGAGCGCCCCGAAGATAAAATAGCTGGACCCGATGAGGCCATTTTTCTCATGCTCCCGCAGAAAGTTGGAGGTGATGACCCGGTCGAAAATCCCCCTGAATCCCTCATGAAAGTGTCTGAAGATGTCACAAAAGACATAGAAGGCGCAGATGGGGAGCATGATCGTTAAGGCCGTGTCCTTGGAGACGTAGCGATAGGCGATGGGGATGATGATGGGCCAGGTATGCATGATCTTTCGGCGGATCTCCAGCCACGGTATCATATCA
The DNA here is from genome assembly GCA_001797905.1 of Deltaproteobacteria bacterium RBG_16_54_11. Taxonomy (GTDB): domain Bacteria; phylum Desulfobacterota; class B13-G15; order B13-G15; family RBG-16-54-18; genus RBG-16-54-11. The sequence goes on along the minus strand of MGQS01000124.1, from coordinate 14,057 downwards.
GACCTCGCAATCGTTCTATTTCTTCCGAAGAGAGGGGGCGGTACTCGCCTGGCCGCAGTCCCTCGAGGGTGAGGGAGGCAAATCCGATCCGCTTGAGCCTCAAGACCGGATGCCGAATCGCCTCGAAGGTCCTCTTGATCACCCGGTTTCTGCCTTCGTGCAAGGTAACCCTTAACAACGAGTTCTTTTGCAGTTTTCCCATCGGTTTAACCTTTATGGAAGGGCTCATCCCATCTGCGAGCATGACGCCCTTCTCGAGCCTCGTCATCTCCTCGGCAGTCAAGACCCCTTTTACCTTTACCAGATATGTCCGGGGGACACGGTAGCGGGGGTGCGCCAGCTGCATGGCCATCGCTCCATCGTTGGTGAGCAAAAGCAACCCCTCGGCGTCATAATCGAGTCTCCCCACGGGAAAGATCTTGGCCTTGACCCGCGGGATGAGATCCTTTATGGTGGGCCTCCCTTCGGGGTCATTGAGTGTGGTGATGATCCCGCGAGGCTTGTAGAGGAGATAATAGACCTTGGGAGAGGGATTGGGAAGCGGTTTCCCATCCACCCTGATCTGATCACAAGCGGGATCAGCCATGATTCCCAATTCCCTGATCACCTCATTGTTGACGCTGACCTTTCCTGCCAGGATCAACTCCTCCCCTTTCCTCCTGGAGGCGACCCCGGCGTCGGCCAGGATCTTGTGCAGCCGGGCTAAGGCCATCCCTATTGTTCCTCCCCCTTCACTTCCCCCTCCTGAAGCTCCACCCCCTCTTTGCCCCTGAGGGCGTCCAGCTCCTGGAGGGTGGGCAGACCGCTCAGGTTGCGCAGACCAAAGACCTCCAGAAAGCGCCTGCTCGACCCGTATACCAAAGGTCTGCCGGCGACCTCCTTCCGGCCCAGGATCTTGATAAGCCCCTTTTCCAAGAGGGAGTTCAACACCCAGCCCGAATCCACCCCTCTGATGTGTTCGATCTCCGCCCTGACAATCGGCTGCCGGTAGACGACAATGGCCAGGGTCTCCAAGGCGGATTGGCTGAGCTTGGCCGGTTTTACCTTCCTCAGGTTTCTGATCCAGGGGGCATATGCGGCTTTGGTGCGGAACTGGTATCCCTCGTCCACCTCCGCCAGAAGAAAGCTCCTCCCCATCCCCTGATATTCAGCCACGAGCTCACCAACGGCCTCCTTAATCACCTTTTTCCCCGCCTGGTCCCCGATGAGCTTCACGATGTTATCCAGCGTGAGGGGGTGTTGATGGACGAACAAGAGGGATTCGATAACCCGTTTGACCTCATCCTTGTGCACGCTATTCCTCCCTCAATTATTCCGCAAGAACCCCTCGATCATCCTTACGACGGCATCTCGATCCTTGGGATGAACCACCCAGTGGATCCGGGTATCGGCCTTGAACCAGGTGATCTGCCTTTTGGCATATCTCTTGGTATCCCGCTTGATACGTCTCGTAGCCTCGTCGAGATCGTACGCCCCCCGCAGATGGGCCACCATCTGTTTGTAGCCCAGGGATTGCATCGCCTTGAGTGTGGGGGCATAGCCCATCTCCAACAGGCGCTGCACCTCTTCCTTCAGCCCCTGCCGAATCATCTCATCGACCCTCTCATCTATGCGCCGATAGAGGTCTTCCCGCTCCGGCATCAAACCGATCTTCAGCGCGTGATAGGACTCCTCCTGAAAGAGGTGGCTCTGGCGGAGGGCTGAGATTGGTCGGCCCGTCCTCTCGAAGACCTCCAGGGCCCTGATGATGCGGTAGGTGTCATGGGGATGGAGTTGCGCGGCGGCAATCGGGTCCACCTCCTGCAGGCGCCTATAGATGCGCTTCCTCCCTCCGCTCTGGGCCTCGGATTGCAAGCGCGACCGGATGGCCGGGTCCACCTCCCCCCCCCTGATCAGACCAGAGGTCAGGGCCTTGATATAGAGGCCGGTGCCCCCCACTACCATCGCTTTTTTCCGCCGCGCGCTCACCTCGGCTATGGCCTGCCGGGCCTCCTCGCGAAAGAGGGCAGCGCTAAATTCCTCATCAGGGTAGAGGATATCGATGAGGTGATGCCTCACTAATTTTCGCTCTTCGGGAGAGGGCTTGGCCGTGCCGATATCCATGTATTTATAGACCTGGATCGAGTCGGCGTTGATGATCTCAGCCCCGACGTGCCGTGCCAGCTCCAATGCCACGGCGCTCTTGCCGCTGGCAGTCGGGCCGACTATCACCACAATCTTGGGCTTTTCCACCGCCCAGAGTCTAAACTACCAATTGATTTTCTTCAAGGGGAAAATGGAAGGTCCTGCACAGGAGGGGTTGTAATTATCGGACAGATGGTTTATACTATTGCGCACTATTCAAAACGGGGTCGGAGGGAGGAGGGTGTATCGGCCGTGGCGGTATTCTGGGCTATATTTCGGAAGAGAAGGGAGGGGATATAATGACCGAGAGGGATGACCTCGAAAAGATGCTCAAAAGGCTCAAGAAGGATTTCCAGAGAAACGTTCAGCCGGTATTAAAGAAGCACTCCTATTTTATCAGCAAGGGTGAACGGACAAGGCTGAAGAAGGCCAAGGCCATCCGCAGAATGCGCAGGAAAGAGCGTCAATATTCCCCCGCTGGCTAAACCGCCTGAGCCGAAGCCGCCGAAGCCGAAGTGGCCCTTTGGCCAGTGACCCCTTGGTCAAAGGTGGCCCTTTGGCCAGTGGCCCCTTTGCCAGAGCCACCTCCGGCTAATCCCCTCCCCCTCCGTTTTGTCTTCTCCGTTACTCTCCAAAGCTATCCGCTATACCTCCTGTAAGACCTGAAGGTTGCCAGCTCAAAACCGGTGTGGATTCGTATCCGGCGCCATACCAACACGTGGGATGGCAGATGGCTACCTCATTGATTTTTCTTGATTCCGCACGGTTTATTTGTTACGGTATGCTGTTGATGCAAAGGAAAGGAAATAAACATGCTTGACGTTGTCAGGAATTTCTTTTCCACCGATCTGGCCATCGACCTCGGTACGGCCAATACCTTGGTCTATGTCAAGGGAAAAGGGATTGTGTCCAATGAACCTTCGATCGTAGCAGTCTATCGCGATCCCAGGGGAAACCAGAAGATCCTCGCCATTGGTGAGGAGGCCAAGAACATGTTGGGGAGGACGCCGGGAAACATCATCGCCATACGTCCTATGAAAGACGGGGTCATCGCTGATTTTGAGGTAACGGAACAGATGCTCCGTCACTTTATCTTCAAGGCCCACAATCGCAGGACCTTTGTCCGCCCCCGCGTCGTTGTCTGTGTCCCCTCGGGGATCACCCCGGTGGAGCGCAGGGCGGTGAAGGAATCGACACAATCCGCCGGAGCCAGGGAGGTCTACCTGGTTGAAGAACCGATGGCCGCGGCTATCGGAGCGGGGCTTCCCATCAGGGAGGCCACGGGAAATATGATACTGGATATAGGGGGGGGGACGACAGAGGTAGCGGTGATCTCCATGAGCGGGATCGTCACCACCAACTCCATCCGAGTGGCCGGGGATAAAATGGATGATGCCATCATTCAATATGTCAAGAGGAGGTATAATCTCTTCATCGGGGAGAGGACTGCCGAACAGGTCAAGATCACGTTAGGGAACGCCTTCCCCTCCGACGAAGACGGATCGACGATGGAGGTCAAAGGGCGGGATGTGGTCTCGGGGATTCCCAAGACCTTGGAGCTGACCTCTGATGAGGTGAAAGAGGCCCTGACCGAGCCCCTCAATAGCATCGTAGACGCCGTGAGAATCACGCTGGAAAGGACCCCCCCGGAACTGGCCTCTGATATCGTCGATAAAGGGATAGTGATGACCGGGGGCGGGGCTTTATTGAAAAATATCGATGTCTTGCTGCGTAATGCCGTCAATCTCCCGATTACCATAGTAGACGATCCTCTCTCAACGGTGGTTATGGGATCAGGTAAGCTCTTGGACGACAGCGATCTCCTGAGGGAGGTGGCACTCAGTTATTAAGATGGTGGACCTCAGGAAACGCCGTGGCGCGCTCGTTATCATTTCCCTGGTTCTCTGCACTGTTGTTCTCATCGTCCTTCAGATCAGCGGCCGCTATGGAGGAGATGAGCTCCATAATGTCGGCCTCAGACCTCTCTCTCCTTGGCAACGTGCCCTCCATCGGATCATCGACTCCATAGACAGCGTTTTTAAAAACCATGTCCTCTTGGTAAACCTTAAAGAAGAGAATCGCCACATACAGGAAGAGGTGCGCCGCCTGAAGCGGGAGAATGCCGATCTGAGGGAGTCTACCCAAACCCTTGAGCGCCTGCAGCGCCTCCTTCTCTTGAAGGCGAAGGTCCCGGCACCCATGATTGCTGCCGAGGTCGTCGCCTACTCCCCTTCAGCGTGGTTCAGGACCATCGTCATAAACAAGGGGCAGCGTGACGGCGTGAGAAAAGGGCTGCCGGTGATGACCTGGGAGGGGGTGGTTGGAAAGGTGATGAGGATCTCCTCGACTTCCTCCGTCATTTTGCTCGTTATCGATCGAAACTCTTCGGTGGATTGCTTGGTGCAGCGGACCAGGACGCGGGGGATCTTGGAAGGTGAGGGAGGAGGTCGATGCTTCTTGCGATATGTCCCCCGCACGGAGGATATACAGGTCGGCGATCATATCGTCACCTCCGGCCTCG
>MGQS01000124.1:8999-9335 GCA_001797905.1 Deltaproteobacteria bacterium RBG_16_54_11 | reverse complement strand
CCAGCGCTGATCTTTCACGCCTGGAAGAGGTGATGGTGCTGGTAAGTCCGGCAAGAGAAGGGGAGGGCTAGGCATCTTGTTCAAGACTCTGGGTCTTTTCGCGGTGGGGATGCTGTGGTTGCTCGTAGTGACTACCCTGGCGGGTTTTCTTCCTACCCGTCTTCCCACTCCTGATGTCGTGCTCATCGTGGTGATCATCTTTAGTTTCCAATACTCCCTTCCCCTGGGAGGCGGTCTCTCCTTCTTGTTCGGTCTCATGCAAGATGTGTTATCAGGCGGTGTTATCGGGCTCAATGCCCTCTCTAAAACGGCGGTCTTTTTCTTCAGCAGATGGAT
>MGQS01000124.1:747-8932 GCA_001797905.1 Deltaproteobacteria bacterium RBG_16_54_11 | reverse complement strand
GATGGCTTGCTCGTGATTGTCGTGTTGCTCATCGGAGGAATGATCCATACCCCCGTTATCGTCCTCGCGCGCCAGCTCCTCCTACAGGTCCTTTTCACAGGTCTCCTCTCACCCCTCGTCCTCGTCATAACCCCCACGGTGTCTGACCTCGGCGAGAGGGGAACGGAGGATGGATTCCGCTATGGACATAAGAAGGCGAGAGCCAGAGGAATTTAGGCCGAGGCACCGGTATTTTATCTCGGCCGTCCTCGTTGTTTTCATCATTTTTTTTGGCAGGCTCTTGTATCTACAGGTCATCAAGGGGCACGAGCTTCGGTTCCTCTCTGAGAACAACAGGATACGGCTGATAAAGAACACAGCCACGCGGGGGATGATCATGGATCGCAAGGGCAGGGTCTTGGTGGACAGCCGGCCCGCCTTTAACTGCATGGTGATGCCTGAGGACGTGGGCGACCTCAAGGTTTTAACCGGCAAGCTCTCTCACTTTCTCCACCTCTCCCCTGATGAAATAGCGTCCATGATCGAACAACGTGATTCTCCCCCCTTCCAGCCGGTGCTGATCAAGAGAGACATCTCGTGGGAGGAATTAAGCTCCTTAAAAACGCATCGGCTGGATCTGCCCGGGGTGGAGATACAGATCGAGCCCGTGAGGACGTATCCCTATGGGAGTGTAGCCGCCCATGTACTGGGCTATGGCGGGGAGATCAACAAAGAGGAGCTGCAAGAGAAAAAGGGATATCAGATGGGGGATTGGGTGGGGAAGTACGGTGTTGAGTTGACGTGGGAGAAAGACCTGCGGGGGATCGATGGCGGAAGGCAGGTGGAGATAGACGCTGTGGGGAAGGAGATCAGGGTCCTCAAGGAGGTCCAACCCGTATCCGGGCGCAATCTCTACTTGACGATAGACCTGGATCTGCAGCGGCTCGCAGAGGAACTGCTCGGTAAAAGGTCAGGGGCCATTATCGCCATGGACCCCTTAACGGGTGAGATCCTGGCCTTTTGTAGCGCCCCTTCTTTCCAACCGGCCCTTTTTGCTGAGGGGGTATCGGCGCAGGAATGGGAAAAGCTGGTCTCGGACCCCTTGCATCCCCTGCAAAACAGGGGGATCCAGGGAATGTATCCCCCCGGCTCTGTCTTCAAGATAGTGACCTCGGCGGCGGGTCTCGAGGAAGGCGTCATAAACCTCGATACCACCTTTACTTGCACCGGCATCTATTACCTGGGGCCGCGGGGGTATCAGTGCTGGCGTACCGGGGGGCATGGGGTGATGAAGTTCTACCGGGGGGTGGTGGAGTCATGCGATATCTACTTCTATAACGTCGGCGCGCGGTTGGGGGTGGAGACGCTCGGCAGGTACGCGGAGGACTGCGGCCTTGGAAGGCCGACCGGCATTGATCTCCCTGGTGAAAAGGCCGGGTTGGTGCCGACAGAGGCATGGAAGCGGGACAGGCGGGGGGGGCGGTGGTATGCAGGGGAAACACTTTCCATGGCCATAGGGCAGAGTTATCTCCTGGTGACCCCCATCCAGTTGCTCAACCTCATGAGCGCCGTTGCCAACGGCGGGGCCCTGCTCAAGCCGCAGATAGCAAAACGGGTGGAGGACCTCGACAACAAGGTGGTAGAGGACTACCCCACCGAAGAGATCGGAAGGCTCCCCATCTCTTCCAAGACCTTGGAGGAACTCCGGGCGGCTTTGGTAGGGGTAACCAAGGAGGATGCGGGGACCGGTCGGGGTGCCCGCTTAGAGGGGATGGAGATAGCCGGCAAGACGGGGACAGCGCAGGTGGTGCGACTCAAGGGAGGGGAGCGGCAGAGGGCTCAAGATATGGCCTATGAGCTGCGTGATCATGCCTGGTTTGTGGCCTATATAGCTGCCCACACCCCCCTGGCGGTGGTGGTTCTGGTCGAGCATGGAGGGCACGGGGGGGCTGCTGCCGTTCCCCTGGCCCGGGAGATGATCAAAAAGTATCTCTCGCTCAGGCGAGGTGAAGAATGATCGACAGGAGATTATGGGGGCAGCTGGATGATAGGCTGGTCATCCTGACTGCTGCCCTGATGGTGATCGGGATCGCGAACCTCTTCAGCGCCACCATCACTATGCCTGGTGAGGGAATCTCCTTCTATCTGCGTCAGCTCTTGTGGTTTGGGATAGGGGTCTTGCTCGGTCTGTTGGTCTTCGTAATCGATTACCGCTATTATGAGGAATTCGCCTATCCCTTTTATCTCGTGGTCCTCGTGACCGTGCTCTGCGTGCTCATCTATGGTCTGATTGTTGGGGGTGGGCAGCGGTGGATCAAGGCAGGTTTTTTCTACTTTCAGCCCTCGGAGTTGATGAAGATCGCCCTCATCCTCGCCCTTGCCCGCTATTTTGCGCGACATGAGAGGAAAGAGGGATACCGGTTGCGGGACCTTTTTATCCCGGCAATCATCACCATGGTGCCCACGCTGCTGATCGTCAAGCAACCTGATTTGGGGACGGCCATGGTCATGGTTTTTATCTTTTTCTCCATCGTCCTGTTCGTCCGGATCCGCTTTCGCTCCTTCCTTATCTTATGCACGGCGATCTTTCTCGCCACCCCCATCTTCTGGTTCACCCTCAAGGGCTATCAACGCACCAGGATCCTCTCTCTTTTCCATCCCTCCATGGATCCCCTGGGAACAGGCTATCACATCATCCAGTCCAAGATCGCCATTGGATCAGGGGGGATATGGGGGAAGGGATTTCTTCAAGGTACCCAGTGCAAACTTCATTTCCTTCCTGAGCACCATACGGATTTTATCTTCGCCGTATTGGGGGAGGAGTGGGGGTTTATCGGCTGTGGTGTGGTTCTGGCCCTCTATGCGGCCCTGATCCTGTGGGGTCTCACCAGGGGTGTGATGACACGCGATAGGTATGGGTCCGTCATCGCCCTGGGGGTGACGGCGATGATATTTTGGCACGTGGTGATCAATGTCGGTATGGTCTTGGGGATGATGCCTGTTGTCGGTCTGCCGCTGCCCTTGCTCAGCTATGGAGGATCCTCAGTTGTTGTTACGTTGATAGGGATAGGACTCTTGCTCAACGTCAGGGCCCGGCGGCATGTCTTTTAGTCACCGCAAACCCTCACGGGTGGTCGTCCACCCCGCATAGGGCAATCTCCTTCTTTTCTTGCGGCCCCTCGTTGACGGGATTACATTTCTTTCAGAGTTGGTCTGTGATATTCACTTTTTCAGGGAAGGCGCTGCGTCCGGTGGAGCGCTTTATAAGGGTTAGGTGGTGGCTCATTCTAATCTGCAAGAACTAGGTGCCCGGCCTGTACTAATATTTGGCAAGCTGTCTCGAACGACTGTTCGCGGACAAGGAGAAGGTCCGTTTCAAACGTTGAGATAACAAAGATACTTACGCCACTATCAGCCAATGGGGCCGCTAGTAAAGATAAAACACCAACCATCTCGAGGGGCAAGGGACCGACAACTTGGAGAGCTCTCCAATTGTGTTCGGCCGTGACGCCCTGCGGCACGCTAGAATGACTACACACCAGCGAAAGTTCGGTTGGTGTTCGAGTGACCGACCAGAGTTGGCCGGAGATAGCCCAGGGAGGAATGAGGGCTTCTGGCGGAAGTTTGCAGATGGCAAATTTCTCTGGAATCGCACAGAGTCTGAGTTTATGAGTCATGATTACACGATCTGCCGTCACCTAACTTATTATTAGATAGAAAATTTTCCAGCTACATGGAAATTCCCCCTTGTTTTCCCATCCCCTTCCTTTCATGGGCTGCGAGTGATTCGCTGCAGCCAAAGCTTCAAAGGAGTCGTCCAATGACTGGTCTATAGTATTACCTATCTCTCCAATATTGAGGTTTTCTTTTTGTGTGTGCAACTGCAACGATTTGAATTTTCTTACCCAAGATTCGATATATGAGACTGAATGGGAACCTTGAGAAGACATATCTTCGGGTATCGGCGTCGTATTGAGGCCGCCTCATAGGAGCTTCGACAAGTTGCTCGACAGCATGGATCAATTCTGAAACAAAGGCTTTTGATGCCACTAAACTCCGCTCAGCATACCAGTCCCTTGCAGCCTCGGCCTCTTCTAAGGCAGCAGGGTGAAACTCTATAAATTTTTCACCCATGTCTTCTCTGCAGCAATTTATCCTTTACATCTTCCCACGGAACGGCCTTAACATCTCCTGAGTCAAGTTCCTTAATGCGTCGTTCTACTTCAGCTTTCCATATCCTTTCCAATTCGGGATCTGGTTCATCCTCCAGGCTTTCAATCAATAGCCCTGCCAAAGTCGCCCGATCGCTGTCGTCAAGGTCTAGGGCCTCCTTAAACAATTCTGAAGTTGATGTTTTCATTCTTTCATTCTCCTTACTCTCTTTAAGGAAGTTGTGCCCTTAACTCGGCTGTTGTGTCGCCGGTTCTTAAAGTCCTTATGCGCGATTCCGCGAACAGTCAGCCTTGCTCAGAAGGGTATATCGTCGTCATGCTGGGTGGGTTCGGGAGGTCCCTCAGTGGGCTCACCGCCCATCCCTTTGGCCTGGTCCCTGGCCACAGGGCCACCTCCGGCTTCGCCCGTGGCTAAAGAACCATCTCTGGCCAAAGGGCCACCTTCGGCGACTTGTCCCAACATCACGATGTTGCCGGCAACGACCTCCGTTATCCACCTCTTGTTCCCTTCTTTGTCGTCCCAGGAGCGGGTCCTCAACTTTCCCTCCACGTAGACCTGCTTCCCTTTGCGCAGATATTCCGCGCAGATCTCCCCCAGTTTGCCGAAGGCCACCACGCGATGCCAGTCGGTCCTGGTCTCCTTCCCCCCCTCCTTGTTGGTCCAGTTCTCGCTGGTGGCGATCCGAAAGTTGGCAACGGCTGTCCCCGTGCTGGAGTATCTGACCTCAGGGTCAGCCCCTAAATTCCCCACCAAGATTACCTTGTTGACCCCTAACATCGCTTGTCCCTCCCCCTCTTTTGTGATGTGCCATGGTAGCATATCACCCTGGCGCTTGCAACTCCTGACAGGAGGGGCCTGCTCCAACGCAGTTGACTTTACCTCGGCGGTCATTTACACTATTTCCCAATGTCAAAGGTCTCTCTGAGATATCTGGCGTTCCCTCTTCTCTTGCTTTCACTCTGTTGTTCGGCCTGTGGCCACCATCTCCAACCCGTAAAAGGGGAGAGCTATAGCGATCCCCAGGGGTATTTTGAGGTCTCCATGCCCTGGGCAAAGAGCCACCTCCGGCACAATGGATGGCAATTGTTATCGTGGAAGGGGATAGATTTCGTCCTGTGGGACCGAACAGAAGGGGCTACGATTGTGGTGGATGTGACCCCTCTGAAGGAGGAAGCGGATCTGGCCAACCTCACCCGTCACCTCCTCATCGCCTTTGAGCGCAAGCAGATCATCTCCCAAGACATTGAGCAGGTCCAGGGCAGAGAGGCCGTGAAGACTCTACTGGAGGCGTGGGTGGAGAGGACCGAGATAAAGGCTGAGATCTATGTAGTGCGAGGGGAGGGGGTGCGCTACGATATCATCTTTTGGGCGCCCCGGGATGCATTTCCCCGCACGGTGGAGGCTTTCCGTCAGTTCCTCGTCGGCATCACCTTCCTCCAGCCTTAAAGGGCTTTGGTGAAAAAACCGATCTCCCTAATTACACAACGCATAGAATCTGTCCTCACGTATGTCGGGGGTGTTTCTAAACTCCTGTTTGAGGCGATCTATTACGGGATCAGGCCACCCTATCAATTGGGTCTTATCATTCAGGAGATAGAATCAATAGGCATCCAATCCCTGACAGTGGTAAACGTCATCGCCCTCTTTACCGGCATGGTCCTGGCTTTGCAGACCGCCGCTGCCCTGAGCCGCTTCGGGGCCAAGGGGTTTATCGGGGTGGTGGTCGCCCTCTCCTTGCTCCGGGAGATAGGGCCGGTCTTCACCGGCATTATGGTGGCAGGGAGGGTCGGCTCGGGGATCGCCGCTGAGATCGGCTCCATGAAGGTTACCGAGCAGATCGATGCCATTCGGGTCATGGGGGCAAATTCCGTCAAGAGATTGGTGGTCCCCAAGCTGATCGCGACGATAGTGGCCCTTCCCCTCCTGACCGTTGTGGCAGATATCTTGGGCATCGTGGGGGGACTCCTTATCAGCGTTATGGAATTCCAGGTAACCTCTTATTACTACTTCACCACCATCTTGGAGAAGATATCCTTTCAAGATGTGGCGAGCGGGATCGGGAAGACCTTTTTTTTCGGCCTCATTATCGCGGTCATCGGATGTTATGAGGGGATGACCACTAAGGGGGGGACCGTCGGTGTCGGTCGCGCCACCACCTCGACGGTGGTGGTGAGTTCCATCTTGATATTGGTGACCGATTTCTTTTTGACCAAGATCTTTCTGGTGCTGTGAGGAGATGAAAGGGCCGATCATAGAGATCAGGGACCTTCAAAAGTCCTACGAGGGCCTCCAGGTCCTGACGGGGGTGGATCTCGGCATACAGCGGGGAGAGACCATCACCATCCTGGGGGGGAGCGGGACAGGCAAGAGCGTCCTGCTCAAGCTTATCTCCGGCCTGGAAAAGCCCGATGAGGGTACGATAAGAATTAATAAGAAGGACATCATCCCGCTCACAGAGCAGGAGCTGGTGCCTCTCAGGAGAAAGATAGGGATGCTGTTTCAAGGGGCCGCCCTGTTCGATTCCCTCAGCGCCGGGGAGAACGTGGCGTATCCCATCAGGGAACATTTCCGCATGCCCGAGGAGGAGATCCAGCGGATCGTGAGGGAGAAGTTACGCCTGGTGGGGCTCGACGGGGTGGAGGAGAAGATGCCGGCAGAGCTGAGCGGCGGCATGAAGAAGCGGGTGGGCTTGGCCAGGGCCATCGCCATAGATCCGGAGATCATCCTGTACGATGAGCCCACCACCGGCCTCGATCCGGCCAATACCCAGAGGATAAACCAGCTCATCGTTGAACTCCAGCGGATCCTAAAGGTCACCTCCATCGTGGTCACCCATGATCTCGACAGCGCCTACGCGGTTACAGACCGTTTGGCCCTCTTGCACAAGGGACAAATCGTCATGACGGGCACCAAGGAGGAATTTGAGGCCTCTGCTATTCAAGAGGTGCAAGACTTTATCGCTAAAAAGATCGTCGACTAATACGGACGAGGAGGGAAGAATGAAATCGAAAAAACTTACCGAGGTCAAGGTGGGGATCTTTGTGGTGGTCATTCTGTTCCTGTTCGGCGCGGGTGTCTTCGTCATCGGGAGTCACCAGAAGTATTTTCAAAGGCAGTATACCCTCTGGGCCTCCTTCTCCAATATCCAGGGGTTGATCGTCGGCGCGCCGGTGAGTTTAGCCGGCCTGACGGTGGGCAGGGTAAACGCCATCATTTTTCCCGAGGACGCCCGTGACAAGACCATCAAGGTGGAGTTGAGGATCAAGAAAGGCATTCAGAAGCGAATCCGGGAGGATTCTATCGCGAGCATCCAGACCATGGGGCTTTTGGGTGACAAGTATGTGGAGATCTCTCTGGGATCGCCCGAGAACAATGTTTTACAAGACGGAGATTACATTGAGAGCGCTAGTCCCTTCGATCTCTTGGCATATGCGGCAAAGCTCGAAGAGGCCATCGACGTCATCAACACTATCTTGATAGATGTGAAAGAGATCAGCAGCCAGATGCGGGGGGGAAAGGGGTTGCTCCATGCCATCTTATACGATCCTGCCGGCGGGGAGCTGGTGAACAATCTCTCAGTGGCCTCCGGCTCTCTCAGTGACCTGATGAAGGATCTCTCCTCCACTGCCAAATCGGCCAACAACATCGTCAAGAAGGTGGAGCGGGGGGAGGGGACCCTGGGGGGTATTGTCAATGATCCCACGGTCTATGAGGACCTCAAGGTGATCCTCGGAGGCGCTAAGCGGAGCACGATCATCAAGGGGCTCATCCGCTATACCATCAAGAAGAAAAAAGCAGAGAAGGTTGAAGAACCAGATAAGTGATTTTCGCTCGGGGGTTGTCCCGATTATAGGCAGGCCCAATGTGGGCAAATCCACCCTGCTTAACCGCCTCGTGGGGGAGAAGATCGCTATCGTCTCACCCAAACCGCAGACCACCTGGAGCAGGATTATGGGGGTCAAGACCCTGCCGCGAGCCCAGATCCTCTTCGTCGATACGCCGGGGATCCATGATGCCCCCTCCAAGCTCAACA
>MGQS01000124.1:365-691 GCA_001797905.1 Deltaproteobacteria bacterium RBG_16_54_11 | reverse complement strand
ATGGTGGAGGCTCCTGATCCCTTCCCTGATGGGGAAAAATTGATAGATGACCTTCTGCAGGGTATAGCGACCCCCGTCATCTTGGTGATCAACAAGATCGACGTCAGAGGCGGGGATGTAGTATCTGAACAACCCTTTCCTTTCCCGTATACAAAGGTCGTGCGCATATCGGCGCTGGTCGGCACCGGGGTAGATCTCTTGACGGACGAGATCATAGCGCTCCTCTCCCCTGGCCCAGCCTACTATCCTGAAGACGCCGTTACCGATCAGACCGAGCGATTTATGGCGAGGGAGATCATCCGGGAGAAGATCTTCCTGCTAACCCG
>MGQS01000124.1:0-316 GCA_001797905.1 Deltaproteobacteria bacterium RBG_16_54_11 | reverse complement strand
AGGGAGGATGGTATGACCTTGATCAGGGCTGCGATCAATGTGGAGAAGGAATCGCAGAAAGGGATCCTCATCGGTAAAGGCGGGAAAAAGCTCAAGGAGATCGGCAGCCAAGCCAGGATGGACATCGAACAGCTCCTGGGCGCCCGGGTATATCTAGAGCTCTGGGTGCGGGTGCAGAAGGACTGGACCAAGAAGGATTATGCGCTGCGGGAGTTCGAACTTATATAATGTTTCATCACGGCGCTGCCACCCGTGAATCCAGCCTTGGCGGGAAAAATATAGTAACTCCCTCTCCCGCCGGCGGGAGAGGGTAGGT
>MGQS01000123.1:26264-26372 GCA_001797905.1 Deltaproteobacteria bacterium RBG_16_54_11 | reverse complement strand
TTTTGAGGCTGTTGAGATTCTTAAAGAGATGGCGATAGGCGCGGCGCGTCCATGTGTCCGCAGGGGCAAACGGCCTGGCGAGGAGACTGAGCATCCCCTCGAGATTGG
>MGQS01000123.1:21627-26238 GCA_001797905.1 Deltaproteobacteria bacterium RBG_16_54_11 | reverse complement strand
TAAGCACCCAGGGCGCCGGAAAGCACCGCTATGCCCCCCGGCGGCTCGGATGGCTTGGCAACAGGAGGAAAGATCAGCAGGACATGTTGCTGGCTTTTATTACTCTTCACTCGCCAAGTTTAGAATAAAGGCGGGTTTCCAGTCAACAGAACTCAGGACGAAAGGAGGGATACCCACTATCCCACTGTGAATGAGCGCAGAAGTAATGATTAATTAAAGGAGGAAGAGGGTACTAAATAAATCTTATATTTTAAGCCTGCCTCCAATCGGCCTGGCAATATAAGCTGCAGAACTATTCCACCATCAACGACAGCGAGAGCGTGGAGTTTGTGGAGGAGGAGCCGTAGGAGAGGATGTCACGGAAGACCTCGTTGCCCTGTTCGCTCGTGCCGACCATGACGAGATTTTATTTCGTCCGATCGTACCGTTGTTATATGAAATTGTGTCCCCCCTTGCCTTTCTTATTGCGCAATTCGGAAGCTACACCTTTTGTTCCCGAAGCTTCTCCTGAACCCAAAGATTAATAAGTGTATCGGCGGGAACTCCTCGTTTCTGCGCAAGCGTTTGGAGTTTATCTGAAAGCATCCGATCTACTGCGTAATAAGTAACCTCGGATTCGACATCTACTTCAAAGGATACCTCTTTTGTTTTATCCCAATACCGGGCTATGTCGTGAGTATCCCAGAAGTCGCCGATTTCTTTATATGATGTTGCCTGCGATAAGGAGCTTTTATTTTTCCTCATATAATCTCCTTTCAGCCTTTGTCATATCGCGCGCCGAAAGAATTAAGGCACGTTTATCGGTTTTATAGACAAAAAAACAATGAGATATCGACCATCATCGGTCTGACCCATCGCTGCATATACATTCTCTCCAGGACGGTGCCCTTCTCTAAAAAACGAAACCGAGGTTTGCTCGCCAAAACCTCTCTAACTTCCCGTTGCTGAACATTATGTTTTCGTATGAGCTTTTCAAGAATTTCATCAAGCCAAATGATCCCCTTGATCTTCAAAGCATTTCCCCCAATATTCTATCATCATTATATCTGGTATCCCATTATTTTCATACTGTATCTTGATCTTTGTTGGCAGCACAATTTTATTTAATAGGTAAAACAAAGGTCGTTGGTTTCAAAGCACCTTCGATATAAGGTGCCATCCTCGCTATTCCACCATCAACGACAGCGAGAGCGTGGAGTTTGTGGAGGCGGAGCCGTAGGAGAGGATGTCACGGAATACCTCGTTGCTCTGTTCGCTCGTGCCGCCGATGGTCACCCACTGACCCTTGGGCACGGTCAAGGTGGTCGCGGCCTCGGTGAGGCGCACTACCTACTCTTCTATATCGAAAGAAGATATCCTGGGGACGATCTCTACCTGCACGTTGTTTCCGATTACAACAGGGCGCACCTCGAAGCCTGTCTCGACGCGCTGAAAGTTCACCGTCTCCACCACGCGGGCGTATCGCCGGGTGAGGTAGACCCAGCGCTCGGTAAAGGGGACATCCTTGCCTACCCAAAGGTAGGCCGAGCTCCCTGACATGACCGAGATAAAGGATTCCGTGTTTCCTTGCCGGTTCACCACGCGGTCCCTGGCGCGGACATGCACCCCCTCGCGCCCGTCCCTGCCGATGGCTACTGATCCGTGCTCCCCTGAGACCCTGCCTGATGTCGAGATATCCCTGTCCGTGGAGATGCCTTGCTCCTGGAACCGAAAACGGACCTTGACCTGTTCTGCCAGCTTGTCTATGGATGCTACAAAGGCCTGGATCTTGGTCAGGGATTCCTTCGTGTCCACCACGATGAGGGAATTAGTCCTGGTATCAACGGATGCCTTGCCTTCGGGGGAGAGGAGGTCCTGCACTTGCGGGAGGATTTCGGCGGCACTGCGGTAGTTGACCTTGATAACCGCCACCTCGGCAGCCAGGGAAGCGCTTATCAGGACAGCTAGGGAGAAGATCAGGATGCAAGAAACGAGAAAAAATTGTCTTTTACTATTCAATGCCATAGGTAACCTCATATTTTCTTACGGTTTTAAAGAAGTTTGTCTCCCCCCTCACTGCCGCTTTGCGGCATCCCGTAGTCCCTGATTTATGCAAAACGTCCCTCTCCGCTTTCATAGAAATCTTAATGAGGGGATGTCGCTGTGCGACAGAGCGCGACTTATCCTCTCCCCCAAGGGAGAGGACTGACTTAAATCATTGATCCCTTCAGCCCTCTCAACTTTTCCAATGGATCAGTAAGCATCTCCTCGAGGAAGTATAGCATAAACATATATCATCTTTTTCTCTTTGTCCGGTGTAAAGAGAATCCTCAACCCTCCGACTCGCAAACGGTAGTCCCCATGCAACTGGCCTGTTAAAGCTCGAACGTCAGGGAGGCGTAAGGGGTTTTCTGCTTCTTCTAACTCGTTTAGAGCTTGCTTTATCCTTGCCCGCGTCCGCTTATCAAGTTTCAAATAGTATTTTTCCGCCGCCGGCTTGACCTCAATCTTCCAATTCGCCAAGAGATTTCCCCCTTACTCCCATGGCTACCTCTTTTTTGCCTCTTTCGATGATCTCAAGCCAGTCAGGCTTGGAAAGAAGCTCTAGGGTCTCTTTGTGTCGCTCAATATACTCGTCTATGAGCTCGGAGAGGATCTCTTTCATCTCTCTTTTTTCAATACTGGCGATAATTTTGAGGGTATCCCTTTTTTTCTCTGAGATACGGATTGTAGTACTTCCCACGGTCATGCCTCCTTAGTCTACTAATAGATTAAGCTATTTTGAGCCTAGTGTCAAGCTATTTGTAAGAAATATGCAAAAGCAGTTATCCATCTCAATTCCTGGCTCTATTCATGCCTTGACCACCACTACCTTATTCTCTATAGTTATACGGTAGTGATTCCATTGCTGCGAGGACACCATGAAAATCAAGGTAGACCGGGACAAAATCGTCAAGGCGCTCAAAGAGGTCGAGGGGATCGAAGTCACCCTGGAAAATGCCGAGGATGCCAAGGAGGCCCTCGATCTTATCTTGAAGAAGTCGCAGCTCTTTAAGGGCGCCGAAGGGAAAAAGTTGAAGGATGTCATCGTGACCGCCACCCAGGAATACAAGACATCGGCGGTGGAATACAATCTCATATTTACGCTGGAGTTTGTCTTCGCGAGCGGCGTCTTCACGGATGCCAAGACCGCCCTGATCAAAGAGGTACAGGACTTCTTCGCCAAATACTGAGGTTACCTGTATGCCTGGGTATGGCGGTGAAAACGGCTGCCAGCTTCAGGGAAACGTACCCAATGCCTATCGCGAAGGTAAAAGAGGTATCTCATACCCCTCAGTAAGGACGTCCCCTTTTTACCTACACTACCCCGTTCATTTTTCTGATTGTTACTCAGTTACGAGAACTCGGATACCGAAGGTCCGAGGCGGCGGGCGATCCGGTTCAAAGGTACGGTGGTATATCAGTACCAAGGGCGCCTTGCCCACAGCGACAACATCGAACCTAAAAGTCATGCGCCCCTCGGAACCCAGTGCCTTGCTGTCCGGCATGAACGTTGGCTCGCCCTTCTGTTTAAGGAGAGCCTCTGATCCAGGCTTTACTTCCCATGTATAACCCGTAGTGGGATTACCCGGCAGCACTATTTCCAGCGTATCACCGGGATGGAGCGTTATTGTGGATCCGGAATCCGCGTGCGTTAGCCGCAGAGTTATCCCGCTTTGCTTTCCGGCGGCAATGAGAGCAATGGCAACCATCAACAGCACCAGGGTGAAGCTTATTCGCCGTAACATTATCATAGACCTCCTCGTCGATTTATGAAGACGCTTATGAAGGCACGCGGGTTCCCTTTCCAGCACCTGGAAGCATGGGAAATATGGCGTACAGGGGAACGGAGCCCAGCCGGCTCTTAGTTTGCTATGAGCATTCTAGCATGGGCTGCAACACAGAGACAAGCGTTCAATGCCCTTGAGCTTATTCTTAGACCGTGGTATTTTCATGGTTAGTCACGATGGTTCGTCACCAACGAACGATGAAAACGGTATAATTTAAACCCCCTCTCTCGCTGGCGGGAGAGGGCGGGGGTGAGGCCGAAGCCGAAGGTGACCCTTGGCCAGTGGCCCTTTGGCCAGTGGATATGGCTATCCTTCCCCCTCACTGCCGCTTTGCGGCATCTCCCGCTTGCGGGACCCCGCATTCTGCCCAAAGGGGCACCTCCGGCTTGTTATGTGCTGTGGAGCGGGGCCGGATTCCCTGATTTATGCAAAGCGTCCCTCTCCGCTTTCATAGAAATCTTAATGAGGGGATGTCGCTGTGCGACAGAGCGGGACATTATCCTCTCCCCGAGGGGAGGGGAAATCTAGGGGTTCTATTTTCTAAGTAACTAATGAAGGATGTCATCGGCATAGGCGCCTTGAACCTGGACCTCCTGTACGAGGTCGATGATCTGGCTGCCCTGCGCAAGCAGGGATGGCCCCTGCATGCAGGCAGGGAGCAATCCCTTTCTTCCGGGGAGTTCAAAAAGTTGTTGCAGGGGCTGGAGCGGCAGGGGAGGCTGCGGTTTCGCAGCGGCGGGGGATCAGCTGCCAATACCATCGTGGCCCTGGCGAGGATGGGGTTTCAAACGGGGTTTGTGGG
>MGQS01000123.1:15477-21508 GCA_001797905.1 Deltaproteobacteria bacterium RBG_16_54_11 | reverse complement strand
CCGGGACCGGGCCCTCGTGGTTCAGCCCAATGCCAACGACGACCTGACATTCGAGGATCTGAACATCCCCTATCTATCCGACGCCCGTTACCTCCACCTGAGCGCCTTTGTGGGGGATGGCCCTTTGGATGCCCAGCGCGGGCTCATGGAGGTCCTCCCTGCCGGGGTAAAGGTGAGTCTCGATCCGGGTGAGCTCTATGCCCACAGGGGGATGGAAGCCATCCTCCCCCTGATCGAGCGATCAGCCATCATCTTTGCCACGGATCACGAGATTTGTGCCCTCATGGGCGCAGACGATTATAGAGCCGGTTGCCAGGAGATCGCCTCCCACGGGCCTGAGATGGTGGTCTGCAAGAGGGGAGAGCAGGGGACATATCTCTTCTCGCGGGAGGGAGAGGCGGAGTTCCGCCCGCAGGAAGCGGTAGAGGTGGTTGACAACACCGGGGCAGGGGATGTTTACGATGCCGGGTTTTTGGCCGGTCTGCTCCTGAAAAGGCCGCTCCATGACTGCTTGGCCCTTGCCCATGCCATGGCGGCCAAGAGCCTCGGCGGCTATGGCAGGCAGCGCTACCCCGATGCCGGGGATATAAAGGAGATTACAGGGGGTTGACGATGCCCTTTCAATTCGGCTGGTTCTCCACAGGCAGGGACCTGGCAGCCAGGCAGCTGCTCCAGGCGGTCTGGGAGCGGATCAAAGACGGTTTCATCCCCGCGGAGATGACCTTTGTCTTTTGCGACCGGGAGAGGGGCGAGGCAGCGCAGAGCGATCTCTTTCTGGACCTTGCCGCAGAATTGGGTTTGGAGACCATCACCTTTTCCTCGCGCCGATTTAAACCTGAGCTCCGCAAGAAAGATCGGGAGCAATGGCGCGCGGAATACCATAGGGGGGTGATGGAGAGGATTGCCTCCCATAACAATGCCCTGCTCGTGCTTGCCGGCTACATGCTCATCGTGAGCCCCGAGATGTGCCAACGACACCCCCTGATCAACCTCCACCCGGCCCTGCCCGGCGGTCCGACCGGGGCATGGGAGGAGGTGATCGACGAGCTGATGAGAGAGCGGGCCGATACCACCGGGGCGATGATGCACCTCGTCACGCCGGAGCTGGACCGGGGGGCGGTTGTGGCCTATTCCTCCTTTCCCATCCAGGGGGGCGCGTTTACCCCCTTCTGGAAGGGGGGTCCCGAGAAGCGCGGTCCCTTGTTTTGGCTGATCCGCCAGGAGGGGGTGCGCCGGGAGATACCGCTCATCATCCTCACCCTCAAGGCCGTGGCAGAGGGGAGGATCCGGATAAAGGACGGGCGGGTCATGGGCGGCAAGGGAAAAGAGCTACAAGGGCTTGTCCTGACCCAGGAGGTAGAGGAATACCTCAAGGACTTAAGATGAGGATCTTTGTTACCGACTGCGAAGGCCCGATCTCCAAGAACGACAACGCCATGGAGCTGGCTGCCTCTTTCGTCCCCCAGGGGGAGGCGTTCTTCTCCCTGCTGAGCAAGTATGACGACTACCTGGCAGATGTGGAGAAGCGGCCCGGGTATAAGGCAGGTGACACCCTGCGCCTGATCCTCCCCTTTCTCAAGGCCTTTGGCGCGACGGACAAGCGGATCGAGGAGTTCTCCCGCGCAAACATCCTCCTGATGCCCGGTGCACAGGAGACCCTCCGCTTCGTCAGGGAAAGGATGCCCGCCTTTATCGTCAGCACCAGCTACGAGCCCTATATCAAGGCCCTCTGTGAGGTCATCGATTTCCCCTTCGAGGCGGCATACTGCACCGCGCTTGCGCTCGATCGCTATCCCATTCCCAAAGAGGAAGAGGGGTATCTGCGGCAGGTGGCAGGGGAGATCGTCCGCATGCCCATGATCGACTGGGGGTCGGGGCTGGCGAATCCCCCTGAAGCCGGGAGGCGGGTGGTGCAGCGGCTCAATCAGATCTTCTGGGAGGAGCTGGCCGGCATGCAGATCAACAGGGTTTTGGAGGAGGTGGATCCCGTCGGGGGGGAGGCGAAGGCGGCGGTCGTGCGGACGATCTTGCAGCGCAACGGCGCCGAGGTCTCCGAGGTCATGTACGTGGGGGACAGCATCACCGATTTTCAGGCCCTGGAGATGGTCAAGGCGGGAGGGGGGCTGGCCCTCTCCTTCAACGGCAACTCCTATGCCATCAAAGCGGCGCACGTGGCCTGTCTGGGTAGGGATACGAAAATCATCTCCATCTGCGCTCAGCTCTTCGCAGCAGGCGGGGCAGAAGGGGTGATGGCTTTGTTGCCCCACTGGGGGAAGGCGGTCCTGCGCTCTGCCGGGGTAGCGGCGGGGCAGCTGGCGAGCCTTGCGCCGGATGTCGAGATCGGGGTGATCACCCCTGATAATCAAGCACGGTGGACTGAGAGGAGCCAACAGTTTCGTAAACAGATAAGAGGGGTCCGCATCGGGTCCCTCGGATAGAGGATGATCATGAAAAAAGAATCGTTGTTTAATCTGTTGTTCCTCGCCCTGGTCATCATGGCCTTCTATCTCTTTTTTCGTATCCTGTCTCCATTTTTTTCTATTATTGCGTGGGCAGCCATCTTGACCATCATCTTTTATCCCCCCTTTAAGAGAGTCAACAGGTTCTTTCGCAACCGGCGGGGATGGGCCGCCTTAACGATGACCGTCGTCGTCATCATCGCCATCATCATCCCCGCCGGCTTTGTGCTCAACCTCATCGCCAAAGAGCTGCTTACTCTATACCAGTACTCTGAACAGTTCATTAGAGAGGGAAAGCACATAACATTTTTTCAGAGTCTCGCACAGACCGACCTCGTGCAACGGATAGGGGAGGCGCTCGATCGTTATTTCGATCTTTCCCAGATAAACCTCCAGACGCTCCTGCTCGACAATCTAAGCAAGTTAAGCCTGTATATAGCCAGCCAGGCCCCCAAGTTCATCAAGGGGCTTTCCACCATCATCCTTGAATTCTTTCTGATGTCCATCACCCTCTTCTTTCTCTTCAAGGACGGCGAGGAGGTCCTCACGAAGATAAAGGCCCTTATCCCCCTCTCAGCCAAGCAACGGGATGACATGCTGAGGAAGATCGTCGAGATGATCCACGCCACCATCTACGGCGGCATCGTGGTGGCCCTGGTACAGGGGGGAATGGGGGCCGTGGGGTTCATGATCGTGGGGCTTGGCTCCCCCCTGTTCTGGGGGACGGTGATGGCCTTGCTGTCCTTTATGCGTATCGTGGGCCCCTTTATGGTGTGGGTCCCTGCCGTGGTGTTCCTCCTGATCCAGGGGGCCTACGCCAAGGCCGTGATCCTCGGTATCTGGGGTGCGACCTTGGTGAGCCTCTCGGACAACTTCCTGAGCCCCCTGATCATCAGCGGGAGGACTCAGATTCACCCCCTGTTGATCTTCTTCAGCGTCTTGGGGGGGTTACTGGTCTTCGGGTTGGTTGGTTTTATTGCCGGCCCCCTCGTCGTCACCATCTGTCTGGCCATCATAGAGATCTACACTGCTCCCCCCACACGTCGGAAACAAAACAAAAGGGATAAGAGCCTTGGTAAAGGGTAAGTAAACTACCCCGCCAAGGGCGGGGAAAATCCCCCCTTCCCCTGTATCGCATAGCGATACATCCCGACCTCTCTGATTTATGCACAGCAGTACGGGACCCTTTAGCAAACCGCCGGAGGTGACCCTTTGGTCAAAAGTCTTTGCTTCAAGGAAAAGGCTTTACTCCCTGAATGGGACAATAAGATCACACGCTGTAGAATCGTTGAGCCGGGAGTTCCAGGCAGGTAAGGGTTCCTCCGTAGACGGCTCCGGTGTCGATGCCGATCTTATTGGGTGCTATAAATACCCGCTGCAGGGGGGTGTGGCCGAAGACTACCGTCTTGCCGAAGTCGTGCGGCGAGAGGATGAATTCATCCCTGATCCAGATGAGGTCGTGGGGGTCCTGCTCCTCCAGGGGGATGCCCCCCCTTATGCCCGCGTGGACAAAGATGTATTTCTCCGTCTCATAGTACAATAGCAGCGAGGTGAAGAAATCGAGGTGCTCTTGCGGGAGCTTGAACTCGCCGCCAAGGGAATACGTCCTGATGGTGGCAGCGCCGCCGTTGTAGAGGTAGAGGTCATAGTTTTTTCCGTTGATGACCCAATCGAGGAGCATCTCCTCGTGATTTCCCTTGAGACAGACTACATGCGGGAGATCCTTTTGCAACCGGATGATGTAATCAACGACCCCCTTGGCATCGGGACCGCGGTCGATGTAGTCCCCCAAAAAGACCAGGGTATCCTTCTCTCGGTTCAGCGCGGGTTTGATCTTCTCCAGCAACTGCTCGAGGTGTGAGAGATTGCCATGGATGTCACCGATGGCGAAGAACTTCTCTACTTCCCCTTTACCCGCCACTCCGCGGCTCCTTGTTACTTTTTCTTTACCCATCAATCCGCGGCCCCTTATTTTTTTCCCTTTATCCACCAGTCTGCGGCACCTTAGTTACTTTCCCTTTACCCACCAGTCCGCATCTTTTTCTTTAAACCACCATGCGGACAAATCGGTCTGCAGGATGGCTTCGGCCATGCTCTTGGCCACCTCTGTCTGCAACCGCTTGGCGTTATTGCGGAGCCACGCATCGGCGTAGCGGCTGCCCAGGTCTTTGTGCTCTTTGAGTTGCAGCAGCAGCGCCAACTGGTCGGCATCGTGGGAGAGAACGGCCTCCTGCGTCTTGTGTTCATTGAACTCCGCAATCAGGCCCTTGATCTCATGGGCAAAGGGGAGCCCAGCAGCCAGATCCTCGGCTGCCCTCTCCTCATCCACCCGGACGTACTTTTTGTAGACGTAGTTATGGTCTCCGGTCCTCGCCTCGGGGAGGTCATGGAAGAGACACATCTTGACCACCTTGAAGGCGTCGACCCCCTCATCCAATTGAGCCAGGCAATATCCGATGAAGGCGGCGCTGAAGAGGTGCTCGGCAACCGATTCCTCTCCCGTGCCCAAAAAGCGGTAACCGGTCCGGGGGGTCCTCTTCAGCATCCCCACCTCAAAGAGGAGATCGGCGATCCGCTTCAAATCCGTGTCAGGTCTCGCCATTGAGCCTTACCTTTTCCTATCGAACATCGCTTCTCTTGTCCTCTGCATAGAAGATAGTTTCCTTCTCGGCTGCCTCGTGCGGTAATGCGATAAAAAGCGTTTTTAAAAGATGATCTCAAGGGTCTTGCTATAATGGAAACACTATTATATATAGTGGTCGTTTAAAGTCAAATAGTGCAGGCTGTTGAAAAACGCCCATCTGCTGCGTTTCTCTCATCCGTCCAGGGCCCCCGGCATGGCGGGATTTCGCAAGGCTCAACTTGCATCTGGGCATTTTTGAACAGCCTGCAGGAAATCCATTTTTTCAACAACCTCCTGCATCCACACCCCAGTTCACCTTTGGGTTGTCTTTTCCCACGGGGTGTGGTATAAGGGCCTGGATTTTAGATCTTGGATCTGGGGGATAAGAGGTGGGTGAGCGTGTTCTCGTAACCGGGGCTACAGGATTCATCGGAAGCCATCTCGTGGATGAGCTTCTCTGGAAAGGGTATGCGGTGACTGCCCTCGTACGAGAGAGCAGCGATCTGCGCTGGCTCAGGGGCAAAGGGGTGGAGTACATCTTCGGGGATCTGCTGGGAGCGGGCAAACTCCCGTCTCTGAAGGGGGTTGCCCATATCTGCCACCTGGGCGGGGCGACCAGGGCCCTGCGCAGCAGGGATTTTTACCGGACCAACCAGGAGGGGACAGAGCGGCTGATAGATGCCGCCCGGAATATCCGGGGGCTCAAGCGATTTGTCTACCTCTCAAGCCAGGCCGCTGCCGGCCCCTCTTTCCCCGAGAGGGGAAAAACGGAGGAGGACCCTGTCTGTCCCGTCTCCCCGTATGGCGAAAGCAAATTGCACGGGGAGGAGGCGGTGCTCAGCTGCCGGGACAAGTTCCATGTAACGATCCTGCGCCCGTGCGCCATCTACGGACCCCGGGATGCCTACATGTTTGAAATCTTCAGGCGCATCTCCAGGGGTTACATCCC